>JAATFG010000103.1 GCA_015655355.1 Lysobacterales bacterium
AAGAAAAGCGCCGCCGACGTGCTGGTGATGACGGCGACGCCGATCCCGCGCACCCTGGCGCTGACCGCCTATGGCGACATGGATGTGTCCCAGATCACCGGCCGCCCGCCGGGCCGCAAGCCGGTGGAGACGCGGGTGATGAGCGCCGACCGGCTGGACGAACTGATCGCCCATCTGCGCACCGCGCTGGACCGGGGCAGCCGCGCCTATTGGGTGTGCCCGCTGGTGGAGGAATCCGAGAAGATCGACCTGGCCGCCGCCGAGGTCCGCGCCGGGATGCTGCGCCAGGCGCTGGGACTTAACGTCGGCCTGGTGCATGGCAAGATGAAAGCGGCGGACCGCGACGCGGCAATGGCTGCCTTCAAAGCCGGTGAGACCCAGATGCTGGTCGCTACCACGGTGATCGAGGTGGGCGTGGATGTGCCGGAAGCCACCATCATGGTGGTGGAACATGCCGAGCGTTTCGGCCTGGCCCAGTTGCACCAGTTGCGCGGCCGCGTCGGGCGCTCGCATCATCGCGCCTATGCGTACCTGCTGATTCCGGACCAGCGCAGCATCGCCCCGGATGCGCAGCGCCGGCTCGAAGCGATCGCGTCGATGGACGAACTCGGCGCCGGCTTCACCCTCGCCACGCACGATCTGGAAATCCGCGGCGCCGGCGAATTGCTCGGCGAAGACCAGAGCGGACAGATGGCCGAAATCGGTTTCAGCCTGTACACCGAATTGCTGGAACGCGCGGTGCGTTCGATCAGGCAGGGCAAGTTGCCGGACGTGGATGCGGCCCAGGAAAACCGCGGCGCGGAAGTCGAGCTGCATGTTCCCGCATTGATTCCCGACGATTACCTGCCCGACGTGCACACCCGCCTGACCCTGTACAAGCGCATCAGCGGCGCGCGCGACGTGGACGAGCTGCGCGACTTCCAGGTCGAGATGATCGACCGCTTCGGCCTGCTGCCGGACGCGGCGAGAAATCTCTTCGCGATCGCGGAATTGAAACTCGCGGCGAACCGGTTGGGCATCCGCAAACTCGAACTCGGCGAAGCCGGCGGACGCATCGTGTTCGAGCAGAAACCGGACATCGACCCGATGACGATCATCCGCATGATCCAGAAGCAACCGAAAACCTACGCGATGGACGGCTCGGACAAGCTGAAGATCAAGCTGCCGATGCCCGAACGCGACGACCGCTTCAATGCGGCCAAGGGCTTGCTGGCGGCACTGGCGCCGGCATGATTACTGTGCCGGCTCCGCTGCGAAATGCAGCACATCACTTTGGCTCTGCGCGAATGTCGTCATATAGCCGTTTATTACCTTTTTATTGTCGACAATCAGCACCAACCAAAACAAGTTGAGTGGCAACTTGTCTACCTTTTCCAGTGAAAAAGACACGTCCTTGATCGTCTCCACTTCACCGTCGCTGAATTGTTTCTCGTGCTTGACGGGCCTAGCACATTCTGTTTTATCCCATGCCTCTTCGGTTTTCTGATAAACCAAGCAAACCGTGTAGTCAACAATCTGCGCACCTCTCTTGTTCGACGGATTGGAACCGAACGTCAGTTCGTCCAAATGCACATCCAACGTCTTTTCGTGATTTGTCACCGTACCGGTCGCATTCACACGCAGGCCCCACATATCGGTGTCTTGCGAAAATATGACGGGACGCCCCTCGCCATTGCCTTCCGCATAGGCCGTAGTTGCAAACAAACACACCAGAAGAATCAAGCACTTCATTCGAATCTCCTTGATAAGAAAATCTCCCGCATCGCGGGGCATTCTTGTATTCAACGCATCTCGCGGCAAACGCCCGCTTCGCAGGAAATCAGCAGGCGCTTGTCGCCCCAGCACACCGACGAATACACGGTGCGGCCGTTGTATTGCTGGAGTTGGGTGAAGCGCACCATGCAGTTGCGGATCGCGGCGATCGAACGCGCCGCGCCCTCCGGCGAATCGGTGTAGGCGATGCGCTTGCCGTCGTCGCCAGTGCCGTTCGCGGCGCTCGCCGCCGACGTGGCTTGCGCCGGAACGACGGCGGTCGGCCTGGCTTGCGGCGAATTCAATGCAGCCGTCTGCGCTGGCTGCGGTTGCGCATACACCTGCTGCGCGTATTGCTCCATCGATTGCTGCGCCTGCGGCGCGGATTGCACGAGCGGCGGCGGCGCTTGCTGCACCGGCACCGTTTGCGGCGCGGCGACGACAACAGGTGCGACAACTTGCGGCATCGCCTGCGGCGCAGGTTGCGTGGCGATGGCCGGTGCACGCACGGGTTGCACCGGCGCGGCCTGTGGCTGCGGATGTTGGACGGGCGCCGTGGCGGTCGCATCGGCCGGCGGCAACGTCGCCGGCACGGTGCCGGCCAGCGACGGCTTGCGCGCCACCGGCACGAAATCGGTCGCGTTGCGGCCCGGCAACGCATCGAGCTGGGTGCGGCTTTCCGCGACCGGCTCGAACGTGGTCGGCGCAAGGCCCTGCGCGGTCGCCTTCGGCGGCGCGCCGTTGCGCTTGTAGATCGCAAGCAACTGGTCGATCACCGGATCGACCTGCGCCTTGAGGCTTTCCGGCTTGGCGAACGCAACACGGGTGCCGCGCACGTGGTACTTGCCGACGGCCACCGCTTCGCCGTCGCGGACGATGGCGAAGCTCGCATCGCTGCGCGTGGCCGCGTAGGTGACGACATAGCGGCAATCCGCCGGCTGCTGGCCTTGCGCGAACACGTCCGCGGCCAGGCCGTTGGCGGCGATCGCCTGTTGCAGCACGCCGAGGAATTGCGCCGGCACCTGCGGGTTCTGCTGGATGCACAAGCGCTGCGTGGCGCGCACGAGGTCGGCGCTGCGCACCTCGATGCTGGTGCAGCCGCCAAGCATCAATGCCAGCGCGGCACTGGCCGCGCAAAACGCCCTGCGCGCGGGCATGTTCATCGGTGAGATCAAACGCATTCCTGTTCCTGAAGCATGGCCGCTGGAACGGCCTTTTCCGCGCCGGTACATGGTACTCGAAGCCCCCTTCGCCCTAACCTATCATGGACGTGACCGATACCGCGTTTCACGCATCCGGTCAGCAATTGGCCTCGCATTTTCGGAGAAGAACATGACACTGATCATCCCGCCCCGCATCCACGACCTCGGCGACGGCTTCATGGTCCGCCGCGCGGTGCCGAGCATCCAGGCGCGCAGCGTCGGCCCGTTCGTGTTCGTCGACCACATCGGTCCGGCCACCTTCGCCATCGGCGCGGGCATGGACGTGCGCCCGCATCCGCACATCGGCCTGGCCACGGTGACGTACCTGTGGGAGGGTGCGATCCACCACAAGGACACGCTCGGCTCCGAACTCACCATCGAACCGGGCGCGGTGAACTGGATGACCGCCGGCCGCGGCATCGCCCACAGCGAGCGCACGCCGCAGGATTTGCGCGCGCACGCCACGCAGGTGCACGGCATGCAGACCTGGGTCGCGCTGCCAAAGGCATTCGAGGAGGTC
>JAATFG010000051.1 GCA_015655355.1 Lysobacterales bacterium
ACCTGCAATGCCAGCGCAATCATCAAGGCGGTCAAAAGAATGTCCATTGATCCTTCAATGGTTGTTTGTGTCGTGATGTTTCGTGGTATTCAGTGTGCGTCCAAGATTGCGGTCAGTCGGCCCCAAAGATTCCCGAGAGCTGTGCTGAAAGTGGTTGCTGCACCGATTAATACTGCGGCAATGAGGGCGGCCAAGAGGCCATATTCCAGCGCAGTAACGCCGTCTTCTTCCTTCAAGAACTTCCGGATTGCGTTCATTTCTCTATTCCTTCAGAGGTGTGTTTGGCCAAATGTCCCCTACACGGGGAATGAACGTGACCGAGAACGTCGGTCGAAATCACAACGGTCGTGCGCACGACGAAACCCCGCGGCCGAGACGGCCACGGGCGTTGCAATGGGGGTACGGAAGTCGATGGCGAAAAATGCGCGCAACGCATGCGCGAACGCGGCAACCCGAGTGGTGTGGGCCGCGAATCCCCGTGTGCCTGAAACTTCCCCAATCCGTTTCATCACTCTGCTCCGTGAGTGAGACTGCAGTGAAACAACCGACTGCACTTCCATCCGAATCTGCACCCGCTTCCGGCAGGGTGCTGATTCATGTTTCTATTAATGTGAGCTTCCTCACACAAAGTCAACAAAAATTTATAGGCAGTGACGGAGCTATGGCGCACTGCGATATGTTGTGCATCTGATTGATATTGTTTGATTTTTTGTGGCTCCAGGCGCAGGCGCGAAAATTTCGACTAGAAAAATTCTAGGTGGGTAGCACGCGCTTTATCCGGGTTTTTCCTACGCCACGCCGGGCAATGCGCCTGCTTTACCGCTGTCCGTGCACCGTTGCAGACTTTTCGCTAACGTCACTGTCAAAAGGAGCTTGGCCATGGCAATTCGCGTTTTCCTGATCGACGATCATGCACTGGTGCGTGCGGGCATCAAGCTGATTCTTTCCGGTGAAATGGACATCGAGGTCGTTGGCGAAGCGGACAGCGGCGAGACCGGGATTCCGCAGGTGCGCAAGCTCAAACCCGACGTGGTGCTGTGCGACCTGCACCTGCCGGGCCTGAGCGGAATGGACATTACCGAGCGTGTCGCCCGTGACGAGGGCACCAAGGTCATCATCGTCTCGGTGCTGGAAGATGGACCGTTGCCCAAGCGCCTGCTCGAAGCCGGCGCGTCCGGCTACCTCGGCAAGGGCGGCGACGCGGCCGAACTGCTGCGCGCGGTGCGCGACGTGGCGCGCGGCAAGAAGTACCTGGGCAATTCGATCGCGCAGAACATGGCGTTGTCGAACGTTGCCGGCGAAGCCTCGCCGTTCGACACGCTGTCGCCGCGCGAGCTGGAAGTGTCGATGCTGCTGGTGCAGGGCCTGCGCCAGGACGACATCGCCCGGCGCTTGAGCCTGAGCGCGAAGACCGTCAACACGCACAAGACGCGATTGTTCGACAAGCTCGCGGTGCAGGACAGCATCGCGCTGGCGCGGCTGGCCGCGCAGTACGGGCTGGTCGATTCGAGCAAGGCCGTGGTGGTGTGAGGCATCGGTTGTTTGTATTGACAATGTAAATTCAACGGCGCAAGGTGACGGCTGTGGACGTCCATTTCGAGTTGAATGGCGCGAGCTTCGTCTGGAATGCGGACAAGGCGCGGCTGAACGTCCACCGGCATGGCATCCGTTTCGAGCAGGCGGCTGAAGCGTTCTTCGACCCGTTCCTGCGCGTGGTGGATGCCAGCCGCAACGATGAGACCCGTGATGCGGTGATCGGTTTTGACGTGCATGGGCATTTGCTGTTCGTCGTCCATGTCGTCATCGAGGACGATGCCATCCGCATCATCTCGGCAAGAACGGCGAACCCACGCGAGCGCGCAGAACATGATTCCTGAAATGCTGAAAACACGGTTGAAGAAGGATCGGGAAATGACCACGATCACCGTGCGCATGCCGGTGGATGTGGTGGAATCGTTGAAGGCCATCGCCCCGCACAAGGGCATGAGCGGCTATCAGGCTTTGCTGAAGTCCTATGTCAGCGAGGGGTTGCGCCGCGACGAGGCAATGCATGATTTTGGCGCCACCGCGCGTTTGGCCGCGGCGTTGCGCAAGCGCGGCGTGCCGGAGAAGCTGATCGCGGAGGCCGTGCAGGAAGCCGCAGCCTGAAGGTTCGTCGGTAAAACCCGCGCGACAAAAAATCCCGGCGAAAGCCGGGATTTTTCGTTTGCCGCTTCCGATTCGCTCAGCGCAGGTCCTGCGTGTGCGAATTGGTTTCCTGCCTGGTCTGCAGGTATTGCGACGAGGGCTCGTCCAGTTTGTCGCCGAGCATGCGCCGGACCACGGTGAAGAACAGCGGGATCAGGACCACGCCTATCAGGGTGGCGAACAGCATGCCGCCGATCACGCCGGTGCCGATGGAGTGGCGCGAGTTGGCGCCGGCGCCGCTGGAGATCACCAGCGGGAACACGCCGAGGATGAAGGCGAAGCTGGTCATCAGGATCGGGCGGAAGCGCAGCTTGGCCGCTTCGATCGACGCTTCGCGCAGGGTCTTGCCGTGGCCGAGCAGTTCCACCGCGAACTCGACGATCAGGATCGCGTTCTTCGCCGCCAAACCGATCACGGTGATCAGGCCGATCTTGAAGTACAGGTCGTTCGGCATGCCGCGCAGCAGCGAGAACACCACCGTGCCGAGCATGCCGATCGGCACCACCAGCAGCACCGCGACCGGGATCGACCAGCTTTCGTACAACGCGGCGAGGCACAGGAACACCACCACCACCGACAGCACCATCAGCAGCGAGGCCGAGTTGCCGGCGAGGATTTCCTGGTACGACATGCCCGACCAGTCGAAGCCGTAGCCGGCCGGAAGGTCGTTGTGGACGATGTCCTCCATCGCGATCATCGCCTGACCGGAGCTCTTGCCCGGCGCTTCCGAGCCGTTGATTTCCACCGCCGAGTAGCCGTTGTAGCGGGTCAGCACCGGTGCGCTGAAATCCCAACGGGGCTTCACCACGCTGGACAGCGGGATCATCTTGCTCTGGCCGTCGCTGTCCTTGGCGGTGGCGCTGGGCACGTAGTAGCTCGACAGCGATTCGGGGCCAGTGCGGAACGGCGCGTCGGCGCGCATGTACACGCGCTTGACGCGGCCGGCGTAGAAGAAGTCGTTGACGTATACCGGTGCCATCAGCATCTGGATGGTGTTGAACACGTCGCTGACCGACAGGCCCATCGACTGCGCCTGCACGCGGTCCACGGCGAGGTTCAGCTGCGGGGCGTTTTCCAGGCCGTTCGGACGCACTGCGGTCAGCATGCCGGTGTTCTGGTTGGCCTTCATGAGCAAGGTGTTGCGGGCCTGGTCGAGTGCCTGGCGACCGGCGCCGGCGCGATCCTGCAACCACATGTCGAAGCCGCTGAACTGGCCGAGGCCCTGTACCGTCGGCAGGTTGACGATGAAGATCTGCGCACCCTTGATGCCCTGCATGCGGCCGTTGGCCTTGGCGATGAACTCGGGGGCGGTTTCCTTGCGCTCGTCCCACGGCTTGAGGCGGATGAAGCCCATGCCGACGTTTTCGCCGATGCCGACGAAGCTGAAACCGCTGATCTGGGCGATGCCCTCGAAGGCATCGTCCTGCTGCAGCTTGTCGATCACCTGGCTCCAGATTTCGGTCGTGCGCGCCTTGGTCGCGCCCGGCGGCAACTGCACGATGGTCAGGGCGAAGCCCTGGTCTTCCTCGGGCAGGAACGCGGTCGGCAGGCGGGTGAACAGGAAGCCGCACAGCACCACCAGCACCGCGAACACCGCCATCCAGCGCGGGGTCTGCCGCAAGGTGTTGCCGATCAGCTTGATGTAGCGGTTGCTGGTCGCGTCGTAGTAGCGGTTGAAGGCGCGGAAGAACGCGTTGGGTTCGCCATGCGTGGGCTTCAGGAACGAAGCGCACAGCGACGGGGTGAAGCTCAGCGCGAGGAATGCGGAGAACGCCATCGCGACGGCAATCGTCAGCGCGAACTGCTTGTAGATCAGACCGGCCGCGCCAGGCTGCAATGCCGAAGGAATGAACACTGCGGCGAGCACCACGGTGATCGCCACCACTGCGCCGCTGATCTGGCCCATCGCCTTCTCGGTAGCTTCCTTCGGCGGCAGGTGTTCCTCGGTCATGATGCGTTCGACGTTCTCGATGACGACGATCGCGTCATCGACGAGGATGCCGATCGCCAGCACCATCGCGAACAGGGTCAGCTGGTTGATGGTGAAGCCGATGACCCACATGCCGAGGAAGGTGCCCAGCAGCGCGACCGGGATCACCAGCGTGGGGATGATGGTGGCGCGCAGGTTTTGCAGGAACACCAGCATCACGAAGAACACCAGCACGATCGCTTCGATCAGGGTCTCGACCACTTCGTGGATCGACACGGTGACGAAGGTGGTGCTGTCGAACGGCGAGAACCAGGTCACGCCCTGCGGGAAGCTCGGCGCCAGTTCGTCCATCTTCGCGCGCACCGCGGTGGCCACGTCCAGCGCGTTGGCGCCGGGCAGCAACTGGATCGCGAACAGGGCGATCGGCTTGCCGTTGTAGTTGGTGTCGAAGCCGTAGTTCTGCGGGCCGAATTCGACCCGGCCGACGTCCTTCAGGTGCACCGTGGTGCCGTCGCTGTTGGTGCGCAGGATCACGTTCTCGAACTGCGAAGGCTGGCTGAAGCGGCCTTCGGCGGTGACCGTGGCGGTGAAGCCCTGGCCCGGCGGTGCCGGATCGGCGCCGACCGCGCCGGCGGCGAACTGCACGTTCTGGGTGCTGATCGCGTTGTACACGTCGCTTGGCGCAAGGTGGTAGCCCTGCAGTTTCTGCGGGTCGAGCCAGATGCTCATGCCGTATTCGGCGCCGAACTGCTGGGTCGCGCCGACGCCTTGCAGGCGCGAGATCTGCTCGAGCACGCGCGCGCCGACGATGTCGTTGAGCGCGTCGCGGTTGATCGCCGGGTTGTCCGACTTCAATGCCACCGCCATCAGGAAGCCGGCAGCGGCCTTGGCCACGACCACGCCCTGCTGGTTCACTTCCGAGGGCAGGCGCGGTTCGGCCAGGGCGACCTTGTTCTGCACCTGGACCTGGGCGATGTCCGGGTTGGTGCCGGTCTCGAAGGTCAGGGTGATGGTGACGCGGCCGTTCGACGAGGACGACGAGTTGAAATACAGCAGGTGGTCGATGCCGGTCAGCTGCTGCTCGATCACCTGGGTGACCGATTTCTCGGCGGTGTCGGCGCTGGCGCCCGGATAGTTGGCGGAGACCGTGACCTGCGGCGGGGCGATCGTCGGGTACGACTCGATGCCGAGGTTGAGCAAGGCGATCACGCCGCTCAACGAGATCAGGATGGCCACCACCCAGGCGAACACCGGGTGCTGGATGAAAAACTTGGGCATGGGGGTGCTTCCTTCCTCGGCTTCTTATTGCTTTGCGGCGGGAGCGGCGGCGGTCTGCGCGCCGGGGGCCGCTTGCGGCTGCCACGGCGTCGGCTTGGCCGGCTGGCCTTCCTTCACCTTCTGCAGGCCGTCGACGACGATCTTGTCACCGGTCGCCAGGCCGCCGGTGACCGCCCAGTTGCTGCCTTGCTGGCCATCGACGGTGAGGTTCTTGCGGGTGACGTTGCCGTCGGCGCCGACCACCATCGCGTATGGCCCGACGGTATCGCGCAGCACCGCGGCCTGCGGTACCAGGAACACGCCGGTGCGGGTACCGAGGTCGGCCTTGAAGCTGACGAAACTGCCCGGCAACAGGGTCTTGTCCGGGTTCGGCAACTTGGCGCGCAGGCTGACCGAACCGGTGCTCGGGTC
This sequence comes from Lysobacterales bacterium, assembly GCA_015655355.1. Taxonomy (GTDB): domain Bacteria; phylum Pseudomonadota; class Gammaproteobacteria; order Xanthomonadales; family Xanthomonadaceae; genus Pseudoxanthomonas_A. The sequence continues at coordinate 5,807 of JAATFG010000051.1, forward strand.
GACGGTGGCATCGGCGAAGTCGATCGTGCCCGGCTGGTCGTAGGTACTGCCATTGGACAGGGTGATGCTGACCTTGGCCTGGCCCTGGCCGGCGAGGCTGACGTTGCTGGAGTTCTTCAGCGCGTCGTACTCGTTCACCGCCATCGCGAAGTTCACGTACAGCGGGTCGATCTGGTCGATCGTGGTCAGCAGGGTCGTGTCGCCCTGGCCGACCAGCGCGCCTTCGGTGACCTGCTGCATGCCGGAGCGGCCGGAGATCGGCGCGGTCACGGCGGTGTAGCCGAGGTTGATCCGGGCGGTGTTGACGTTGGCCTGGGCCTGCTGCACGGCCGCGGCGCTGCTGCGCTCGTTGGCTTCGGCGCTGTCCAGGTCGCTGGCCGAAACGTACTTCTGCGGCGCCAGTTGGCGCGCGCGTTCGGCGGCCACGTGCGCATTGGCATAGGTGGCCTGCGCGGAGGTCAGGTTGGCCTGCGCGGCATCGAGCACGGCCTTCAGCGGGGCCGGGTCGATCTGGAACATCAACTGGCCTTCCTTGACGTCGCTGCCTTCGGTGTAGACGCGCTTGAGCAGCACGCCGGCCACGCGCGCGCGCACGTCCGAGCTGCGGAACGGCGACAGGCGCCCGACCAGTTCACGCTGCAACGGCACCGTCTGCGACTTGGCCTCGACCACGCCCACTTCCGGCGGCGGCGGTTGCGGCGGGGCCGAAGGTTTGCAGGCGGCGAGCGCGAGCGCGAAGGCGCTGCCCAAGGCAAGGGGGCGGAACGTGGTGCGCATGGAGGAACTCCGTGACTTTGTCTTGATGTGTTCGCGGGGGCATCGCGCACGCGGCGCGACTGTTTGCCGTGCAAGTATACCGGGTAGTTCAGGATTTCAACCCTGCCGAAAGTATGTTTTTGCGAATGTGTCCTCGCATCCGTGCGGACATGGGCGTGCAACGGCAAGCGGCATACACTATTGCACACACACGAAACCATCGCAGAGCCGCAATCGCATGAAACGCGCAAGCAAGAATACGGTGTCGAAACAATCCTCGAAGTCGTCGGAAACCTTCAGTCTCGCCCCCGTGCTCGCCGCCGTGCGCCGGCTGGCCCCGGCCGAGCAGCGCGAACAGGCGCTGGCCTTCGTCGCGGACTTCTACAAGCGCCTGGAGGCGGACGAATACCCGTTGCATGGCGCCGAGGCGTGGGCGGCGATGGCGCTGGACATGCGCGAGTTCGCCCGCCAGCGCAAGCCCGGCGGCGCCAGGTTGCGCGTGTTCAACCCGAACAAGGCCGAGCATGGCTGGGACAGCGCGCACTCGGCGCTGCAGATCGTCAACGACGACATGCCGTTCCTGGTCGATACCGTGAGCATGGCCCTGGCCGAGATGGGCGTGGGCGTGCACGTGCTCGGCCATCCACTGCTGCGGCTCGAACGCGACAAGGCCGGCAAGCTGCAGGCGGTGGGCGAGGGCAAGGCCGAATCGCTGATGCTGCTGGAAATCGATCGCCAGGTGCCCGAGCAGATGGCGCGGATCGAGGCATCCCTGCACGGGGCGCTGGACGCGGTGCGGCGCATCGTCGCCGACTGGGGCACGATGCGCGAACGCATGCTGATGCTGGCCGACGACCTGACCACGCGCAAATTGCCGGTTGACGACCACGGCCGCCGTGAAGCGCAGGAATTCCTGCGCTGGTCGGCGAGCGATCACTTCACCTTCTTCGGCTATCGCGAGTACCGGGTCGAGAAGCGCGACGGCATCGAAGTGCTGGCGCCGGTCGAGGAAAGCGGGCTGGGCCTGCTGCGCGGCAGGGACAAGTCTCCGGCGCGTCCGGTGTCCACGCTCGCCGCCAGCGACCTGAACGCGCACGGCGGCCTGCGCGAGGCGCTGATCCTGACCAAGACCAATGCGCGCTCGCAGGTGCACCGCAGCGGCTACATGGATTACATCGGCGTGCTCGAATTCGACGCCCGCGGCAAGATCATCGCCGAGCAGCGCTTCCTCGGCATGTACACCTCCAGCGCCTACAGCCGCCGCCCGTGGGAAATCCCGCTGGTGCGCCAGCGCTATGAATACGTGATGGGCCGCAGCGGCCTGAGCATCAGCAGCCACAGCGGCAAGGCGCTGCGCCACATCCTCGAAACCCTGCCGCGCGAGGAACTGTTCCAGAGCAGCGAGGAGGAGCTCTATGCCACCGCGATGGGCATCCTCGGCCTGCAGGAGCGGGTGCGCAGCAAGCTGTTCCTGCGTCGCGACAGGTTCGGCCGCTTCTTCTCGGCGCTGGTGTTCATCCCGCGCGAACGTTTCAACACCGACGTGCGCCTGCGCATCGAAACCCTGATGCGCGACGCGCTGCACGGCGAATACGTCGATTCCTCGGTCACCCTTGGCCAGTCGCCGCTGGCGCAGCTGCACTTGATCGTGCGGCCGAAGACCGGCGAGCGGGTCGAACTGGATTCGGCCGAACTGGAAGCGCGCATGGCCGAGCTGCTGCGCAACTGGCAGGACGACCTGCGCGAGGAACTGGTCAACCGCCATGGCGAAACCGAAGGCCTCAAGCTCGCCGCCGCATGGGCGCGCGCGTTGCCGGCCGGGTACATCCAGAGCGTGTCGCCGCAGGCCGCCGCGACCGACGTCGAACACCTTGCCGCGCTCGCCGCCGGTGCCGGCGACGACGCCCTGCGCCTGAGCCTGCGCCGCGCCGCCGACGCCGGCCTGCGCCTCAACCTGTACCGCAAGGACAACGGCATCCCGTTGTCCGACGCATTGCCGCTGATGGAGAACATGGGCCTGCGCGTGCTGTCCGAGCAGCCCTACAACCTGCAGACCGAGGACGGTGCGTTCTGCATCCAGGAATTCGAGGTCGCATCGAGCGTCGGCGGCGCGTTCGACAGGAACGGAGACGTCGCCGCCAGCGCCGCCGCATTCGAGGACGCGTTCGAGCAGGTCTGGCGCGGCGAAGCCGAGAACGACGGCTTCAACAGGCTGGTGCTCGGCGCTTCCCTGCATTGGCGCCAGATCGCGGTGCTGCGCGGTTACCTGAAGTACCTGCTGCAGACCGGCGTGCCGTTCTCGCAGGCCTACGTCGAAGCGGCGCTGGCGCGCTATCCGCTGCTGGCGCGGTTGCTGGTCGAACTGTTCGAGGCGCGCTTCGACCCGATCACTGGCAAGGAAAGCAAGGGCGACATCCGCAAGGGCCAGGAACTGCTCGCCGCGCAACTGCGCGTGCTCGCCGGCGACGACGAGACGGCGAAGGCCATCCTGCAGCCGGTGGTCGACGTGCGCAGCGGCGCGCGCGCCGAACAGGTCGGGGTCATCCGCGGTGCGCTGCACAAGTTGCTCGATCGCGTGTCCAGCCTCGACGACGACCGCATCCTGCGCGGCTTCATCGGCGCGATCGATGCCACCTTGCGCACCAGCTATTACCAGCGTGATGCCGAAGGTGACTTCGCGCACACGATCAGCTTCAAGTTCGATTCGGCCAAGGTGCCGGATTTGCCGAAGCCGCGTCCGTACCGCGAAATCTTCGTGTACTCGCCGCGCGTCGAAGGCGTGCACCTGCGCTTCGGTCCGGTCGCGCGTGGCGGCCTGCGCTGGTCGGATCGGCGCGAGGATTTCCGCACCGAAGTCCTCGGCCTGGTCAAGGCGCAGATGGTGAAGAACACGGTGATCGTGCCGGTCGGCGCCAAGGGCGGTTTCTACGTCAAAAAATCCCCCATCGGCGGCGACCGCGACGCGGTGCTGGCCGAAGGCATCGCCTGCTACAAGCTGTTCATCCAGGGCTTGCTCGACATCACCGACAACCTCGTCGGCAGCAAGGTCGTGCCACCGCCGAATGTGGTGCGCTACGACAACGACGATCCGTACCTGGTCGTCGCCGCGGACAAGGGCACCGCCACTTTCAGCGACATCGCGAACGGGTTGGCGATCGCGCACGGTTTCTGGCTCGGCGACGCGTTCGCCTCGGGCGGTTCGGTCGGCTACGACCACAAGGGCATGGGCATCACCGCGCGCGGTGCGTGGGAATCGGTCAAGCGCCACTTCCGCGCGCTCGGCCGAGATTGCCAGACGCAGGATTTCAGCTGCGTCGGCGTCGGCGACATGAGCGGCGACGTGTTCGGCAACGGCATGCTGCTCAGCGAGCACACCCGGCTGCTGGCCGCGTTCGATCATCGCCACCTCTTCATCGACCCGAATCCCGACGTGGCGCTGTCGTTCGCCGAACGCCAGCGCCTGTTCGCGTTGCCGCGTTCGTCTTGGGCGGACTACAACGCGAAATTGATCTCCAGGGGCGGCGGCGTGTTCGCGCGTTCGTTGAAGTCGATCGACATCAGCCCGGAAATGCGCGCCGCGCTCGGCATCGCCGAGGGCATCAAGTCGCTGTCGCCGACCGAATTGATGAGCGCGGTCCTGAAAGCCCCGGTCGACCTGCTGTGGAACGGCGGCATCGGCACCTATGTCAAGGCATCGAGCGAAACCCATGCCGACGTCGGCGACCGCGCCAACAATGCATTGCGCGTCAACGGCGCCGAACTGCGTTGCCTGATCGTCGGCGAGGGCGGCAACCTCGGCTGCACCCAGCTCGGCCGCGTCGAGGCGGCGAAGCATGGCGTGCTGCTCAACACCGACTTCATCGACAACAGCGCCGGCGTCGACACCTCCGACCACGAAGTCAACATCAAGATCCTGCTCGACAGCGTGGTGCAGGCCAGCCAGCTCACCATCAACGCGCGCAACAAGCTGCTGGCGGCGATGACCGACGAGGTCGGCGCGCTGGTGCTCACCGACAACTATCGCCAGAACCAGGCGCTGAGCCTGATGGAACGCATGAGCGTTTCGCGCCTCGGTTCCAAGCAGCATTTCATCCAGTCGCTGGAAGCGCAGGGCCTGCTGGACCGCCAGATCGAATTCCTGCCGAGCGATGCGGAAATCGCCGAACGCAAGGCACGCGGGCAGGGCCTGACCCGTCCCGAATTGTCGGTGTTGCTGAGCTACGCCAAGCTCGTCGCGTTCCAGCAGTTGCTGGATACCGACGTGCCGGAAGACCCGTACCTGTCGAAGGAATTGCTGCGTTACTTCCCGTCGCAGTTGCAGAAGAAGTACGCGGCGGAAATGGAGCAGCACCGCCTCAAGCGCGAAATCATCGCCACCGCGGTGACCAATTCGACGATCAACCGCATGGGCGCGACCTTCCTGCTGCGCCTGCAGGAAGACACCGGCCGCGGCATCGGCGACGTGGCCAAGGCCTACACGATCACCCGCGAAACGCTGGACGCGCGCGCGCTGTGGAAGCAGATCGACGCGCTCGACGGCAAGGTGCCGGAAAGCGTGCAGATCGATGCGCTGCAGGTGATCTGGAAGCTGCAGCGCTCGTTCACGCGCTGGCTGCTCAACCGCCCGGGCAAGCTGCCGGACATCGCCACTGCGGTCGCGCGCTACCACGGCGGTTACAACGACATCCGCGCCGCCGATGGCGTGCTGCCGGATTCGCTGCGCCCGGCCTACGTCGCCAGCCTGCAGGCGTGGAAGGAAAAGGGCCTGCCGGCATCGCTGGCCGGCCAGATCGCCGCGTTGCCGTACCTGGAGCCGTCGTGCGACATCATCGAAGTGGCGCTGGCGCACAAGCTCGGCGTGGTCGAAGTGTCCAAGGTGCATTACCGCATCGGCGAAGCGCTGCACCTGCCGTGGCTGTTGCAGCAGGTCGACGCGTTGCAGGTCGATGGCCGCTGGCATGCGGTCGCGCGCGGCGTGCTGCGCGACGAACTGTGCACGCGCCATCGCCAGCTCACCAGCCAGGTGCTGGGCATGCGCGGCGGCAGCGCCGAGGAGAAGGTCGCGCAATGGCTGCGCCGCGACGACAACGCGATGCGCTTCACCCTGGCCATGCTCAACGAACTGGCCGCGCAGAAAGCGCTGGATTACCCGACCGTCTCGGTCGCGGTGCAGCGCCTGTCGCAACTGGTGGATTGAGCGATGACCGCGGCGCGCCTCGCTTTCCTCGCCAGTCCGGTCGCCGACGCGCAAGCGGCGTTGGCCGTGCTGGCGGGCGCGCACGGCAACGTCGAACCGGCCGGCGCGGACATCATCGTCGCCCTCGGCGGCGACGGTTTCATGCTGCAGACCCTGCATCGTTACGGTGGACTGGGCCGGCCGGTGTACGGGATGAAGCTGGGCACGGTCGGGTTCCTGATGAACCAGTATCGCCCCGACGGCCTGCACGAGCGCATCGCCGCCGCCGAACCTGCCGCGCTGCATCCGCTGGCGATGCATGCGCGCACCGCGTCCGGCCACGAATTCGATTCGGTCGCCTACAACGACGTCTCGCTGCTGCGCCAGACCCACCAGACCGCGCACCTGCGCATCGACCTGAACGGGCAGACCCGCATCGACGAACTGATCTGCGACGGCGTGCTGGTCGCATCGCCCGCCGGCAGCACCGCGTACAACTACTCGGTGTACGGGCCGATCCTGCCGCTGGGCTCCGGCACGCTGGCGCTGACCCCGATTGCCGTGTACCGGCCGCGGCGCTGGCGCGGGGCGATCCTCAAGGCCGACACCGAGTTCCGCTTCCGCGTGCTCGACGCGGACAAGCGCCCGGTCAGCGTCACCGCCGATTCGCACGAAGTGCGCGACGTGGTCGAGGTCGTCATCCGCGAGATCCGCGATCGCAGCGTGACCCTGCTGTTCGACCCGGAGCACAACCTCGAAGAACGCATCCTCAGCGAGCAATTCGTGGTGTAGTTCACGTTTTCCTCTTCCAATTGTTGCGCTGCATCGTATATGTTCGCGCTGACCGTCACGCAACTGACGCATGACGGCAAACCAGGTGCAACCGAGGAGAGACGGAGATGGCGGGGATGATGTCGCTGGTTTTGTCGACGCTGCTGCAGGCGTCGGGCACGACGGTCTGTGCGATGAGCACCGGCTACGTGCCGTTCGAGATCAGCAAGGACGCACAACCGTTGCAGGCGCCGGACAATGCGCTGGACGCGCCCAGGGCGGAACTGGTCAGCGTGACCCGCGGCGTCGGTGGCGCGGCGGGCAGCTGCGATGCGCAAGGCATCCTCGTGCTCAGCGTCAAGGCGAAGGGCGGCAGCTACAAGGCCGACGACCTTGGCTTCGAGTTCGCCGTGCGCGGCGACGGCGATGCCGGCCACGCTTTCCCGGCCCGCGCGGTGGCGATCGGCAAGGACAACGCGCGCAACGAGCTGCTGCTGACGTGGCCGGACGATGCGCCCGCGCAACAGAAGCCGCTGCAACTGGACGTCGAAGTGCGCGCGGTCACCCATGGCGACCTGCTCGGCCCGGCGACGGTGCTGCACATCGACACGCGTCCGGCGGACGTGGTCCGGGCCGAGGCCAAGGCCCGGGCGGATGCGGAAAGGGAGCAGGAAAAAGCCGCGAAGGCCGCCGAGAAGGAACATCGCAAGCTGGCCCGGGAACAAAGCGACGATTAACGGCGATGCGCGGGGAAGCCGCATACTCCCTGCCACGTCCCGGGTTCAACGGACCAGGCGCGGCTTTGCGATAATCGCCGCATGGCCGACAACACCCCCCGCTTATTGACCGTCGCGGTGACATCGCGCGCGCTGTTCGACATGGAACAGAGCCACGTGCTGTACGAGACGCAGGGCGTCGACGCCTATGCGAGCTACCAGCGCGAACACGAGGACGATCCGCTGCCGCCGGGCGTCGCGTTCCCGGTCGTGCGCAAGCTGCTGGCGCTCAACGCCGGTGCGCCCGGGGACGAGCCGCGGGTCGAGGTGATCCTGCTGTCGCGCAATTCCGCCGATACCGGCCTGCGCATCTTCAATTCGATCCAGCACCACGGCCTGGGCATCGTGCGCGCGACCTTCACCAGCGGCGAGCCCACCTGGCCGTACGTCAAGCCATTCGGCGCCAACCTGTTCCTGTCGGCCAATCCCGACTCGGTGCGGCTCGCGCTGCAGAACGGCATCGCCGCGGCGACCATCCTGCCGCAGCAGGCGCAGAACGACGACGCGCATCCGCGACAACTGCGCATCGCCTTCGATGGCGACGCGGTGATCTTCGGCGACGAGGGCGAGCGCTACGGCCGCGAACACGGCGTCGAGGCCTTCGGCAGGTACGAGCAGGAAAACGCGCACTCGCCGCTGTCCGGCGGGCCGTTCAAGGGCTTCCTGTCGGCGCTGCACCAACTGCAGCAGGCGTTCCCCGCCGGCAACGATGCGCCGATCCGCACCGCGCTGGTCACCGCGCGCTCGGCGCCGGCGCACGAGCGGGTGATCCGCACCCTGCGCGACTGGGGCGTGCGCCTGGACGAGGCGCTGTTCCTCGGCGGCCGCCACAAGGGGCCGTTCCTGGAAGCCTTCGGCGCCGACATCTTCTTCGACGATTCGCGCCACAACATCGACAGCGCGCGCCAGCATGTCGCCGCGGGGCACGTGCCGCACGGCGTGGCGAATGCCGGTCCGGACGAAAGCCGGATCGGCGCCGCATGAAGCACGCCGATGGCAGGCCCTACGTGCGCCGGCAGCGCGGCCTGCGCTCGCTGCAATTCAAGGGCGAGGTGACCCAGAGCCGGATGTGGACGCTGTTTCCGCACCTGCTGCAGGTCGATTACACCCGCACGATGCTCGCTGCGCTGCTGCTGCAGCCGCGTCCGCAATGCATCGGCATCGTCGGCCTCGGTGGCGGTTCGCAGGCCAAGTTCTGCTTCCGCTACCTGCCGCAATCGCGCATCGAGGCGATCGAGGCCGATGCCGGCGTGCTCGCGTTGCGCGACGAATTCAGGATTCCGCGCGACGGCGGCCGCTTCCGCGCGACCCATGGCGATGCGGCGCAAGTGCTGAAATCGCGCTGCGGCGCTTTCGACCTGATCCTGCTCGACGCCTACGATGCGCATGGCATCCCGCAAGCGTTGACCACGCGCGAGTTCTTCGCCGATTGCCGCGCCGCGCTGGGCGCGAACGGCGTCGTCGCGATCAACCTCTACGACACCCAGACCGACAAGTACCTGCGCAAGCTGCGCGGTGCGTTCGCCGGCAACGTCGTGGTGCTGGATGAGGCGAAGCAGGAAAACGCGGTGGCGTTCGCATGGACGGGCGATGCCGAGCGGAGGGATGTCGCCGCCGCACTGCAGGGAATGCCGTGGCTGGCGCGGCGCCAGTTGGGGCCGGGCATGCGGCGCCTGCGCGCCGCCCTGCAAGCGCAGGGTTTGTAAGGACGGCATCCGGTCGCGGCCGGAATGCCGTCGCTACAAGACTTGATCGAAATCGAGCTTGATGTTGGTCAGCTGCCAGCGCAATCCGTCGCGCGAGAACACGAAGGTCATCGGCTTGCCGTTGGCGTCGCTGACCGTCGCGTCGAATTCCGATGCGGAAACATAGGCGAGCTTCGCGTCCTTCAGCGGGTCCGGCGGCAGCGGCTTGGCGAACGTGTCGCCGTTGACGGTTTCGCGTATTGCCGTTTTCCAGACGTTGCGCCCGCTCAGGATCGCGCCGATTCCGGCCGGCGTCACCGCAGCGTCGATGCCGGTGCCGGCGACATGGTCGGCCAGCGCCAATGCGAACATGCCGAGCTTGCTGTCGGCCCTGGCGCCGGCCGTGCGCGCCAGATGGCCTTCGACCTGCGCGCGCAGGTTCGCGCGCACTTGTTGCAGATCGACGTACTTCTGCAATTTCGTCGCGTCGTTCCGCGCAAGCGCACTCTTGATGCCATGCATCGCGATGAACGGGCCGCCGGCGACGTAGGCGAACAGCAGGACCAGGACGACGACGAGCAGGGCGATCCACTTCTTCATCGGGTCAGAACTCCAGGTCGAGCGCGGCGCACAGGTAATCGACGAACGGCGCCAGGGTTTGCAGGTCCGCCGCCAGCGTCGCGCGCAGTTTCGTCCCGGTCATCACCGCATCGTCGAGCGTGCGCCAGAAGATGAAGTTCTTGTGCTTGAGGTCGTCGATGAAGGCGAAATCGGCCGGAAACCCGCGTGGCGCGCGGCTCAGCACCTCGCTGTCGTCGCGCTCGAACTTGCGCAGCAGCTTCGCGTCGTACGCGGCGCGTTTCCAGCTTTCCGGGTTGTCGAGGATGAATTGGCGGATCTTGCGCTGCGTATCCGGCTCCGGATGCCAGACGCCGGCGCCGACGAAACTCTCGCCCGGCTGCAGATGGATGTAGTACGACGGCGCCGGCACCTGCTTGCTGCGTTCGTGGAATAGCCGCGCGCCCTGCCACGGCTTGTACGGCGTCTTGTCGTTGGAGAAACGCGAATCGCGGTAGATGCGGAACAGCGAACCGCCGACGGTCTTCGGCTCGCTGCGGAAGTGTTCGCTGACCTCGCGCACATCCGGCTGCAGATCGCCGAGCAGGCGCAGGAACGGCTGGCGCACGTATTCCTCGTACTGGTGCTTGTGCGTGGCGAACCACGCCTTCTCGTTGTGGCGCGCAAGCCCGCGCAGGAACTTGAAGCTGGCGTCGGTGAAATAGGTCGTCATGTTCTTGCTCGTCGTTCCGGCCAACGCCGGAACCCGGTGGCTCCGGATTTTAGCGAAAGTCGCTGGATCCCGGCGTTCGCCGGGAGGATGTCAGAAGGATTCCTGCAGCGCCTTGCCCCATGACTCCAGTTGATCGAGCAGGACGAGTTTGTCGGCGGCATCCGCGTGTTGCGAACGCAGCGCATCCAGTTGCGCGAAAAACTGCGGCAGCGTGAGTTCGGACAGGCCTTCGTCGCCGAGCAGGCGCTGGCGGCGGTACCCGTTCCAGCGCACGCGCTCGGCCGCGTTCAACGTTTGCGGGAAGTTGCGTGCGCGGTAGCGGAACAGCAGTTCGTCCAGGCGCGCGTCGCGGAACCCGAATTCGCGCGCGCCGAGCAGTTCCGGCGGGGTCGCGCGCACGTCGGCGAGCTTGCGTTTGTCGCCGTCGCCGAGGAAGCCGGCGTACAGCGAGGCATCGGCGTCGGCGGTCGTGTTTTCGCGTTCGCCGGAAAACACCTGGCGCATCTTCTCGGCCAGCATCGGCGCATGCGGGCGCAGTTTCGCGGCCTTGGCCTCGATCGCCTCGGCATCGATGCGCAGGCGCTCGAAATCGCCGTCGCGCAGGTGATTCCACGCCACCAGCGCTGGGCATTTGTTGAGATGCACTTCCTTCAGCGGCACGCGCTGCAGGCCGCGTTCGGCCAGCGTTTCCGACTTCGCGTAGAGGCGCTCGGCGATTTGCGCGGCGTCGAGTTCGAGCAGCGCGTCGATGTCGCCGTCGAGGTCGAACACGATCACGTTGTTCTGGTTGCGCGGATGCCAGGCCAGCGGCAACACCGGCGCGGCGCACAGGCGCTCGATGGCGAACATCTGCGAGACGTGCAGCACCGGCGCGAGCGCATTGAGGTCGAACAGGCCGGCGGCGAAGCGCTTGTCGCGCAGGCGCAGCGCGTAGTCCCAAAGTTTCGGCTGGGCCTGTTTCATCAGCTTGCCGATGCCGAGCGTGGCGCGCACGTCGGAGAGCGCTTCGTGCGCATCGCCGATACGGACGGCGTTCGCCGCGGCAAGGTGTTCGAGCTTGAAACTCGTACCCTTGCGGTCGTCGCGTTGCGGCCAGGTCAATCCGTCCGGACGCAGCGCATGGAACAGGCGCGCGACGTCGAGCAGGTCCCAGCGCGAATTGCCGCCGCGCCATTCGCGCTCGTAAGGCTCGTGGAAATTGCGGAACAGGCCGTAACGCACGAACTCGTCGTCGAAGCGCAGCGTGTTCCAGCCCAGCGTGCAGGTTTGCGGGCGCGCCATTTCATCGAAGATGCGCGCGAACGCGGCGGCTTCGTTGACCCCTTCGGCCAGCGCGCGTTGCGGCGCGATATGCGTGATCAGGGTGGCGATGGGCGAGGGCAACAAGTCGTCGGCCGGCTGGACGAAGAATGAAACCGGTTCGTCGATTTCGTTCAGATCCTCGTCGGTACGGATCGCCGCGAATTGCGCGATGCGGCTTTGCCCGGGTTTCTGGCCGAAGGTTTCCAGGTCGTAGAACAGGAAACTGGCGTCGCTCATGGCGCGTCCTGTAATACCGAAAGTTTTTCCAGCACCGCGGCATCGAGCGCGCTCCAGTCGATGCCATCGAGCGATGCGTGTCCGCGCGTGGCGGTGACCATGATTTCGCGCTGGAGGTTGCTGCGCTGCCATGCCAGCGAATACGGAATGCGCATGAAGGTCACCATCGCGTAGTGCGGCACGAAGCGGGTTGGATGGCGCGCTTGCAGCTTTGCTTCCAGTTCGCGCTGGAGCAGGAAATCCGCGTCATCGACGCGGTCGCGCATTTCGACGTAGTTTTCCAGCGCCATTTGCTGGATCGCGTAGGCGTCGGGCTGGCGTTGCCGCTCGAATGCGGCGAAGGCATGCGCGACGTCGTGCCCGCTTTCATCCGCAGCGTCCAGCAGGTCGGCGAGCAACACGCAATCCTCGAACGCGCAGTTCATGCCCTGGCCGTGGAACGGCACCATCGCGTGCGCGGCGTCGCCGATCAGCAATGCGCGGCCGTCGAGCCGCCAGCGATCGAGGTACAGCGTGCCGAGCAGGCCCGGCGGGCGGTTGTCCCAATCGCGCACGAGGTTCGGGATCAGCGGCAGCGCGTCGGCGAATTCGCGCGCGAACAGCGCCTGCGCGTCCGCGCCGCTTTTCACCGTCGAGAAGCTGGGATCGCCTTCGTTCGGCAGGAACAGGGTGACGGTGAAGGTCTTTTCGTCGTTGGGCAGGGCAATGCACATGTAGTGCCCGCGCGGCCAGATGTGCAGCGCGTTCGGTTCGATCGCGAAATCGCCACGCGCGTCCGGCGGGATTTCCAGCTCCTTGTACGAATGGCCGAGGAACTCGCTGCGTTCGCCCAGCGGCGCCCAGCGGTTCATCGCCGCGCGCAGCGCGGAACCGGCGCCATCGCAGCCGAGCAGCGGCGTGTCGAAATGCACATCGACCGGCTGGTCGTCGCGGTCGTCGATGAAACGCGCGTAGTTCGCCGAGAAATCCACGGTGTGCAGGCGCCGATGGAAATGGAACCTGGCACCGGCTTGCTCGGCCAGTTGCAGCAGGGTCAGATTCAAGTCGGCGCGATGCACCGACCAGATCGCCTCGCTGTCGTCGCGGCCGTAGCGTTGCAGCATCGGCGCCTGTCCATCGATGTGGACCATGCGCCCGCGCATCAGCACGGCCTGCCGCATCACTTCGTCTTCGACGCCGGCCTGGCGCAGCGCGTGACGGCCGCGTTCGGCCAGCGCGAGATTGATCGAACGCCCGGATTCGTAGCCCTTGATGCGCGGGTCGCCGCGGCGTTCGTACACGTCCACCTGCCAGCCGCGCCGGCACAGCAAGGTGGCCAGCAGCGAGCCGGCCAGGCCGGCGCCGATGATCGTCAGCTTGCGTTCGCTCATTGCGCGGCTCGCCATGCGGCCACCGCTTCGACGAAATCGAAGCAGTCGGCGAAACGGTTGTACGCGGGCGTCGGCGCGATGCGGATCACGTCCGGCTCGCGCCAGTCGCCGACGATGCCGATGGATTCGAGATGCTCGAACAAGGCGCGTCCGCGCTCGCGGCCGCCGAGCACGCGCAGCGACAACTGGCAGCCGCGTTGCGCGGCGTTGCGTGGCGTGAGGATTTGCAGCGTGTCGTTCAATCGCGCATCGATCAGCTGTTCTAGATAAGCGCCGAGCTTTTCCGCTTTCGCGCGCAACGTGGCGATGCCGCCGACGTTGTCGATCACCTCGAGCGAAGCGCGCAGCGGCGCCAGCGCGAGCACCGGTGGATTGCTCAATTGCCAGCCATCGGCGCCGATGGAAGGAACGAACTCCGCGCCCATCCGGAAGCGCGTGGCTTGTTCGTGGCCCCACCAGCCGGCGAAGCGCGGCAGTGTCGCATCGCGCGCATGGCGTTCGTGCACGAACGCGCCGCCGACCGCGCCGGGGCCGGCGTTGAGGTATTTGTAGTGGCACCACACCGCGAAATCGGCGCCGCTGGCGTGCAGTTGCAGCGGGATGTTGCCGACCGAATGCGCCAGGTCGAAGCCGACGTTCGCACCCGCCGCGCGTGCAAGCCGCGCGATTTCCTGCAAGTCGAACGCCTGCCCGGTGCGGTATTGCACGCCCGGCCACAGCACCAGCGCCAGCCGCGGGCCATGTCGTTCGATCGCGCTGGCGATCGTCGCCATCGACACGATGCCGGTTTCGTCGTCGGGCTGCACTTCGATCAGGTCGGTTGCCGGGTCGAAACCATGGAAGCGGATCTGCGACTCGACCGCGTAACGGTCGGTCGGGAAACTTCCGGCTTCGACGAGAATGGCGGAACGTGCTTGCGTCGGCCGATAGAAGCTGACCATCAACAGGTGCAGGTTCACCGACAAGGTGTTCATCGCGACGACTTCATGCGGCTGCGCACCGACCACGCGGGCGAGCGCATCGCGCACCAGCGCGTGGTAGTCGAGCCATTGCACCGGCGGGGTGAAATGGCCTTCGACCGCTTCGTTCGCCCATTTGTCGAGCGCTTCCTGCACCACGGTGCGCGCCGCACGCGGTTGCAGGCCGAGCGAATTGCCGCAGAGATAGATCTGCTCGTGCGCGCCGCGCTTCGGGATCAGGAACTGGTCGCGCAGCGCGCGCAGCGGGTCGGCGGCATCGAGTTGCAGCGCCTGCTCGCGCGGGAACCGGCCGTGGGGGAATTCATCGTTCATCCGCGTGCTCACCTGGCCGGCACGTCGTATTTCGCCGGCGCCGGGTTGAAATGGCCGCAGGCCTTGCAGGTGCGGTGTTCGCGCGAGGCGTAGAAACGCTCGAACACCGGCGGGAAGTCGGTCTCGATGTTGTTCAGGAAGAAATGCTCTTCATAGAGTTTCGCGTTGCACTGCTCGCAGAACCAGAGCAGGCCGTCGTTCTCGTGCGGCAGGCGCTTGCGCTCGACGACGAGGCCGATCGAATCCGGCATGCGCTGCGGCGAATGCGGCGTGCGCGGCGGCAGCAGGAAGATTTCGCCGGCCTTGATCGGGATGTCGCGCGCCGTGCCCTTGCCGGTGGCGGGATCGAAATCCTCCTGCACCTTCAGCACCATTTCGCCTTCCAACTGGTAGAACCATTCCGGGCCTTCGTCCCAGTGGTAGTCGGTGCGCGCGTTGGGGCCGCCGACCACCATCACGATGAAGTCCTCGGCGTAGATCACCTTGTTGCCGACCGGCGGCTTGAGCAGGTGGCGGTGTTCGTCGATCCATCGCTGGAAGTTGATCGGCATCGGCAACATCGGTGTTTCTCCGTTGAATCAATCACGCCGCGTCAGTCACGCCTGTCCTTGCGCGGCACGTGGGCATTGTTTTTCAATCACGTTTGCCACTGCGTGGCACGCGATTGAGCGCGTTCTGGTATTTGTCGGCGAGCTGTTCGGGCGCGGACACGTCGATGCCCATCTCGCGCACGCGGCCGTCGTTGAGTGAATACACCCAGCCGTGGACGGCGAGCGGTTGGCCGCGCGCCCATGCGTCCTCGATCACCGTGGTCTGGCACAAATTCACCACTTGCTCGATCACGTTGAGTTCGCACAACCGCGCATGGCGCAGGTGTTCGTCGTCGATGGGGTCGAGAATCGATGCATGCTTCTGCGCCACGTCGCCGACGTGGCGCAGCCAGTTGTCGGCCAGTCCCACGCGCGTTCCGGTCATCGCCGAATGCACGCCGCCGCAGCCGTAGTGGCCGACGATCAGGATGTGCTCGACCTTGAGCACGTCCACCGCGAACTGGACCACGCTCAGTGCGTTGAGGTCGCTGTGCACGACCAGATTGGCGATGTTGCGATGGACGAACACCTCGCCCGGATCGAGGCCCAAAATCTGGTTCGCCGGCACCCGCGAATCGGAGCAGCCGATCCACAGGAATTTCGGTGATTGCTGCTTCGACAGCCGCGAGAAGAAGCCGGGGTCTTCGCGGACGATGCGCTGCGCCCATTCACGGTTGTTCTGCAACAACTGGTCGAGATCGGTCATGGCGTCATTATGCCGCACTCGCGCTGGCGGCGGGTCAGCTTTCGCGCTGGCGCATCAATCCGGCAACGGCTTGCGCATCGTCGTGTTCCTGCCTCGACAAGGCATCGATCACCGCATGACGATTCGCCTGCGGATGGTTCTGGCCGAGCTTGAATTTCAGCTCGATGCGCGCCGGCCGGAAGCGGAAGCCGACGATGCCGCCGAGCATCGTGGCGTGCTCCTCGCGTTGCGGATCGAAGCGCCAATGCTCGCCCACGCGGGCTTCGTGCTGGTCGCTCAGGCGGGAGACGAGATCGGCCAGTGCGGCGTGATCGTTGACGATCTCGAGCGCGCCGGACAGGTGCGCGGTGGCGTAATTCCAGGTCGGCACGCGCACCGCGGCCTCCTTGTCCGGATACCAGCTCGCGGAGACGTAGGCGTGCGGGCCGTGCACGATCAGCAAGGCGGTGCCGGCGTGCGCGGCCTGCGGGTTCGGCTTCGCCCAATGGCCTTCGATCAGCACGTCCTCGCCGTTGCGCGCGTACAGCACCGGCAACTGCGTCGCGCAGGGTGCGCCGGCGTGGCTGGTGACAAGGGTGGCGAAGTTGTCGTGCGCCAGCAGCCAGTCCAGCGCGGCCAGATCGGTTTCGGCGAAGGCGCGCGGGGTGAACATTCAGGCGTCGCGGCCGAGCGATTGCACCATCGCTTCGCGCAGGCGCTCGTCGTTGGCGGCATGCGGCGGGGCGAGTTCGCGCAGCGAGAAACCGCGGGCCAGCGCATCGTCCTCGTCGAGGCCGTCGAAGGCGACGAACTCGGCGTCGAGCAGGGTGGCCCGCGCGGTGTCCTCGCTGTCGAAGACCTGGGTTTGTCCGTCGCTGTCGAACACTTCGGCGGTGCCGGCTTCGAGCACGCGCAGGCGCGCCCACACGATCATGCGGCCGAGCGAGGCCAGCCACCATTGTTCGGAATCGAATTCGCTCATCGGATTTCTCTCGTAGCGCCGGGCTTGCCCGGCCGCGCATGAATCAAACGGCCAGCGAAACCAGCCACAACAATCCGGCCAACGCCAAGGCCGCCGCGATCACGATCACCGAAATGCGCGCCGGGCCGGCGAGGCCGCTGAGATTGGCGTCGTTCGCGCTGCGATAACCGCCACCGAGCAGCCAGCGCAGCGCGTCCGGATTCAGGAAGGCGCCTTCGCCGAAGCGCGCGCGCAAGTCCGCGTGGCGGTTGCGGATGTGCACCAGGGTCAGCGGCCAGAAGATCACGAACGCGCACAGCCCCGCGAACGCGGTGGCGACGAAGCACAGGGCGAAGAACAGGATCATCAGAACTCGGCGCTGCCCGGCGCGCGCGGATACGGAATCGCGTCGCGGATGTTGCTCAGCCCGCACACGTACACGACCAGACGCTCGAAGCCGAGGCCGAAGCCGGCGTGCGGCACGCTGCCGTAGCGGCGGAAATCGCGATACCAGCCGTAATGCGCCGGGTCGAGGCCGAACTGGGCCATGCGCGCATCCAACACATCAAGACGCGCTTCGCGCTGCGAGCCGCCGATGATTTCGCCGATGCCCGGCGCCAGCACGTCCATCGCCGCGACGGTCTTGCCGTCGTCGTTCAAGTGCATGTAGAACGCCTTGATGTGCTCGGGGTAATTCATCACCACGACCGGGCGGCCGACGTGCTGCTCGGTCAGCCAGCGCTCGTGTTCGGTCTGCAGGTCCAGGCCCCATTCGACCGGATACTCGAACTTGTGCCCGCTGGCCTGCAGGATCTTGATCGCCTCGCCGTAGTCGATGCGCGAGAACGGCGAGGCGATGAAGGCTTCGAGCTTGCCGATCGCGCTCTTGTCCACGCGCTCGGCGATGAAGGCCATGTCGTCGGCGCGTTCGTCCAGCACCGCCTTGAACAGGTATTTCAGGAAGCGCTCGGCCAGCTCCGCGTCTTCGTTCAGGTCGGCGAAGGCGATTTCCGGTTCGATCATCCAGAACTCGGCCAGGTGGCGCGTGGTGTTGCTGTTCTCGGCGCGGAAGGTCGGGCCGAAGGTGTAGACCTTGCTCATCGACAGCGCATAGGCCTCGACGTTGAGCTGGCCGGACACGGTGAGGAAGGTTTCCTTGCCGAAGAAGTCGCGGCTGAAATCCACGTTGCCCTTCGAGTCGCGCGGCAGGTTGGCGAAGTCCAGGGTGACACGCGCAGCATTTCGCCGGCGCCTTCGGCATCGGAGGTCGTGATGATCGGCGTCGAAATCCACAAGAAGCCGTTCTCGTGGAAGAATCGGTGCACCGCCTGCGCCAGGCAATTGCGGATGCGGGTGACGGCGCCGAACAGGTTGGTGCGCGGGCGCAGGTGCGCCACTTCGCGCAGGAATTCCGCCGACATCGGCTTGGGCTGGATCGGGTAGGTCAGCGGGTCCTCGACCCAGCCGACGACTTCGATCGACGATGCCTGGATCTCGAAGCTCTGGCCCTTGCCCTGCGATTCGACCAGGGTGCCGGTGGCGATCACCGAGCAGCCGCTGGTCAGGTGCTTCACTTCGCCCTCGAAGTTGGGCAGGGCGTCGGTGGCGACGACCTGGATCGGCGCGAAGCAGGAACCGTCGTGGACGTTGACGAAGCTCAGGTTGGTGGAATTGCGCAGCGTGCGCACCCAACCGCGCACCGTGACTTCGCTGCCTGCCGCGACCTTGCCCGCCAATGCCGCATCGACGCTGACCACCGCCATCTTGAAACCCCGTGAGTCGGAACCTATCTGTGGAACATGGAGTTT
Organism: Lysobacterales bacterium; assembly: GCA_015655355.1. Classification (GTDB taxonomy): domain Bacteria; phylum Pseudomonadota; class Gammaproteobacteria; order Xanthomonadales; family Xanthomonadaceae; genus Pseudoxanthomonas_A. Next base: position 24,507 of record JAATFG010000051.1, read on the forward strand.
ACCGGAGTGCGGGGCTTTTCGTCCCCATCGCGCCTATAATTCCGACAGCTGAAGGAGCGGCATTCCTGCCGCGACCCCCGAGGTTCCAATGGCCATCACCCTCACTCCCGCCGCCTTCGCCCGCGTCCAGCGCTTCACCACCCGCCAGCCCGGCGTGCTCGGCCTGCGCTTCGGAGTGGCCCGCACCGGCTGCTCCGGCTGGGGCTACGTGACCGACCTGGCGAGCGAACGGCGCAAAGGCGACCACGTGTTCGAGCAGGACGGCGTGCGCATTTTCGTGGATGCCGACAGCCTGCCGATGGTCGATGGCACCGAAATCGACTTCCGCAAGCAGGGCTTGAGCGAAGTCTTCACCTTCGCCAACCCGAACGCGACCGCCGAATGCGGCTGCGGCGAAAGCTTCACCACGCAGAAGGACGCGGCGTAAGCGCAGGCGGCATCACGTTTTTCTACGCCACATGCGCTAAGGTGGCCGGGCAGACCAAGAAGGAAGCCCAGTGACCACCGCCAAGACCAAGACCAGCAAGACCTTTCCCAAGGCCTCGCACGCCGGCAAGAACGCCGTCATCACCCACGAGCGCATCGAGCACGACATCGCCGTCTTCGAGAAGGCCGGCGGCAAGATCGAGAAGCTGGGCAATACCAACACCTTCAAGAAAATCCGCTGAAGCGGGCGGGTACAATGTGCGGCCGTTCACAAGCCGTAGTTGCCAGTGGCCCGTTCTCCGCGCATCGACAAGACCCCGTTTGAAGCCGACATCCTCGACCTGAGCCACGACGGCCGCGGCGTCGCGCGCCGCGATGGAAAAAACCCGGGCGAAAACGGAAAAGTGACGTTCGTCGGCGGTGCGCTGCCGGGCGAAAGGGTGCTGGCCGAGCAGACCGCGAAAAGCCGCCATTTCGACGAGGCGAAGACCTTGCGGGTGTTGACGGCTTCGCCGGATCGGGTCGAACCGCGTTGCCCGCATTTCGGTACCTGTGGCGGTTGCGTGTTGCAGCATCTCGACGAAACCAGGCAGATCGAACTCAAGCAGCACACGTTGCTGGAAAACTTGGAGCGCATCGGCCACGTCAAGCCCGCGGCCGTGCTGCCGCCGCTGCGCGACGAAAGCTGGGGCTACCGGCGCAAGGGCCGTTTCTCGGTACGGCGCGTCGAAAAGAAGGACAAGACGCTGGTGGGTTTCCGCGAGCAGGATCCGCGCTTCGTCGCCGATCTGCGCGAATGCCACACCGCGATTCCCGCAGTCGGTTTCAGGATCGAGGCGCTGGGCAAACTGGTCGATGCGCTGCAAGGCCGCGCCGACATTGCGCAGATCGAATTCATTGCCGGCGATGCGACCGACGCATTCGACGGTGTCGCGCTGGTGTTCCGCCATCTGAATCCGTTGAGCGAGAACGACCGCGGCGCACTGGCCGAGTTCGGCAAGGCGCATCGTTTCGCGATCTTCCTGCAACCCGGCGGCGTCGACAGCGTGCAGCCGTTGTGGCCGAGCGAGGTGCCACTGGCGTTCAAGCTGCAAAACTGGAACGTGGAGCTGGCGTTCCGTCCGCTGGACTTCATCCAGGTCAACGCGCGGCTCAACGAGAAGATGATCGCGCGCGCATTCGAGTTGCTCGAACCGCAGGCCGGGGAACGCGTGCTCGACCTGTTCTGTGGTCTCGGCAATTTCACCCTGCCGCTGGCGCGACTGGCCGGCGAAGTGGTCGGCGTCGAAGGCGAGGCCGGGCTGGTCGATCGTGCGCGTGAAAACGCGCATCGCAATGGCTTGGCCAACGCGCAGTTCTTCGCCGCGGATTTGACCCGGGACCAGCGCGGCACGCCGTGGATGCGCGCAGGTTTCGACAAGCTGCTGCTCGACCCGCCGCGCAGCGGTGCGATCGAAGTGCTGCAGCAACTGCCGCTGAAACAATTCAAGCGCATCGTGTACGTGAGTTGCCATCCCGGTTCGCTGGCGCGCGACGCCGGCTTCCTGGTCAACGAGCAGGGGTGGAAGCTCAAGGCCGCCGGGGTGATGGACATGTTCCCGCACACCGCTCACGTCGAATCCATCGCGGTTTTCGAGAAGTGAATCATGGGCATCGAGATTGAAAGGAAGTTCCTGGCAGGCAACGGCGGCTGGCGCGATGCGGTCGGGAAATCGGTACACATGGCGCAGGGCTACATCAACGACCTGGCGATGGTCGAAAGCGGCGCGCAGAAGGCCTCGGTGCGGGTGCGCATCGAAGGCGACAAGGCCTTCCTCAACCTGAAATCGCGCCAGCTCGGCACCACCCGGCAGGAGTTCGACTACGAAATCCCGGCGAACGACGCGCGTGAACTGCTGAAACTGTGCGTCGGCGGATTGGTCGAAAAGACCCGGCATTACCTCGAGCACGCAGGCCACCTGTGGGAAATCGACGAATTCGCCGGCGAAAACGCCGGGTTGGTTGTCGCCGAAATCGAACTGGACAGCGCCGACGAAGCCTTCGCGCTGCCGGCCTGGGCCGGCAAGCAGGTGACCGAATCGCTGCGCTATTACAATCTGGCCCTGGCCGCGCGCCCGTATTCGCAATGGAGCGAAGCCGAAAAGCGCGCCGAGGACATCGCATGATCATCATCGGCATCGCCGGCAAGGAATTGCAGGCGCACGAGCGCGACTGGCTGCAGCACGACGCCTGCGCCGGCGCATGCCTGTTCTCGCGCAACTTCGCTTCGCGCGCACAGGTCACCGAACTGTGCGCGTCGATTCGCGCCGCGGTGAACCGGCCGCTGCTGATCAGCGTCGATCAGGAGGGCGGGCGCGTGCAGCGCTTGCGCGAGGGCTACAGCCGGTTGCCGCCGCTGCAGGGTTTCGAACCGTTGTACGACAACGATCCGCAGGCCGCGTTGAAGCTGGCCGAGGAACATGCGTGGCTGATGGCCAGCGAGATGCGTGCGACCGGCATCGACCTGAGTTTCGCGCCGGTGGTCGATCTGGGCCGCGGCAACCAGGCGATCGGCAACCGCGCCTTCGCCGCGGTGCCTGAAGTCGTCGCCGATTTCGCCCGCGCCTACGTGCGCGGCATGCATGGCGTCGGCATGGCGGCGACGCTGAAGCATTTCCCCGGCCACGGCACCGTGCGCGAAGACACCCACTTCGACGAAGCCGTCGATCCGCGCCCTTACGCGCAGATTCGGCACGAGGATTTGCTGCCTTTCGTCGCCGGCATCGAGGCGGGCGCCGACGCGGTGATGATGGCGCACGTGAAATATCCGGCGGTCGATGACGCGCCGGCGGGTTTCTCGAAGAAGTGGATAGTCGACATCCTGCGCGGCGAGCTGGGTTTCCGCGGCGTGGTGTTTTCCGACGACATCGGCATGGCCGCGGCGACGGCCGAAGGCAGCGTCAAGGCGCGCATAGACGCGCATCTGGACGCCGGCTGCGACGTCGTGCTGGCCTGCCACCCGGACATCGCCGCCGAAGCCCTGCGCGCGGTCGAAGGCCGAGCACTCAACACCGCTGCGGTGATTTCGCTGATCGGCCGCGGCGCGCTGGGCTGGGCCGGGCTTCTGGCCGATAATCGCCACCGCGACGCGCAGCGCCGGCTCGAGCCGCTGTTGCCCGCCGCCCTACAATCGCAACGCACCCACAAGGGATTGGCCTGATGAATACCCCACCGCTGTCCGCAGCGCTGAACAACTCGGAACTGATTTTCGACCGCACCGCGATCGAGGCGGCAATCAAGTCGATGGCGGCGAAGGTCGCCGAGGACTACCGCATCGGCGCGCCGCCGGTGTACCTGTCGATCATGCAGGGCGCGTTGCCGTTCGCCGCGCAACTGGCGATGGAAATCGGCGTGCACGGCGTCGACCTGCAGTTCGACTACGCCCATGCCACCCGCTATCGCGGCGAAACCAGCGGCGGCGAACTGGTCTGGCGGCACCGGCCGACGACTTCGCTGTATGGCCGCCGCGTGCTGATCGCCGACGACATCCTCGACGAAGGCCTGACCCTGGCCGCGGTCAAGCAGTGGTGCCTCGAACAGGGCGCCACCGACGTGCGCATCGCGGTGCTGACGGTCAAGAACCACCGCCGCGTGGTCGAAGGCCTGGAAGCCGACTACTTCGGCCTCGAAGTGCCGGACCGTTACGTGTTCGGCTACGGCATGGATTACCACGAGCAGGGTCGCAACCTGCCGGCGATCCACGCGTTGAAATGATGCGACGATGAGCGACGCTATCTCGCTGGCCGTGATCGGCGGCACCGGCATCTACAGGCTGGCGCAACTGCAGGACGTGGAAGCGCGCGAAGCCGACACGCGCTTCGGCAGGCCGTCCGGCCCGGTGCGCATCGGCACGCTGGGCAAGGCGCGCGTGGCTTTCCTCGCACGGCATGGCGAAGGCCATTCGGTGCCGCCGCACAAGGTCAATTACCGCGCGAATCTGCAGGCGTTGCGGGACCTCGGCGTGCGCCGCGTGCTCGCGCTCAACACCGTCGGCGGCATCACGGATGACTTTGGCCCGCGCGTGCTGGCGTGTCCCGATCAGTTGATCGACTACACGTGGGGCCGCGTTTCGACGATCTGCGAAGAAGACGGTGCGGACGTGTTGCACGTCGATTTCGGCGATCCGTACACGCCGGCATTGCGCAAGCATATCCTCGATGCGGCAAACGTGACGGGCGTCACTCTCGTCGATCGCGGTTGCTATGGCGCAACGCAAGGGCCGCGCCTCGAAACCCGGGCCGAGATCGCCCGCATGCGCCGCGATGGCTGCGATCTGGTCGGCATGACCGGCATGCCGGAAGCGGGCATCGCGCGCGAATTGGGGCTGGATTACGCGTGCCTGGCCGTTGTCGCCAATTGGGCGGCCGGTTGCGGCGATGCGATCGAGATCACGATGGCCGAAGTGCTCGCCAACGTCGATGCGGCATCGGCGCGCATCGTGGACTTGGTCACCGTTTTGGCGAATGCCGGCCAATAGGTGATTGTCAAGTTAACGATGTCTTTGCATACTGCGGCCTGCGTGCACGGGCTTGCTTCATGGTGATGCAGCCGCGTCGCACGTGCTTCCATCCAATCAGGAAAACAGCACAGCTATGCCGTACGGTACCGTGAAGTGGTTCAACGACGCCAAGGGTTTCGGGTTCATCGCCCCGGAAGATGGCAGCGCCGACGTGTTCGCGCATTTCTCCGCCATCAACGCCAAGGGCTTCCGCAGCCTGCAAGAAGGCCAGCGCGTCAGCTATGAAGTGACGCAAGGCCCGAAGGGCGCACAAGCCTCGAACATCGTGCCAGTGGCCTGATTCCGTCAGGCTGCAAGATGCGAATTCTTCGAACCCTCGCCTCGGCGAGGGTTTTTTTATGCGCGCAGCCCCGCTTCGGCGGATTGTTTTGTGGCGCGAAATGCGCAATTTTTCCGCAAACGCACGAAGCGTGCACAATCCTCGCAAGCTTAGGAGGACGTTGCCATGACCGCATTGCCGTCGCTGCAAACCCGTTTCGAGCCACGCGCTTTTGAAACGCATGTCGTCGAGAACCAGCCGCCGCCATTCGGGGGGCACGAAGCGCCGCGCGACTTGTGGCAGGACGACGTCGCCCTGCGCGAAGCATTGCAGCGCGAGGGCGCGCATGCGTTCGCCGAGCGCGTCGCCGCCTATGCCGCGCTGGCCGGCGGCGAACTGTACGCACTAGGCTTCGACGCCAACCGCGACAAGCCGCGCCTGAAGACCCACGACCGCTACGGCCATCGCATCGACGTGGTCGAATTCCATCCGGCCTATCACCAGTTGATGGCGACGGCGAAGGCGCATGGCGTCGCCGGCCTGTCGTGGCATGCCGCGCCCGGGCAGGACGTGCAGCCGGGCGCGCACGTCGCCCGCGCGGCATTGAGTTACCTGCATCACCAGGCCGAGGCGGGAACCAGCTGTCCGCTGACGATGACCCACGCCGCGGTGCCGGTGCTGCGACGCGAACCCTCCTTGCGCGAATGGGCGGACAAGGCCGCGGCGCCCTTCTACGATCCGCGCGACGTGCCGATCGGCGGGAAGCGCGGCATCACCATCGGCATGGGCATGACCGAGAAGCAGGGCGGCAGCGACGTGCGCAGCAATGCGACGGCGGCGGCGGCGCGCGGCGACGGCGAATACGAACTGGTCGGGCACAAGTGGTTCTTCTCCGCACCGATGAGCGATGCTTGGCTGGTGCTGGCGCAGGCGCCGGGCGGCCTGTCGTGCTTCTTGCTGCCGCGGCGCCTGCCCGACGGCGAAAAGAACGCCTTCCGTGTCATGCGCCTGAAGGACAAGCTTGGCGACTGGGCCAATGCGTCGAGCGAGGTCGAGTTCACCGGCGCGCGCGCATGGCGCATCGGCGACGAAGGCCGCGGCGTGGCGACGATCATCGAGATGGTGATGTTCACGCGCCTGGACTGCATGCTCGGCTCGGCCGCGGAAATGCGCATGGCACTGGCGCAGGCGCTGCATCATGCACGGCATCGTCAGGCCTTCGGCAAGCCCTTGGCCGAACACGTGCTGATGCGCAACGTGCTGTGTGACCTGGCGCTCGAATCCGAGGCGGCGACCGCGCTTTCGATGCGGGTGGCGCGTGCGGTCGATGCCGCGCCGCGCGATGCGGGCGAAGCCGCGTTCGCGCGCATCGCCACTGCGATCGGCAAATACTGGATCTGCAAGCGCGTCGCCGCCTTCGTCAACGAAGCGCAGGAATGCCTTGGCGGCGCCGGTTACGTCGAGGAATCGATCCTGCCGCGGCTGTATCGGCAGGCGCCGCTCAACGGCATCTGGGAAGGCAGCGGCAACGTCCAGTGCCTGGACGTGCTGCGCGCGCTGGCGCGCGAGCCGGAAGCCGGTGCGGCCTTGCTGAAGCAGTTGCAGGCGGTGCAGGGCGATGCGCGTTACCGGATCGCGGTCGAGGCGCTGCAGAAACAACTCGCGGCGGGCGTCGAGGAGGCCGAGGCGCGCTGGCTGGTGGAGAAGCTCGCGTTGGTGCTGCAGGCCTCGGTGCTGTTGCAGGCGCAAAGCCCGCTGGCCGAAGCCTTCATCCGCAGCCGCTTGAACGGCGAACACGGGCTGGCGTTCGGCACGCTGCCGAAAGACGCGGTGGACGCGGCGATCCTGCGCCGGGCGCTGCCGTAGCTAGCGTCGCTGGGGCTGCCTTTGCGCGGCAGGCGGTGATGCGAATCAGCCGCGCTGGATGTTCGGCAGCGGCTGGTAGCGGCCGATCGCCATCGGCCGTGCGGTATTGGCCAGTTGCGGTTGCAGGGTGAAGGTGAAGCGGAACCCGAGTTCGTGCGCGGCCAGTGCCGCCTGCGGGCTGGGACCGCAGGGCCAGGCCAGGGCGCGCGGCGCGTGCCCGAGTTCGCGCCGGAACAGTTCGCGCGAATGCTGCAGGTCGGCGCGCAGCCGCGCCTGGTAGGCCGCATCGCTTTCGTAGCCGATGCCCGGCTGGTAACGGCGCGCGATCGCCGCCGGCAGGCGCGAGCCATCCGGGCCGGTGGTGACCGCGTCGTGCAGGGCATAGCCGGCGCTGGCGAATTCGACCAGGCCCGAAGCCTGCATCTGCCGCGCTTGTTGCCAGTTGACGAAGCGGCCGTCGTGGTCGTTCTCGATCCACTTGCCGACCAGCGGGGCGACGATCGGCACGTGGTGCGCCAGCGCCAGCGGGAACACGCGGTCGTACAGTGCACGGTAGCCGTTGTCGAAGGTGAGCAGGACCGCGTTCGGCGGCAGCGCTTGTTCGCCGCGTTGCGCGCGCTCGATGTCGTCCAGCGAAATGGCGTGCATGCCGTTGCCGGCGACCCAGTCGAAGAAGGTCCGCAGCCGGTCTTCGCCGTTCTTGCCGGGCGTGGCCGCGATGTCGTTGAGCGAGATCGCCATGAACGGCTGGCCCGGCCCGGCGTGCGCCAGTGCGGGTTCCTTCGCCGGATTGACGCTGGGCGGGCCGGCAACGGCCAGCAGCGGTGCGAGCGCGAGCAGCAGCACCAGCAGCTTGAGCAGGCGGGCGGTGCGCAGGAAGCGGGCGATGTGGATGACGCTGGTTTTCATCGGGCGCCCTTCTTCGATCCGCGGGAGCCATGAATCTAGCACCGGTCACGTCATTTACGTGATTTGGTTCACATTGTCGGGCGGGGGAGGTTCAGGCGCCGGCGCGATGTCGAGCAGGTGGCCCTTGTCGTCGAAATGGGCGAGCTTGCACTGCGCGCGGCCAGCGCCTGAGTGTCGGGCAGGTTCCAGAAGCGCGCATGCCAGGCGCCGGCCAGCGGCGGCTGTACGGCTTGTGCTTGCGCGATCAGCGCCCCGAGTTTGGCCAGTAGGTCGTCGCGTACAATGCGCCGCTTTCTTCGCGGATGCCGCCCATGCCCTACACGCCCATCGTCGCCACGCTCGGTTACGTGCTTTCGCCTGACGCCAAGCGCGTGCTGATGATCCATCGCAACGCGCGGCCGGGCGACCTGCATCTGGGCAAGTACAACGGCTTGGGCGGCAAGATCGAGCGCGACGAGGACGTGGTCGCGTGCATGCGCCGCGAAATCCGCGAGGAGGCCGGGATCGAGATCGAGGAAATGGCGTTGCGCGGCACGATGTCGTGGCCGGGTTTCGGCAAGGACGGCGAGGACTGGCTGGCCTTCGTCTTCGTCATCACGAAATTCTCCGGCACGCCGCTGCAAGGCAATCCCGAGGGCACGCTGGAGTGGGTCGATGCGGACAAGCTCCTCGACCTGCCGCTGTGGGACGGCGACAGGCATTTCGTGCCGCTGGTGTTCGACGCCAACCCGCGCGCCTTCCACGGGGTGATGCCGTACAGGGACGGCAAGCCGGTGTCATGGCGTTATTCGCGGCTCTGAAGCCGGCCTTTCACAGACGCTTGGCGTAGGTGTGCTGGGTTTTTTCGAGCACGAAGCCGTGCCTGGCGTAGAACGGATGCGATTCGGTGCGCCGCACGTTGGAGCGCACCCATAGCGTGCCGAAACCCCGTTCGCGCGCCCAGGCTTCGCCCGCTTGCAGCAGCGCCAGGCCGACACCTCCGCGGCGCGTGGCGGCGTCGACCACCAGCGCCATCAACTCGGCGCGCTCGTCGCCGTCGAGGGTGATGCGGCGTTCCAGGCTGGCACAGCCCAGCAGGGCGCCCTTGTCGTTTTCGGCGACGAAGGTGGCGTATCTGTCCGCAGCGGCCAGCAGCGTTTGCAGGCGTTGCCGCGCCTGTCCAGGCGAAGTCGGATAGCCGAGCTGGCCGAGCAAGGGGGCGATGGCCGCGGCGTCGTCCGGTGTTGCGGTGCGAATGCGAAATTCGTTCATTGGTTGATCATGGCACGGCACAAATGGCCGCGCGATGCGCGCCGCGCTAGAATTGGCGCGCATCCACGGGAGGCGGATCATGCTCGGCGGCGCGGCTTGGAATGGCAACGGCTTCGGCAGCGGCGAAGACCTGCAGGCGCAGGCGCGCAAGCTGTGGCAGGCGTGGGGCGAAAGCTTGCGCGGCGCGCAGGATGCGTCGCATTCCACGCCGGAAGCGGATTGGCGGCAGGCGCTGCAATGGTGGTCGCAACTGTTGCCGCAGACGCGCGCCGGTTCGCCGCTGGGCGACGTGCTGGACAAGTTCAATGCGCAGGCGCGCGATTGGTACGGGCAAATGCAACAGGTCGCCGCGCATTTCGCCGGCAAGGACGCGCAGCCGGCGGACGTTGCCGGGTTGTGGCGCGAGATGCTCGGCGCGAAGGACAACGGCAATCCCTTCGCCGAAATCTTCGCGGCCATGCATGGCCGCGGCCCGCACGGGCTGGATGCGTGGACCGAACAGGCCGCGGCGTGGTTGCAGGCCTTGTCGAAGATCGCCGGGCAGCAGGCATCGCCGGCATTCGGCCTTGGTCGCGAATACCGGGAGTGCTGGCAGCAGGTGGAAAAACTGCTGCGCGATTACCGCGAGCGCAACGCCGACTACAACGCGCTGATGGCGAAGGCCGCGCAGCAGGCGTTCGACGTATTCGAGCGCAAGCTTGGCGAACATGCTTCGGTCGGCGCGCAGATCGACAGCGCGCGTGCGCTGTTCGACACCTGGATCGACGCGGCCGAGGACGCGTATGCGCGGATCGCGCTGTCGGCCGATTTCCGCCACGTGCTTGGTGAGCTTTCCAACGCGCAGATGCGCCTGCGCGCGGCAGTGCAGAAGGAAGTGGAGCAGGTCAGCGAACTGTTCGGCATGCCGACGCGGCAGGAGGTCGATGCGGCGCATCGCAAGATTGCCGAACTGGAACGGGCATTGCGCCGGGTGACGCGCACGCAGGCGGCAAGCGCGAGCCAACGCGCCGAACCGTCGGTTGCGCCAGCGCCGCGCAAGGCGGCAACGAAGACTGTGGCGAAGACGGCCGCGACCGGGAAGAAATCGCCGGCGAAGACGGGGGGGCGCGCTTCGTCCAGTCCGGCGAAGGCCGGTGCGATCAAGAAGCCCGCGGCCAAGCGCGGAGGGCACCGCTGATGTTCAACCCGCTGAACATCAGCGCCGAGGAACTGCTGCGCGAATCGCGCAAGCTGGAGGAGAAACTCGCCGCCGGGCTGAAGACCTTGCCGCAACTGGCCGAAGCCACGGTGCATTACGGTGCCACCCGGAAAGAGGAAGTGTGGCGCGACGGCAAGGTGGTGCTGTACCGCTTCGTCGGCGAGAAGAAACCGACGCGCAAGACGCCGCTGCTGATCGTCTACGCGCTGGTCAACCGCCCGTACATGGTCGACCTGCAGGCCGATCGCTCGCTGGTGCGCGGCCTGCTCGAACGCGGCCAGGACGTGTACCTGCTGGATTGGGGTTATCCCGACCGTTCCGACCGTTTCCTCGAGATCGGCGATTACCTGCATCGCTTCATCGATGGGGCGGTTGAACATCTGAAATCTGCGCATGGCGTCGATGCACCGAACATTCTCGGCATCTGCCAGGGCGGCGCGTTCTCGCTGTGCTACGCGGCGTTGCGCCCGTGGCAGGTGCGCAACCTGATCACGATGGTCACGCCGGTGGATTTCCACACCCCGGACAACATGCTCGGCAACTGGTGCCGCGAGCTGGACGTGGACCTGTTCGTCGACACCCTCGGCAACGTGCCGGCGGAACTGATGAACGCCAGCTACCTGATGCTCAAGCCGTTCCGGCTGAACCTGCAGAAGTATGTCGGCCTGATCGACATCCTCGACGACGGCCAGGCGCTGCAGGATTTCCTGCGCATGGAGAAGTGGATCTTCGATTCGCCGAACCTAGCCGGCGAGGCGTTCCGCCAGTTCATCAAGGATTTCTACCAGAAGAACGCGCTGGTCAAGGGCGGATTGAAGATCGATGGCGAGGCCGTCGATCTCGGTCTGGTGTCGATGCCGGTGCTGAACATCTACGCCGAGCAGGACCACCTGGTGCCGCCGGCCGCGTCGAAGGCGCTGAAGGATCTGGTCGGCACGCGCGACTACACCGAATTGTCGTTCCGCGGCGGCCACATCGGCATCTACGTGTCCAGCCGCGCGCAGCGCGAAGTGCCGGCGGCCATCGACCAATGGCTGGCGCAGCGTTCGCGCTAGACTGGAATCGCCACCGCACATCGGGAGGAAGAAGCCATGTCACACGTTCCGGCCAAACCATTCTGCCGTTCGCTCGACGACCGCATGATCGCCGGGGTGATCGGCGGCATCGCCCACCGCTTCGGCTGGAACGCGACCGTGCTGCGCGCGGTCTACGTGATCGCGTCGATCGCCTCGGCCGCGTTCCCCGGCATCCTCGTGTACCTGATCCTGTGGCTGCTGATGCCGAACGAGGAAAATTGAGCGCATCGCGCGTCGGCCGGCATCGCATCGGGATGTTCGCATTGCAGGCCGCCGGTGCGGCGTGGACCGTGCCGAACACCGCGCTCGGCTTGCTGCTCGGACTGGTCGCATTGCCGTTCGGCGCGCGCATGCATTTCAGCCGACGCGAGCGGGCATTCGTGTTCGCGCATTGGCCATGGGGGCCGGGCGGGGCGATCACCTTCGGCAACTGCATCCTGCATACCGGCGCCAGCCTCGACCTGCGCTGCGACACCTACGAACACCGCGCCGGCTGGTGCGTGCATCCGCCGGTGGTGCTTGGCGACCACGAGCGCGCGCACGTCTACCAGTACATGGCGCTCGGGCCGCTGTTCCTGCCGCTGTACCTGCTGTGCGGGGGCATCGGCGTGCGCAACCGTTTCGAGCGCGCGGCGGACCGCTATGCGTTGAGTGGCCGCGGCTGGTGGCCATGGAATTGAAGCCATGAAAAAAGCCCCGGGAATACCGGGGCTTTTTCCGCATTGCGACGGTGCGGGCGGTCAACCGGCACGTTCGCCGTGCGGGTCCTGTTCCGGTTCGATGGCCTGCTGCGGGGCGATGTGCTGTTCGCCGGCTTCGGCGATGCGCTCGTCTTCCTCTTCGGCGGCTTCCTCGGCTTCGGCCTCCTGGTAGGGCTCCTCGACCGGTGCCGGCGGCACCGGGTTCGGGTCGATCAGGTGGCGGATCACCGAGGCCGGCGTGTCCGCGCCGGCGGCGAAGAACAGCGAGCCACTGGGCGCGACCGGCGGCAGGGCAGGCTTCGGTGCCGGCGTCTCTTCGGCCGGCTTGCCCGCGACCGCAACTGGCGCGACGTGCCGTTCGCCGGGTGTCGCGACCTGTTCGTCCTCGATCCCGGATTGCTCGTCGGCTTCGGCGTGCTCGGCATGGGCGAACAGCGTCCCGGCCACGACCGGCGCTTCGGCTTGCACGATTGCGGCCGGCGCGCTTTCGATCATCTGCACAGGCGTGGCGGCTTGCGTTGCGACCGGCGCCGTGGCGACGGCGGGCCTTGCAGCCGGCACATCGTCGAAGTCGAATTCCGGTTGCCGGTTTTGCGCCACTACCGGGGTCTCGTCGTCGTCGTCGAAGCCGTCGAGCAGGTCGTCATTGCCATTGGTGCCGGTTTCGGTGTTGCCACCTTCGCCATTGCCACGGCGACGGCGACGGCCGCCGCGGCGGCCGCGACGGCGACGGTTGCCGCCTTCGCCGTTGGCGTCGCCCGGGTTGGTGGTATCGCCGGGTTCGGCGGTTGCAAGAGGCGCTCCCGCCACCACGGCTTCGACCGCTGCCGGCGCGGTTTCGACCGGAACATTCTGCCCGGTCTGCGCGATGCCGGTCACCACGGCTTCGACGGCCACCGTCTGCACCACTTCCTCGGCCGCTTGCGGCGCGGCCACCGCTTGCGGCGGTTTGGCCGCTGGCTCGTTGCGCGGCTGCTGGGCCCTGGGCTGCTGCGGCTTCGGCGCCGTGTTCTGCGGCGGATTCTGGTTGGCCTGCTTCGGCGGCTGTTGCGGCTTTTGCGGTTTGGGCTGCTGCGGCTTCTGTGCTTGCGCGCCTTGCGGCTTCGACGGCGGCGGCTGCTTGTTGCCCTGCGCCTGGCCATTGCGCGGCTTGTCGCGGCGCTGGCCGTTGTTGCGATCGTTGCGACCGCGGCCATCCGCCGCCGTGGCGTTGGCTTGCGGCCTGGCTTGAGGTGCCGATGCCGGCGCGGTTTCGCCGGTCCCGAACAAACGCTTGAAGAAGCCGCCGAGGCCGCCATTCTTCTTCGTTTCCAGCGCAGTCACCGCGACCGGGGCGATGGCGATGGGGGCGGGTGCTTCTTCGCGTTCCTCGCGTACCGGGGCCGGCGCGGTGTGCTTGACCGAAGTCACCGCCGGCGCGGTTGGGACGTTCAACTGCGCCTTGGTCAGCGCATAGGTCGGCAGCTTGCGCGGGGTGCCACGCTGGTAGCTGGGCTTGGCGGTTTCCTCGCCCAGCTCGTTCTCGCGCAGGCGCGTGACGTCGTAGTGCGGCGAATGCAGTTGCTCATCGGCGACGATGATGATCGGCGCGCCGTGGCGCTTCTCGATCTCTGCCAGTGCACCGCGTTTTTCGTTGAGCAGGAAGTTGGCGATCTCGACCGGCGCCTGCACCAGCACCTGCCCGGTGTTCTCCTTCATCGCGTGTTCTTCGGCGACGCGGACGATCGACAGCGACAGCGATTCAATGCTGCGCATGCGGCCCTGGCCCTCGCAGCGCGGGCAGACGATCTGGCTGGATTCGCCAAGGCTCGGACGCAGGCGCTGGCGCGAGAGTTCGAGCAGGCCGAAGCGCGAAATGCGCCCGATCTGCACGCGCGCGCGGTCGTACTTCAGCGCATTGGTCAGCTTGTTCTCGACATCGCGCTGGTGCTTGTTGCTGGCCATGTCGATGAAGTCGACCACGACCAGGCCGCCGAGGTCGCGCAAGCGCAGCTGGCGCGCGACTTCTTCCGCCGCTTCCATGTTGGTGTGGAACGCGGTTTCCTCGATGTCGCCGCCCTTGGTCGCGCGCGCGGAATTGACGTCGACCGCGGTCAGTGCCTCGGTCTGGTCGATGACGATCGAGCCGCCGCTGGGCAGGCGCACGTTGCGTTCGTAGGCCGCCTCGATCTGCGATTCGATCTGGAAGCGGTTGAACAGCGGGATGTCGTCCTTGTAATGCTTCAGGCGCTTGAGGTTCTGCGGCATCACCTGCTGCATGAACTCGCGCGCGGTTTCGTACATTTCCTCGGTATCGACCAGCACTTCGCCGACGTCATTGCGCATGTAGTCGCGCAACGCGCGCACGATCAGGCGCGATTCCTGGTAGATCAGGAACGGCGCCGGCTTGGCCAGCGCCGCTTCGGCGATGGCTTTCCACACCGACAGCAGGTAGTCGAGGTCCCACTGCAGCTCTTCCGCGTCGCGGCCGACGCCGGCGGTGCGGATGATCACGCCCATTTCATCGGGAATGGTCAGCGCGTCCATCGCGCGCTTGAGTTCGGCGCGGTCTTCGCCTTCGATGCGACGGCTGACGCCGCCGGCGGTCGGCGAATTCGGCATCAGCACCATGTAGCGGCCGGCCAGCGAGATGAACGTGGTCAACGCGGCGCCCTTGTTGCCGCGTTCGTCCTTGTCCACCTGGACGACGACTTCCTGGCCTTCGCGCAGCAGTTCCTTCAACCCGGCCTTGTGCGGGTCGACGCCGGCCTGGAAGTAGTCGGAGGAGATTTCCTTCAACGGCAGGAAGCCGTGGCGCTCGGCGCCGTATTCGACGAAGGCCGCTTCCAGCGAGGGCTCGAGGCGGGTGATGCGGCCCTTGTAGATGTTGCTCTTTTTCTGTTCCTTGGACGGTTGTTCGATGTCGATGTCGTAAAGGTTTTGACCGTCGACGATGGCCACGCGCAGTTCTTCGGCCTGCGTGGCGTTGATCAGCATTCGCTTCATTGTTGGAGTTCCTTGACGCGCTTTCGCGCGCGGAACGCCGTGGGTTGTTGCCTCTGGAAGTTTTTTCCCGCCATCCGCGCAAGCGCAGCAGGCGAGGGTGGGTTTCCAGCGCTTCGACACCACGGCGGGCCGCGGGAGCGCTTTCCTGTGTTGCGGGCCGCGGGGCGCGCCGCCGGGGTGTAGCCGGTTTCGCGCCTTGCGGGACGGTGTTTTGGTCCAGCCGGCACCTGGGCAAGACACTTGCCGTTGGCGCCGGGCGATGGCGGGAATCGCCGGCGAGCCGCTAACATGGCCGCCCCGGGGGCGGTGGTCGCGTACTGTGCCGGAATCGAAGAAAGCCGGGCTTCTGGCCCTTAGCCGCCTTCCCAAGCGCTCGAACTCGCGTTCGGACGCGTGAATGCGGCGGAAACTTCCCAGCGAAAACAAAACCTTGGATCGCGGTCCGAGTTTAACAGATCAAATGCCCGAATGACTGCCCCCAAGCCCGCCAAACCTGTTTCCGCTCCCGCCGAGGGTGGTTCGCGCCTGCCGGCGCGCATCGTCGCCGTGCCGGCCGACCGCGAAGGCCAGCGCCTGGACAACTTCCTGCTCGGCCAGCTCAAGGGCGCGCCGCGCAGCCTGGTCTACAAGCTGGTGCGCAGCGGCCAGGTGCGGGTCAACGGCGGCCGCGCCAAGGCCGAGCGCAAGCTCGAAGCCGGTGACGAGGTGCGGATTCCGCCGGTCAGTCTCATCGAAGAGGGAGACAAGACCCCGCCGCCGGCCGGCTTCCTGAGGCGGATGGAGGAGGCCATCGTGTTCGAGGACGCGCGCCTGCTGGTCATCAACAAGCCGACCGGCGTGGCCAGCCACGGCGGCAGCGGCATCAGCCATGGCGCGATCGAGACGATGCGCGCGCTGCGCCCGAACCAAGGGCTGGAACTGGTGCATCGCCTCGACCGCGATACTTCGGGCTTGCTCATCATCGCCAAGAAGCGCTCGGCCCTGGTCGAATTGCAGGCGTTGATGCGCGAAGACCACAAGGACGGCATCCAAAAGCGCTACCTGACCCTGCTGGTCGGGCGCATGCCGAACGGGACGATGAGCGTCGATGCGCCGCTGCACGTCGGCCTGCGCCAGGGCAGCGAGCGCCACGTGCAGGTGAATGCCGCCGGCAAACCATCGGTCAGCCATTTCAGCGTGCTCGAACGTCGCGGCGGGCATTCGTTCTGCGAAGTGCTGATCGACACCGGCCGCACCCACCAGATCCGCGTGCATGCGCAGCACCTCGGCCATCCGGTCGCCGGCGACGACAAATACGGCGACGAGGCGGTCAACAAGCGCCTGCGCGAGCAGATCGGCCTGAAGCGCCTGTTCCTGCACGCGCATTCGCTGCAATTCCGCCTCGACGACGGCAAGACGCCGTACCTGCTCACCGCGCCGTTGGCCGAGGATTTGCAGGCGGCGCTGGACAGGCTCGGTTGAGTTCGCAAGCGCCGCGTCAGTGGCGCGCCGACGCTCAGCCTTGATGCTGAGCCGACAATCAGCACTCAAGGCAAGGTCTGAATAAATGCCGTCATGCCGGCGAACGCCGGTATCCAGCGACTTCACGTCATTGAAAGCAAAGACCCTGGATCCCGGCGTGCGCCGGGATGACGAGCAAAAAGGGAGTCATTCAGACCTTCCTTAATGCTGACTTTCATACTTGAAGCACTCCTGCGGCTTTTCCGCCGGCGCATGGAACGTCATCGGGACGTTGATCTTGGTTGCCACCGGCTGGCCGTTGCGCGTGGCCGGCTTGAATTCCCAGTGCTTCACCGCGCCCTGCGCCAGCGCATCGAGTTGCGGATTGCCGCTGCTTTGCACGACCGCGATGTTGGTCGGGTTCTTGCCGGGGCCGATGGTCAGGTTCAGCGTGGCGGTCAGGTCGCTGCCCATCCGGCAGCCGATTTGCAGCGGCAGTTGCGGCGGTGGCGTGGTGACCGCGTACAGCTCGGTCGGTGGAATCGTCGGCGCTTCCGGTTCGGATGGGCCGCAGGCGGCGAGCAGCGAAAAAACGGGCAGGGCGAGGAGGATGCGGCGCATGAGATCACTTCACGGGCTGGTGGTAGGTTTCCGACAACACTTGCTTGTATTCGGCGATGGAAGGCAATCCCACTGAAGCGCGACGTGCGTCCAGATTGGCTTCGTCCTCCGTGGGTTGCATCGACATCGTTCCGTCGTCGCCGGTCTGGAATTGGGTGCCATAGCGTTGCGGTTTGCCTTCCGCGCGCAGCACGCGATCGGTCAGCAAGGCGAATAGACTGGGCTCGGCTTCATGCTTTGCGACGGCCGCTTCCATCAACGGCAGCACTCGTTTCTGGAATGCCGGATCTGCATCGGCATGTTGCACCAACAGCCATGCCACTTGCGCGCCGTCTTTGCCGACTTCGGAAATGCCCGGCCACCCTTGCTTTGCGACAAGTTGTTTCATCCATTCGGTGTTGTCGTGGTCGATCGGCGCGATCTTTTGCCAGGCTTCCGGCGAGTTGCCGCTGTTGATGGCGGCGTTCCGTGCTTCTTGATCCTTGGTTCCGCGCGCCAGCAGTTCATCGCGCAATGGACGATTCTTCACGTTTGCAAGGCGCCTGTTTTCCTCGGCCTTGGCGGATGCGATGAGTTGCGGCCAGCGCTTGTCCGAATGCAGCGAGACAAGATCGGTATCTTCATTCAAGTCTTTTACCGACGTGGATTCGTCAGTGACGGCTTTGTTCAAGCGCAGGAAGGCATTGGATTTGTCGCCGCTCAACGCATAGCAACATGCGGCGTTGTAGTCGGGGCTGTCCGACGGCACTTTGGTGTCGGCCAATTCGCTGAACTGTTGGGCGCAGGTCGGATAATCCTTGGCGTCGTAGGCGGCTTGTGCGCTTGCGCCGGTCACGGGGGATTGGGCATGGGCCGTACTTGCCGCAAGCAGGAACAGGACAGCGGCATTGCGCAGATGGGTCATCGTCACTCCGTCAGTTGGTCGGCTTTCGCCGCGCAGATGAAATCGTTTTCGCTGAGGCCGCCGGCGTCGTGGGTCGAGTAGCGCACCACGACGCGGTCGTAGTGCACGCCGAGGTCGGGATGGTGGTCTTCGCGGTGGGCGATGTAGGCCAGTGCGTTCACGAAGGCCAGCGTGCGGTGGTAGTCGGCGAAGTGGAAGGTCTTGCTGATGGCGTGGTCGTTCTCGACCAGTTGCCAGCCGTTAACTTGCCGCAGCAATTCGGCGATGCGCGCGGGCGTCAGCCGGTGCTCCTTGCCCTTCAGCGGCAGGCAACGG
Source organism: Lysobacterales bacterium (assembly GCA_015655355.1). Lineage (GTDB taxonomy): Bacteria > Pseudomonadota > Gammaproteobacteria > Xanthomonadales > Xanthomonadaceae > Pseudoxanthomonas_A. Next base: position 43,016 of record JAATFG010000051.1, read on the forward strand.
GCCTGGTGCAACGGAATCAGGTCGGACATTGCGTTCCCCCCATCAACGGATTGCCGGCGCAATGCCGGCGGCGGAAAGGCATAGAATACGCGGCATGATCAACATATCCGACACCGCGCAGCAGCATTTCCGCAAGCTCATCGAGCGCGAGGCGATTGCCGGCCTCGGCGTGCGCCTGAGCGCGCTCAATCCCGGCAAGACGAACGCCGATGCGCGCCTCGAATTCGTCGAGCCGCGCGACCTCGACGGCAATGAGTGGGCGGTGGATTGCGACGGCTTCACGCTGTACGTCGATGGCGACAGCGTGCCGTGGCTGGATGGCGCGGACATCGATTTCGCACAGCAGGGCGCCAATTCGCAGTTGCAGATCCGCGCGCCGAAGATCAAGGGCCAGGCGCCGGCCGAATCGGCTTCGCTGGTCGAGCGCGTGCGCTGGGTGGTGGAGAACGAGATCAATCCGCAGCTGGCGCAGCACAAGGGCATGGTGTCGGTGCAGGAAGTGACCGCGGCAGGCGAGGTGTTCCTGCGCTTCGGCGGCGGTTGCCACGGCTGCGGGCTGGTCGACGTGACCTTGAAGCAAGGCATCGAGAAGACGCTCATCGCGCGCGTGCCCGGCATCAGCACCGTGCGCGACGCCACCGACCACAGCAATGGCGATGCGCCGTACATGCCGCGCGACGCGGCGTAGAGCCATTGCGGTTGCCGGAACGAAGAAGCCCGCTTTCGCGGGCTTCTTCGTTCTTGTCGATCACCATCACTTCAGGCCATGCAGGTCGCGCAGTTGCGTCGTTTGCGCGCCGAAGTAGGCGCCGAGGTCGGCAATGTCCTGGTCGCTCAGTTGCGCGGCCTGCGCGCTCATCAGCGGGTGCTGGCGCTCGCCGCTGCGGTACTGGAGCAGGGCGTGGCCGATGTAGTCCGCGTACTGGCCGCCGAGCTTCGGGTAGGTCGGGTCGATCGGCGCATTGCCGGCTTCGCCGTGGCAGGACACGCAGCTCTGTCCGGTGGCCTTGCCGGCGGCATGCGCCAGCTTTTCGCCGGCCGCCGCGTTGCCTTCGGGCAGGCCGGTTTCGGAGGATTGCGGGGCGACGGCTTCGTGGCTTTCGCCTTCCTCGGCCGTCGCTTGCACACCCTCGGGTTTGGAGCAGGCCGCCAGCGCCAGCACGGCGGACAGGGCGAGCAGAACGGCGAGCTGGTTGGAAACAGGCGAGTTCGTCATCGGGCAGCTCTCAATTTACGTGTCACTTCAGCGTGGAGAGGTAGGCGGCCAGGTCGGCGATGTCCTGGTCGGAGAAGCTCGATGCCTGCGCCTGCATGGTCGGATGGGTGCGCTTGCCCTGCCTGTATTCGGTCAGCGCCTGGGTCAGGTAGGCCGCGCTCTGGCCGCCGATCTTCGGCACGTGGTAGTTGGGGTAGGCGTTCTTGTAGCCGGTGACGCCGTGGCAGCCCTGGCAGGTGTAGGACAGGGTGTGGCCCTGTTCCGGATTCGGGGTGAGGGCATTGCCGGCAGCCGGCGCGGTGGCAGGCAGCGTGGCGGATTGGGCGATGGCGGCCATCGGTGCGATGGCGATGGCGAGACAGACGGCGAGCGTGAGCGTGCGCTTCATGTCGGATCCGGCAGGTGGAAAGGGTGCCACGTCCCCCGCGGCGTTTTCGCGGCGAGTATAGCCCGCGCGTTCCGACCAATGGCAGGCGCGCGGCCTGCAACTTTGGTCAGTGCTCCAGGGTCCAAGGCAGAATATTTCAACTGTGACCATGACCTTCGGCATGCGTCGTCAGCCGCTCTGGTGATATACATTGATAAAACACCAAAACAACCCCCTCCTTCTTTCGACATAACCACTCCCATGCTGCCTTCCCGACCGCTTTCGCGCGCCGTGGTGCGTGCCTCGCTGATGACGTTCGCCGCCACGCTGGCATTGTGCGCCTGCAAGAAACCCGATGCCGCGGCGGTCGCCGCCGCCATGGCCGCGAACAAGGGCGCCGATGCGGTGCCGGTGGAGGTGGCCAAGGTCGAGCGCCGCTCGATCGCGGCCAGCTACAGCAATACCGCGGCGCTGTCCGCGCGCGGCAACGCGGTGGTGACCTCGCGCGCCTCCGGCGTGGTCACCCAGGTGTTCGTCGACGTCGGCACCCAGGTCAGGGAAGGCCAGACCCTGATCCAGCTCGACACCGACATGGCCCGGCTCAACGTCGCCCAGGCGCAGGCGTCGGCGGAAAACCTGCAGGCGCAGTACGCGCGCGCGCAGCAGCTGGTCAAGCAGCAGATGATGAGCGTCAACGACGTCGACCAGCTCAAGTACAACCTCGAAATGGCCCGCGCGCAACTGGGCACGGCCAAGCTCGCGCTGCAGTACGCGACGATCGTCGCGCCGATTTCCGGCGTGGTCTCCGACCGCCCGGATTCGGTCAAGCCGGGCAATTTGGTGCAGATCGGCCAGAGCGTCGTCACCATCGTCGATGCCGGGCACCTGGAGGCCACGCTCAACGTGTCCGAACGCGACATCACCATCCTCAAGGTCGGCCAGGCGGTCGACCTGCAGGTCGATGCGCTGCCGGGCAAGCGCTTCAACGGCAAGGTCGTGCGCGTGTCGCCGGTGGTCGATTCCGGCAGCGGCACGTTCAAGGTGGTGTGCGGCTTCGACAGCCAGGGCGTGCTGCAGTCGGGCATGTACGGCCACCTGACGATCAATTACGACAGCCGTGCGGACGCGCTGGTGATCCCGCGCAACGCGCTGCTCGAAGACGGCGGCGACCCCGCGGTCTACGCCATCCGCAACGGCAAGGCGCAGCGCGCCACGCTCAAGCTCGGCTACAGCGAGGCTGGCTACGTCGAAGTGCGCGACGGCCTCAAGCTCGGCGAGCAGGTCGTCACCGCCGGCAAGGCCGCGCTGCGCGAAGGCAGCGCGGTGCAGGTGCTGACCGACGCGGCCACCGCCACCGCGACGGCGACGCCGGCACCGACCGCGGCACAGGCGGCGCACTGATGAGCCCGCACGACGAACCCGCATCCTCCGGTGGCGCGGCTTCCGGTCAGGGTTCCAATCTGATCGAATTCGCCACCCGCCGCCGCGTCACCGTGGCGATGATGACGATCACCCTCGTGTTGTTCGGACTGATCGCGCTGTCCTCGCTGAAGGTCGAGCTGCTGCCGGACCTGAGCTATCCCACGCTTACCGTGCGCACCGACCTGGACGGTGCCGCGCCGAGCGAGATCGAAACCCAGATCTCGCAGCCGGCCGAGGAGGCGCTGGGCGTGGTCAAAGGCCTGCGCAAGATGGAATCGATCTCGCGCACCGGCGAAAGCGACGTGGTGATGCAGTTCGCCTGGGGCACCAACATGGACCAGGCCAGCATCGACGTGCGCGAGAAGATGGAAACGCTCACGCTGCCGCTGGACGCGAAGGCGCCGGTGCTGCTGCGCTTCAATCCGTCCACGCAGCCGATCATGCGCCTGGCGCTGTCGAGCAAGCAGGACGGCGGCAGCGACAGCGACCAGATCCGGCGCCTGATGGAGTTGCGCCGCTATGCCGACGAGGATCTGAAGCGCAAGCTCGAACCGGTGTCCGGCGTGGCCGCGGTGAAAGTCGGCGGCGGTCTCGAAGACGAAGTCGAAGTGGAAATCGACCAGCGCAAGCTGGCCCAGTTCGGCCTGTCGCTGGACAGCGTGATCCAGCGCCTGCAGCAGGAAAACGTCAATCTTTCCGGCGGCCGCGTCGAGGAAGGCGCGCAGCGCTACCTGGTGCGCACGGTCAACCAGTTCGCCAACGTCGAGCAGATGCAGAACATGCTGCTGACCGTGCAGGGCAGCGCGGCCAGTGGCGGCCTCAACAACGAATTGATGTACGGCATCCTCAGCAGCGGCAACTCGAACCTGCTGGCCGCGCTGCAACAGCAGCAATCCAGCAGCACCACGGCCGCCGGCGCGGCGACCGGCCTGCCGGTACGCTTGAAGGACGTCGCCAACGTCTACCAGGGCTACAAGGAACGCGAGGCGGTGATCCGCGACAGCGGCCGCGAAGCGGTCGAACTGGCGATCTACAAGGAAGGCGACGCCAACACGGTGTCCACCGCCAATGCCTTGCAGCAGAAGCTTGCCGACGTGCGCGCGAAGATGCCCAAGGACGTCAACCTGACCGTGGTCGAAGACCAGTCGATCTTCATCCGCGACGCGATCACCGACGTCAAGTTCGACGCGGTGATCGGCGGCCTGCTGTCGATCCTGATCATCTTCCTGTTCCTCAAGGATGGCTGGAGCACCTTCGTCATTTCGCTGTCGCTGCCGGTGTCGATCATCACCACGTTCTTCTTCATGGGACGATTGGGCTTGTCGCTCAACGTGATGTCGCTCGGCGGCCTGGCGCTGGCGACGGGCCTGGTCGTCGACGACTCGATCGTCGTGCTCGAATCGATCGCCAAGCAGCGCGAGCACGGCTACGGCATCCTCGAAGCGGCGATCCGCGGTACCCGCGAAGTGAGCCTCGCCGTGGTCGCTTCGACCTTGACCACGATCGCGGTGTTCCTGCCGCTGGTGTTCGTCGAGGGCATCGCCGGGCAGTTGTTCCGCGACCAGGCGCTGACCGTCGCCATCGCCATCGCGGTGTCGCTGGCCGTGTCGATGACCCTGATCCCGATGCTGAGCTCGCTGAAGGGCCGGCCGCCGCTGGAATTCCCCGAGGAAGCGCCACACGAGCACTGGAATCCGCAGCAGAAATGGAAGAAACCGGCCGCATTCGCGCGCCGCGGTTTCGTCGCGCTGTTCAAGTACGGCTTCTACGCCGCGGTGTGGGGCGTGGTGCGCGTGTTCCGCGGCCTCGCTGCGGTGATCGGCCCGGTGATGCGCAAGGCCAGCGACCTGGCGATGGCGCCTTACGGCCGTGCGGAAAGACTCTACCTGCGCATCCTGCCGGCAGCGTTGAAGCGTCCGTTGCCGGTGCTCGGCGCGGCGACGCTGGCGTTCGTGCTGACGATGGTCGCGCTGCCGTTCCTCGGCACCGATCTGATTCCGCAGTTGGCGCAGGACCGCTTCGACATGACCGCGACCCTGCCGCCGGGCACGCCGCTGGCGCGCACCGACGCGCTGATCCGCCAGGTGCAGGCGCAGCACGCCAAGGACAAGGGCGTGCGCCTGCTGTATGCGGTGTCCGGCACCGGCACGCGTCTTGACGCCAGCCCGACCGACAGCGGCGAGAACATCGGCAAGCTCACCGTAGTGATGGACGACAACAAGCAGGAAACCGCGCTGATGGAAAAGCTGCGCGCGACGATGAAGAACTATCCGGGCGTGCAAGTGGATTTCTCGCGGCCGGAACTGTTCTCGCTGTCGGCGCCGCTGGAAGTGGAGATCAGCGGCGACGACCTCGATTCGTTGAAGGCGGCCGGCATCCGGCTGGCGACGATGCTGCGCGCCAATCCGCACTACGCCGACGTCAAGTCGACGGTGGAGCAGGGTTTCCCCGAAATCGACGTCGTCTTCGACCAGGACCATGCAGCCGCGCTGGGCCTGACCACGCGCCAGATCGCCGACGCGGTGGTCAACCGGGTGCAGGGCAACGTGGCGACGAAATACAACTTCCGCGACGAGAAGATCGACGTGCTGGTGCGCGTGCAGCCGTCCGAACGCGCCTCGGTCGACGACATCCGCCGCCTGATCGTCAACCCGACCAGCGGCACGCCGATGGAACTGCAATCGGTGGCGAAAGTGGTCGAGACCACGGGGCCTTCCGAAATCCACCGCGCCGACCAGCATCGCGTCGCCATCGTTTCGGCCAACCTGCGCGACATCAACCTCGGTGCGGCGATCAATGAGGTGCAGAACATGGTCGCCGAACATCCGCTCGGCGCCGACATCGGCATCAGCATCGGCGGGCAGGGCCAGGAACTGGACGATTCGATCAGGTCGCTGCTGTTCGCGTTCGGCCTGGCGGTGTTCCTCGTCTACCTGGTGATGGCGTCGCAGTTCGAGTCGCTGCTGCATCCGTTCGTGATTCTGTTCACCATCCCATTGGCGCTGGTCGGCGCGGTCGCCGCGCTGCTGCTGACCGGTTCGCCGGTGTCGGTGGTGGTGTTCATCGGCCTGATTCTTCTCGTCGGCCTGGTGGTGAAGAACGCGATCATCCTGATCGACAAGGTCAACCAGTTGCGCGAGGACGGCGTCGCCAAGCGCACGGCGCTGGTCGAGGGCGCGCGTTCGCGCCTGCGCCCGATCATGATGACCACCTTGTGCGCCGTGTTCGGCTTCCTGCCGCTGGCATTGGCATTCGGACAAGGCTCGGAAGTGCGCAGCCCGATGGCGGTCACCGTGATCGGCGGCCTGCTGGTGTCGACGATGCTCACGCTGGTGATCATCCCTATCGTCTACGACCTGCTCGACCGCAAGCCGGACGCGTTCTACGCCGAACGCGGCCGCCGCGCGCGCGAAGTGGCGGAGCAGGCCGCCGAAATGATTTCGCACGAGCACGATGCGCTGGACAAGAACGGCCTCGACGGCAATGCGAAGGACTGAAGGCACCCGATGAACATCACCGAGCTTTCGATCCGCCGGCCCGTCACCACGATCATGCTGTTCGTGTCGATGGTGGTGATCGGCCTGATCGCCGCGTTCCGCCTGCCGCTGGAGTCGGACCCGGAAGCGACGATCCCGTACTTCTTCGTCTCGCTGCCGTATGCCGGCTCGACCCCGGAGGAAGTGGAGAAGGAAATCCTGCGCCCGGTCGAGGAGGCGATCTCGACGATGTCGGGCATTTCCTCGATGAACGCCCGCGCCAATGCCGATGGTGGCCAGATCCAGGTGCAGTTCTCCGACTGGGGCCGCGACATCGCCATCGCCGCCTCGCAGGCGCGCGAGCTGATCGACGCGGTCAAGTCGGATTTGCCCAGCGACCTGCGCCGCTACTACGTGCAGCGCTGGAGCACGTCGGACCAGGAATCGATCGACCTGCGCCTGACCAGCAGTGACGACCTGACCACGCGCGCCGACCTGATCGAGCGCAACATCAAACAGCCGCTGGAGCGCCTGCCGGGCGTGGCCCGCGTCGAGCTCGAAGGCGTCGCCGATCCCGAAGTGCTGGTGGCGCTGGACAAGAACCGGCTCAGCGCGCAGGGCATCGCGCTCAACGACCTGGTGACGAAGCTGCAGGCGGCGAATTTCTCGGTATCCGCCGGCGAAATCACCGAGGATGGCCGGCGCCTGCGCGTGCAGCCGAAGGGCGAGCTCGTCAACGTGCAAGCCCTGCGCGACCTGCCGATCGACGCCAAGGGCACGCACCTGTCCGACGTGGCCACGATCAACCAGCAGCCGCAGCGCATGGACTACGTGCGGCGCATGGACGGCAAGCCCAGCGTCGGCATCGACATCTACAAGGAGCAATCGGCCAACGTGGTCGATCTTTCCCGCGCGGTGCGCGCCGAAGTGGACAAGCTCCAGCGCGACCCGGCGATGCACGGCATCGGCATCGAGGTCGTCGACGACCAGGGCAAGCAGGTCATCGAATCGTTGGCGGCGCTGGCCGAGGCCGGCGGGGTCGGCCTGGTGCTGTCGGTGGTGGTGCTGTTCGCGTTCCTGCGCCATTGGCCGTCGACGCTGATGGTGTCGCTGGCGATTCCGATCTGCTTCATCATGACCCTCGGCTTCATGTATTTCGCCGGCATCACCTTGAACATGTTGTCGATGATGGGCCTGCTGCTGGCGGTCGGCATGCTGGTCGACAATGCGGTGGTCGTGGTCGAATCGATCTACCAGGAGCGCGAGAAGTACCCGAACCAGCCATGGCTGGCCTCGGTGGTCGGCACCCGCCACGTGGCGATCGCGCTGTCCGCCGGCACGCTGTGCCACTGCGTGGTGTTCCTGCCGATGATGTTCGGCGAGAAGAACATCATCACCATCTACCTGACCCAGCTGGCGGTGACGATCTCGGTGTCGCTGCTGTCCTCGTGGCTGGTGGCGATCAGCCTGATCCCGATGGTTTCGGCGCGGCTGCAGACGCCGCCGGCGCTGAAGTCGCCGCTGATCGGCGCGATCCAGCAGCGCTATGCGAAAACCTTGCACTGGATTCTCGAGCATCGCGGCTGGAGCGTGGCCGGCATCCTCGCCATCAGCCTCGTCAGCCTCTACCCGATGACCCATACCAAGGGCGGCGGCGATGACGACGATGCCAGCCGCATCAACATCTTCTACCAGTGGCGCGGCGCGTACTCGAAAGAACAGATGGGCAACGAAGTGGCCAAGGTCGAGGCCTTCGCCAACGCGCACCGCAAGGATTTCCATATCCGCAACATCTACAGCCGCTACAGCGAAACCGGCTGGGCGCAGACCCGCCTGTACCTGGACAAGGACGTCACCAAGCGCGAACAGAGCGACAAGATCAAGGAAGAAGTGCGCAAGGGCCTGCCGAAATCCGCGCTGGCCAACCTCGGCATCGGCTGGGTCGACGGGCAGAGCGACACCACCGGCGTCAGCTTCCAGTTGGTCGGCGATTCGGCGCAGGTGCTGAAAGACCTGGCCGACGAAGTGATCCCGGTGCTGTCGAAGGACCCGAAGCTGCACGACGTGCGCGTCGACACCGGCGACGCCAACACCGAATTGCAGGTGACGGTCGACCGCGAGCGCGCGGCCAGCTACGGCTACACCGTGCAGCAGGTGGCGCAGTTCATCGGCATGGCCTTGCGCGGTTCGTCGATGCGCGATTTCCACCGCGGCAACCAGGAAATCCCGGTCAACGTGCGCTTCGCCGGTTCCGACGACTACAGCATCGACGACTTGAGCGGCTTCATGGTGCGTACTTCGAGCGGGGCCAGCGTGCCGCTGATGGCGCTGGTCGACGTCAACACCTCGCCGTCGGCCAGTTCGATCAACCGCCTCAACCGGCAGACCATGCTTAAGGTGCAGGCCGGCCTTGCCAAGGGCGTGGCCGAAGCCGATGCGCGCAAGGACATCGAGAACACGTTGTCGAAGATGCAGTTCCCGCCCGGCTACAGCTACACCTTCGCCGGCATGGGCTTCAACATCAACTTCGACGGGCAGAAGCAGATGCTGGGCAACATCAACATCGCGCTGGTGTTGATGTTCGTGATCATGGCCGCGGTGTTCGAGTCGCTGCTGTTCCCGCTGGCGATCATGTCCTGCGTGCTGTTCTCGATCTACGGCGTGTTCTGGATGCTGTGGCTCACCGGCACCGAGTTCAACATCATGGCCATCATCGGCGTGCTGGTGCTGATGGGCGTGGTGGTCAACAACGGCATCGTGATGATCGAGCACATCAACAACCTGCGACGGCGCGGCGTGCCGCGCACCCAGGCGCTGGTCGACGGCAGCCGCGAGCGCCTGCGTCCGATCATGATGACGATGGGCACCGCGATCCTGGCGATGATCCCGCTGGCGATCGAGCGCAACACCGGCGGCGACAGCATTCCGTATTTCCCGATGGCGCGCGCCATCGCCGGTGGCCTCGCGTTCTCGACCGTGGTGAGTTTGCTGTTCTTGCCGACGATCTATGCGATCCTTGACGACATCCGTATCGGTGCGCGGCGGCTGGTGCGCAAGGCGCGTGGCATGTCGGAGCAGTTGCCGGCTTCGGCATGACCTGGATCGAGGATCTCTCTGCTCGAATTAGATAGTTCAAGGAGTCGCGCATGAAGTTCGCTGGCCAGCGGTTTCTCGTCCTCTATTCCGGCGCATTGACGGCGTTGGTCGTCGCTGCGTTGCTTTGTGGCTTCGTGCGGACGCCAAGCAAGCTCACGCTGCAAGAGCTGGACGTGCAGCGCATCAACCTGCGCGAACCGGATGGCACCCTGCGATTGGTGATTTCCGATGCAGCCAAGACACCGGGCATCTACATCGAGGGCAAGGAATATCCACATCCGTCGCGGCGGACGGCCGGCATGGTTTTCCTCAATGACGAGGGTACCGAGAATGGCGGGCTGAGCTTTGGCGGCGAAAAGACCCGGGAAGGCAAATTTTCTTCAGGCCACCTTTCGTTCGATGACTACGAGCAGGACCAGACCTTGGTGCTGGAATCGGAGCAAGCCGGGAACCAGCATGTCTCCAAAATGGAAATCAGGGACGTTCCCGATTATCCGATCACGGATTTGCTCGGTGCATTCGCGGCCAACAAGCAGCTTCCGCCGGATCAGCTGCAGGAAAAAGTGAAGGCCTTCTTCGCCGAACGCGGACAACCGAAGTCGCGCATGTTGATCGAGCGGGGTGGTAACGACGGGAAGGGAGGGCATGACGACAGCGTGATGTTCGCACTAAGCGATGCGCAGGGGCATCCGCGCATCGTCATGCGCGTGGAAACCGATGGCACGCCTTCGCTGAAGATGCTCGACGAACACGGCAAGGTGGTGGGCGAACTGGTGCCAAAGGCGCCGCAGCCTTGATCATGGGGTTGTTGGCGACGCTGAAATCCGGTGTCGCTGCATGCCCCCCGTTTCAATGCGCCAATTTGCCGAAGATGCGGATGCCGGCCAGCCATAGCCCGGTGCCGCTCCCCAGGTTTGTCAGCAAAAACACCAGCAGCACGCGCGTCACCCGGTTGCGGTACCAGCCGCCAAGCGATTGCGCGTCGTTGCGCAATGACAGGAAGTCCGCATACGCCGGTTTGCGGAAGCGCACGTCGACCAGCGCGGCGAACGCGCCGGTCGGAATGCTCAGGCGGAACGGCTTGAATGGCGCGACCACGGCCGAGGTGATGATCGCCAACGGATGTGCGCCGGCGATCAGGCTGCCGAGCGCGGCCAAGCCGCCGGTGTACAACGCGTACACGCCGAGCAGATCCAGGCCGACGCCGATGCCGCCGCGATGCACGCCGTAGCCGATGCCGCAGACGATGATCGCGAGGATCGCCAGCGAGAACCACGGCATGTTCGATTTCGGCTTGACGTATTCGAGCCTTTCGCGCAGCGTCGCCGGCGCTTCGGTGTCGTTTTGCAGATGCTGCGCAAGACCGGCCAGATGCCCGGCGCCGACCACGGCCAATACGCTCTTCGCCGTTTCGTTCTTTTCCTCGCGCAGGCGCGTGGCCATGTATTGGTCGCGCTCGGCGATGATCGCCGCGTACAGCTGCGGGCTTTCGCCGGCGAACTCGCTGAAACTCGCTTCGAGCATGTCGCCCTGCTTGAGCTTCTCGATGTCCGCTTCGCCGACTTCTTCGGAGGCGAACAAACCGGCGACCAGGCCGCCGCCGAGCTTCAGCTTGCCGATCCAGCCGAGCTTGCCCGAAGCGCGGCGGAAAGTGAGGCCGACGTCGCGGTCGATCAATTGCAGCGGCAGGCCTTTCTCTTTCGCCAGTTGCGCGGCGCGCTTGAGTTCCGCGCCCGGTTCGATGCCGATCTGCTCGGCGAGGCGGCGCTGGTACGCGGCCAGCGCGAGGTTTGCCGCGAACAGGGCGACGCGGCCGTTGCGGATCACCTGCACCAGGTCGAGTTTCGCCAGCGCGTCCGGATCGGTCAGCGCCTGCAGGCGCTGCGGATCGAGTTCGACCGCGACGGCATCGAACGCGCCGCTGGCGATCGCGTTCTCGACGGCTTCGACGCTTTGCTTGCTGACGTGCGCGGTGCCGAGCAGGGTGTAGCGGACGCCGTCGCGTTCGACGACGCGTTGTGGTTGTTCGGCGGAAGGAGGCGTGTCGGTCATTTCTTCGATTCAAGTGGAGGTTGCGCATTGCCCGCGCCGAGCGCGCGCTGCATGAAAACCGTGTCCAGCCAGCGCCCGTGCTTCCAGGCGATGCCGGGCATCGTGGCGAGGTGGACGAAGCCGAAGCGCTCGTGCAGTTTGATCGACGCGGTGTTCGCCGCTTCGCCGATCACCGCGATCATCTGCCGGTAGCCGCGGTTTTCGCAGGCGTCGATCAAGGCCTGCATCAGTGTCGAACCGATGCCGTGGCCATGCGCATCGTGCGCGACGTACACCGAATTCTCGACCACCCACTGGTACGCGGTGCGCGAGCGGAAGCTGCTCGCATACGCGTAGCCGACGACCTTGCCATCAAGTTCCGCCACCAGATACGGAAAGCCGCCGGCCAGCACGTTGCGCATGCGCTGCAGCATTTCCGCCGCATCCGGCGCTGCG
>JAATFG010000123.1 GCA_015655355.1 Lysobacterales bacterium
AGGTTGTCGAACTTGCTCTTGGTCACCGAGTCGTTGACGTTGATCGCCGGGATCAGCAGCGACTTCGCCTCGGCCAACTGGTACAGGCGGTGCACGCCGGTGGTGGTCTCCTCGGACACGCCTTTCCAGTCCTTGACCACGGTGTGCCAGTAGCCCGGGCGCTCGCCGTGCACGCGCTTGAGCAGGTTCTTGATCACCTGCTCCTCGTGCGAGGAAGCCTTCTCGTCGACCCACTTCGAACCGTTCTCCAGCTCGTAGCCCTTGTGGATCAGCAGCGTCACGTCGCCGCCGTCGTCAACCACCAACTGCGGGCCGAGATAGCCGCCCTTGCCGTCGGGGAAGCTCAGCGCGTCCAGCGTGCAATCCCAATACTCTTCCAGCGTCTCGCCCTTCCAGGCGAACACCGGCGTGCCGGTCCTGGCGATCGCGGCGGCGGCATGGTCCTGGGTCGAGAAGATGTTGCACGAGGCCCAGCGCACGTCGGCGCCGATGTCCTTCAGCGTCTCGATCAGCACGGCGGTCTGGATGGTCATGTGCAGCGAGCCGGTGACGCGGACGCCTTTCAGCGGCTGCGCGGCGGCGTGCTTCTTGCGGATCGACATCAGGCCGGGCATCTCGTGCTCGGCGATGTCCAGCTCCTTGCGGCCCCAGTCGGCGAGCGAGAGGTCGGCGACCTTGTAGTCGGGGGCGGTGGTTTCTTTGCTGACAGCGTTCATTGCGTATCTCCGGTCGGTGCGAATGACTTCGCGTGAAAACAACCGGGCGCCGTTGTGGAACATGCCGCGCCGAGCCTGGCCGTTCTCATCGCGGTGAACCCGCAATCACAACGGTCGCAGCGCCCCTCGGCGGGCAGCAGAAGGCCGCTATTGTAGCGATTTGTGCAACGGGATGCCTCGCGCCCGCCAATTGGGTAGGCTGGCCGTTCGTTCGAACACGGAGTGACCGCATGCAAGACCGCCGCGAAGCCGAGATCCTGCCGCATGACAAACCCCTGCACGAGGACGTCAGCCGGCTCGGCGCGATGGTCGGCCGGATGCTGGCCGAGCAGGGCGGCGAGCCGTTTTTCGATCGCGTGGAACAGGTGCGCGTGGCGGCGATCCGCCGCCGTCGCGAGGGTGCCTCGGTGGACGAGCTTGCCGATTCGCTCGCGGGCCTGGATGCCGGACATGCCGAAGCGCTGGCGCGCGCCTTCGCCACTTATTTCCAGGCCGTGAATACCGCCGAGCGCGTGCACCGCATCCGCCGCCGCCGCGACTACCAGCGCGAAGGCGGCGCGCCGCAGCCGGAATCGCTGCTGGACGTGCTGGGCGGGCTGAAAGTGCAGGGTGTCAGCGCCGAGGAACTGCTCGGGTGGCTGGACAAGCTGTGGGTCGAGCCGGTGTTCACCGCGCATCCCACCGAGGCCGTGCGCCGCTCGTTGCTGGAGAAGGAGCAGGCCATCGTGCGCTCGCTGATCGACGGCTTCGATCACGATCGCACGCCGCAGGAGCGCAAGGAGGATGATGACCGCATCTTCATGGCGCTGTCGTCCGGCTGGCAGACCGCCGAGGCGTCGCCGGTGCGGCCGACGGTGCAGGACGAACACCACCATGTCGGCTTCTACCTGGCCAACCCGATCTACCGCATCGTGCCGGCGTTCTACGAATCGCTGGCCGAAACGCTGCAGTCGGTCTACGGCGTGGCCGTGAAGCTGCCGCAACTGCTCGGCTTCGCCACCTGGGTCGGCGGCGACATGGACGGCAACCCGAACGTCGGGGCGGACACCATCGCGGCCAGCCTGGCCACCCAGCGCGCCCACGTGCTCGAACACTACATTTCCGACGTGGCAGGACTCGCCCGCCTGCTCAGCCAGACCGAAGGCCGCATTGGCGTCGATGCGCGGCTGCAGCAGCGACTCGACGACTACCGGTCGCGCTTTCCGGAAGCGGCGCAGCAGGTGCGACCGCGGCACGCGGACATGCCGTATCGCAGCCTGCTCACGCTAATCAACGCGCGGCTCGAAGCCACCCGCGAGGAAAACCATCCGGAAGGCTATACGGCCGTTTCCGAATTGCTCGACGACCTTCAGCTGATCGCCACCAGCCTGGTCGATCATCATGGCCTGCATGCAGGCGCGTATGCCGTACAGCGGCTGATCCGCCGCGTGCGCACGTTCGGCTTCCACCTGGCGCGGCTGGACGTGCGGCAGGATTCGCGCGTGCATGACGAGGCGCTGGCCGCCCTGCTGGGCGACGAGGGCTGGGCCGAGCGCGATGCCGTCGACCGCACGCAACGCCTGCAGCCGTATGCCAGCGACGAGAAGAAGCTCACCGGCAACGGCAACGAAAGCGCCACCATCATGCAGGCGGTGTTCCGCGCCATGCAGGAAGCGCGGAACCAGCATGGCGTCGATGCGCTCGGCCTGTACATCATCAGCATGGCGCGTTCGGCCGCCGACGTGCTGGCAGTGCTGGCCCTGGCGCGCCACGGCGGGCTGGTCGATGGGAAAGGCATGGTGCCGCTGGATGTCGCGCCGCTGTTCGAAACCGTCGACGACCTCAAGAACGCACCGACGACATTGCGCGCGCTGCTGGACGATCCGGTCTATCGCAAGCATCTCGTCGCGCGCGGCAACCGCCAGTGGGTGATGCTCGGCTATTCCGACAGCGGCAAGGACGGCGGCACGCTGGCCTCGCGCTGGGGGCTGCAGCGCGCCCAGGTCGAGTTGCTGGAGCTGGCGCAGCAGGCCGACATCAAGCTGGCGTTTTTCCACGGTCGCGGCGGCTCGGCCAGTCGCGGCGGCGCACGCATCACGCCCGCGCTGATGTCGTCGCCGCGTGGCGCGGTGGCCGGCATGCTGCGGGTGACCGAGCAGGGCGAGGTAATCCATCGCAAATACGGCATCCGCGCGCTGGCGCTGCGCAACCTGGAACAGACCGTCGGCGCCGTGTTGCGCGCATCGCTGCGTCCGCGCGACATCGAGCCGCGCGAGGAGCGCTGGCGCGAGCAGATGAACGCGTTGTCGGCGAGCAGCCGCAAGGCGTATCGCGCCTTCGTCGACCACGAACATTTCGTCGATTACTTCCGCACCGCCACGCCGATCGACGTGATCGAGCGCATGACCCTGGGTTCGCGCCCGGCCAGCCGCCGCAGTATGCGCGGCGTGCAAGACCTGCGCGCGATTCCATGGGTGTTCGCATGGACCCAGTGCCGCTCGATCCTGCCCGGCTGGTACGGGCTGGGCAGTGCGCTGGCGCATGGCGTCAGCGAGTTCGGCGAGGATGTGCTGGCCGAGATGGCGCGCGACTGGCCGTTCTTCAGCAACATGCTCGACGACGTCGAGATGGTGCTGGCCAAGTGCGACCTGGATATCGCCGAAGCCTTCTCGAAACTCTCCGGCCCGCTGCACGACGAATTCTTCGGCATGATCCGCGACGAGTTCGAGCGCACGCGCCACTGGGTACTCAAGCTCAAGCGCGTCGATGACCTGCTGACCGGCGATCCGCGCCTGGCGCGATCGATCCAGCTACGCAATCCCTACGTCGATCCGATGAGCCTGCTGCAACTCGACCTGCTGCAACGCTGGCGCGCCGGCGACGGCCAG
>JAATFG010000100.1 GCA_015655355.1 Lysobacterales bacterium
CACCTGAATCGTGCGGCGGATTTCCTCGTCGCGGCCGATCACCGGATCGAGCTTGCCGGATTCGGCGCGCGCGGTCAGGTCGATGCAGTATTTTTCCAGCGCCTGGCGCGCTTCTTCGGCGTTTTCCGACTGCACGCTTTCGCCGCCGCGGACCTTGTCGATGGCCGCTTCCACTTTCGCCTTGTTCGCGCCGGCGTCGCGCAAGGCAAGGCCGAGCGCACCCTTGTCCTCGACCGCGGCGAGCACGAACCACTCGCTGGCGATGAACGCATCGCCGTGCTGCTGGGCGAGCTTGTCGGTCTGGTTGAGCAGGCGGTTCAAGTCGTTGCCGATCGACAGGTTGCCGTCCTGGCCGCTGACTTTCGGCAGTTTTTCCAGCATCTCGCCGATGCGCTCGCGCAGCACCGGCACGTTGACCCCGGCCTGCGCCAGCAATGGGCGGGTGCTGCCGTCGTTCTGTTCGAGCAGCGCGCTGAAGACGTGCACCGGCTCGATGATGGTGTGATCGCGGCCGACGGCCAGCGATTGCGCGTCGGCCAGCGCCTGCTGGAAACGCGAGGTGAGTTTGTCCATCCGCATCGGGAAACCTCTTGATCTGGTGGCCGGCCCGCGCCGGAATGCTACCCAGATAAGGTTTCCGTGACGGGTTTCAAGTCTCGGTGAGACGGGCGTTCAGGCATGGCCGGCCAGCGCTTACCATCGGCGCATGCGCATCCTCGTCCTCGGCGGTTACGGGCTTTTCGGTGGCCGCATCGCCCGCACGCTCGCCGCCGATGGCGAACTGGAAATCCTCGTCGCCGGCCGTCATGCCGCGCAGGCGCAGGCTTTCATCGACAACAGCGGCATCGGCCGTCAGCGCATGCAGGCGCTGCAACTCGACGTCGAAGCCGGCGATCTGGCGGCGCGCCTGCGCGCACTCGAACCCGACCTCGTCATCCACGCTGCCGGTCCGTTCCAGCAACGCGATTACGCCGTGGCCGGCGCGAGCGTGCGCGCCGGCGCGCACTACATCGACCTGGCCGATGCGCGCGGCTTCGTCGAAGGCTTCGACGTGCTCGATGCCGAAGCCAAGGCCGCGCAACGCTGGGCGATCAGCGGCGCGAGCAGCGTGCCCGGCGCCAGCGCGGCAGTGATCGAAGAATTCCTGCCGCGCTTCTCGCGGCTCGATGCGGTGGAAACCGCGATCTTCCCGGGCAACCGGACGCCGCGCGGGTTGGCGACCACGCGCGCGATCCTGAGTTACACCGGCCAACCGTATCGCGCATTGATCGACGGGCGCTGGCGCAATGTGCATGGCTGGCAATCGCTGCGCCGCGTGCGCATCGACGGCCTCGGCACGCGCTGGCTGGCGCGCTTCGAGGCGCCGGACCTGGGCGTGCTGCCACAGCGTTACCCCGCGCTGCAAACCTGCGACACGCGCGCCGGGCTGGAATTGCGCCGCATGCATTTCGGCCTGTGGCTGTCGAGCTGGTTCGTGCGTGCGCGATTGCTGCATTCGATGCAGCCGTTCGCCGCCGCCCTGTTGAAGCTGAGCAACCACTGGGTCGATGCGGGCAGCGATGCCGGCGGCATGCAGGTCGTACTGCGCGGCCAGGGTATCGCTGGAAAGCCGCTGGCGCTGCGCTGGACGATGCTGCTGCGCAATGGCGATGGCCCGCAGTTCCCGTGCACCGCCGCGATCGTGCTGGCGCGCAAACTGGCGCGCGGCGAACTGCACGGCAGTGGCGCGAAGGCTTGCCTCGACCTGTTCACGCTGGACGAATATCTCGATGCGCTGCGCGGCTTCGCCATCGAAACCCGCGTCGAAGAAATCGCCCGATGAGCATCACTCGATGAAGCGGCCTGCGCTTTCCGCATCCGGCAAGCGACACGCCCGCGTCTTGCCGAACCAGCGATAGCGATTGCGCGCAATCGCGCGATACGGCGGATTGCGCATGAACAGCGGAAGCAGCACGCCGAGTTTCGCCAGGCGCCAAGCGCCGCCAAGGCCGGACACGACGCGAATGATCGCATCGGTATCGGTATGCGCGCCGGCTTCGTCGAACAGCAGGAACGACACCGGATCCTGCGGATCGAGGCCATGTTGCGCCAGCAATCCGCGCCCGGCCGGCATCTGCATCGCGGCGAAGCGATAACGCCGCGCGCGGTCGAACCTCAACAGGAAATCGACCCAGCCGTTGCACAGCACGCACACGCCGTCGAACACGATGATGGCCGGCGCGGCGCTCATGTCACTTGGCCGACACTCATTTCGCAAGCCTCGCGTTCAAGTCGCGCGTGGCCGCGTCGGCCGGTTCCAGCCAGCCTTCGTAGCGCACCAGCAGGCCCGCCAACGGCAGGTAGGCGCGGACGCGGAATTCGTAGCGCTCGTCCACTTCGCGCTCGCGGCATTGCACGCCGCGGAACAGCGCCGCCGGCAGCGGCACGAAACCGAACAGGCGCGCCTTGGCGACGTTCCAGTACAGCGTGTCGGCATGGGTATGCAGGTCGAAGCGGAACTGCATCGGGCCAAGCCTCTCGACCAGCAAGTCGCCATGCGCATGCAGCCTCGAGGCGAACTTGTGCCCGCCGAAATCGCGCGTCCACAGCTCGCGCCTGTCGTCGGCATCGCACTCGAACTGCAGGAATTCGCCGGTGCTCGCCGGCGGCAATTTCACCATCCACGCGCACAGGCGCGACAAGGCGCCGGTGCCGCGCTCGATGTCCACGCGGCCGCTGTAACGGCCGTGCCCGCGCAGGCTGTGCAGCGCGCGCACGGCATCGGGCAGATTGAAGAAAGGCGCGCCCAGTACCTGTTGGAATAGAGTCGGATTCATGCGATCACTGCCCGTGCTGCGGCCATTTTAACGGAGCCCGGTGACGCCATGCGCGCGGTTTTCGCGTTCCGCGACGACGCCGGCAAATCCGGCGAAACGGGCACTGCGCATTTGCATCCGCAGCCCGCGCATGTTTCCCTGCAAGGGACGATCACTGCCGGCAAGGGGCGATGCGACATCTGCACACGGTCGATTACTGGGTCATTGCAGGCTATTTCCTGCTCACCGCGATCATCGGTTTCTCCGCTTCGCGACGCCGCGCCGGCGCCGACGACCTGTTCCTCGCCGGGCGTTCGCTCGGCCCGCTGGCGGTGGGTTTCTCGCTGTTCGCCTCGAACGTGTCCTCCGACACCCTGATCGGCCTGCCCGGCGCGGCCTACAGCACCGGCATCTCCGCGGCCAACTACGAATGGATGGCCGGCATCGTGCTGGTGTTCACCGCGATCTTCGTGCTGCCGGTACTGATGCGAGCGCGCGTGGCGACGATGCCGGAATTGCTGGAGCGGCGCTTCGACCCACGCCTGCGCAAATACCTGTCGGTGGTGACGCTGCTGCTGTCGGTCGTGCTCGACACCTCCGGCACGCTCTACGCCGGCGCGCTGGTCGTCACCACCTTCGTGCCGGGCACGGACCTGTGGAGCACCTGCGCGGTCATCGCCACATTCACCGCGATCTACACCGCTTGCGGCGGGCTGCGCGCGGTGGTCTACACCGACGTGATGCAGGCCGTGGTGCTGCTCGCCGGTGCAGCCTGCCTGGCGCTGATCGTGTTCGGCAAGTTCGACTACAGCTGGAGCCACGTGGTCGCCCGGGTCGACGCGCGCAAGCTGTCGCTGATCCGCCCGCCCGGCGACCCCGGCGTGCCGTGGCCGGGCCTGCTGACCGGCCTGCCGATCGTCGGCTTCTACTACTGGACGATGAACCAGTACGTGGTGCAGCGCGTGCTCGCCGCGCGCGACGTCGACACCGCCAGCCGTGCCGCGCTGATCGCCGCCGGGCTGAAGCTGTTGCCGATCTTCCTGATGACCCTGCCCGGGGCGATGGCCAGCGTGCTGCTGCCGGGCTTGGCGCATCCGGACCAGGTGTTCCCGACGATGGTCGCGACCTTCACCCCGCCCGGCGTCACCGGGCTGATCCTCGCCGGGCTGATCGCCGCGCTGATGTCGACGGTGTCGGCCACGCTCAATTCGGCGGCGACCTTGATCACCCTGGATTTCGTGCAGCCGCGACGGCCATCCCTGAGCGATGCGCAACTGGTCTGGGTCGGGCGCGGCGCGACCGTGTTGATTGCCATCGTCGCCGCGCTGTGGGCGCCGATGATCCGGCATTTTTCCGGGCTGTGGAGCTACCTGCAGCAGGTGTTCGCGTTCGTCGCCTCGCCACTGGTGGCGACCTTCCTGATGGGCCTGTGGGTCAAGCGCTTGGGAGCGTCGGCGGCGCTGCGCGGGCTGATTTGCGGCCATGCGCTGAGCGCCCTGCTGTTCGTGCTCGGCGAAACCGGCGTCGTCCACGTCCACTTCACCGTGATCGGCGGCATCGTCTGCGCCGCCACCGCGTTGCTGACCGCGCTGTGGATGTGGCGACTGTCCGGCCGCGATGCGCCGAGCGCGGCGGCGCGCGAAATCCTCGCCGACGCGCGTCCCGGCCTGGCCCATCTGCCGCGCGACGTGGCCGTGGGCATCGTCCTGGTGCTGGGCCTGACCGCGGTGATCCTGGTGGCGCTGCGCTGAATCAGGCGGCCTTCTCCGGCCTGCGCAACGACAGCAACAGGAACACTGCGGCCAGCACCGCGTAGGCCGCGACGAACTGCCAGCACAGTTGCGCACGCAAGCCTTGCAGTTGCCACGGCAGTTGCAGGCCGCCGCGCGGATCGACCGAATGGATCACGCCGAACGCGGCCAGCAGCGCGCACGCCAGCAACAAACCGGACGCCATGCGCAAACGCGATTCGATCAATGCAACGCAGGCTGATGCCCACAGCATCGCGCTGATGATGAAGCCGTTGCCGAGCACGCTGATGGTGGCGAAATCGGAAAAGCCGCTGGCGTCGGTCGAATCGAACAGCGCGCCCGCTTGCTGCGGCGCCAACACGCCGAACTTGATGCCGAGCAGGTACGCAATCGCCGGCAGGAACGCCAGCGCAACCGCAGGCAGGTGTCTTTTCGGCGTTTGCGCGAAGGCCTGCACGGTGATGTCCAAACCGACGAAAACGATGACCGGCGCCAGCGCCGCAACCGGCAGCCATTGCACCAGGCCGGTCAGCCAGCCGAACACGCCGCCGAGGCCGACGAACACGCCCATCAGCAGCGTGTAGCCGCTGCGCGCGCCCATCGCCTTGTACGCCGGCTGGCCGATGTAGGGCGTGGTCTGCACCACGCCGCCGCACAGGCCGGCGACGAGCGTGGCCAGCGCTTCGACCAGCAACACGTCACGGGTGCGGTAATCGTCGCCGGCGGCACGCGCGCTCTCGGCGACGTTGATGCCGCCGACGACCATCAACAGCGCGAACGGCAGCAGCAACGCCAGGTACGGCGCGAGCTGATGCAAGCCGGCGACGAAACCGAGGTTCGGCAACGGCAAGGTGAAACCGAAATGCATCGGCGCCGGCCACGTGAAACCCGGCACGCCGAATCCGCTCGCGCCCAAGCCGTAATGCAGCGCAACGCCAACGATCAGCGCGAACAGCACGCCGGGAATCTTCGCCGGCAAATCGCCCTTGCCGAGCAGCGCGTACAACAACACGCCGAGGGTGACGAAACCGGCGACCGGCTCGCGCAGCAACTCGATCAGTGGCAAGAAGCCGAGCAAGGTCAGCGCCGCGCCGCCGATCGAACCGAGCAGCGCCGCGCGCGGCAACACCCGGGTGATCCAGTCGCCGGCGAAGGACAGCACGAATTTGATCGAGCCGATCACGACCAGCGCCGCCATGCCGAGCTGCCAGGTGGCGATGCCGGCCGCGTGCGCATCCATGCCCTGCGCCTTGAAGCCGGCGAACGCCGGCGCGAGCACCAGCACGGCGAGGCCGATGCTGGTCGGCGCGTCGAGCCCGAGCGGCATCGCGGTGACGTCATCGCGTCCGGTCATTTGCGCGAGTTTGCGCGCCATCCACGTGTAGGCGAGGTTGCCGAGCAACACGCCCAGCGCCGTGCCGGGAAACATGCGCCCGAACACGATGTCCGCCGGCATGCCCGCGCCGCCGACCAGCACCGCGGCGACGAAGCCGAGGATAGACAGGTTGTCGAGCAGCAGGCCGAAAAAGCCGTTGAGGTCGGCGGCGACGAACAATGGCACGCGGCGCGAAGTCTGCATCAGAACGACACGTCCACTTTTTCCTGCGACCACAGCACCGATTCGTGCAGGGTCATGTTCTTCCACGCGCTGCGGATCGCCTCGATGTCGGCACGGCGCTGCGGCGTGTCCTCGTGCAGGATCACCAGCACCTTGGTTTTCAGCCGGTTCGGCGTGGTCGCGTCGTGGAAGCGCCACTGGCCGTAACCGTCGAACACGGTCAGCCCATCGGGAAAACGCGGCGTCACTTCGCGGTCGAGGAAATCGCGCCACTGCTGCTCGCTCACCGCCTGTTCCTGCACGCGGGTGGCGTTGCCGTCCTCGCTGCCAACGCCGAAATACAGCTCGCTGCGAATCCACTGCGTCGCGTTCGCCGGACGCGCGGCATCGCCCTGCATCGCTGCCGGCGCCACGCCGGAATCCGCGGCCGGAACGCGCAAGGTTCCGCACGCGGAAATGCACAGGCACGAAACCAGAACGGCGAGCGCGCGCATGCTCATGCCAGCGGCGTCGGCTGGATGATCTCGACCCAGTAGCCGTCCGGGTCCTTGATGAAGGCGATGTCGCGCATGCCGCCTTCGCTGAGTTTCTTCTGGAACGCCACGCCGAGCTGCTCGAAGCGCGCGCACGCGGCGCGGATGTCCGGCACGCTGACGCAGAGGTGGCCGAAGCCGCGCGGGTCGCCGTTGCCGTTGTGGTACACGGAACCCTCTTCGTTTTCGGTGCCGTGGTTGTGGGTCAGTTCGAGCACGCCGCGCTGCCGCGCCAGCCACTGGCGCCGCGCCTCGTCGTCGGCGAATGCCGGGATTCCGCCATCATCGGCCAGCACGAGGAAATACAGCGAGAACTTCCACTCGGCGAAATCGACCTTGCGCACCAGCGCGAAGCCGAGCACGCGGGTGTAGAAATCCAGCGAGGCGGCCGGGTCCTTGATCCGCAACATGGTGTGGTTGAACACGAAATCCATGGTCGCGGCGTCGCGTTGCGTGGCGATGCCCGGGAGATTCGCGAAATCGGAATTGAAGCTCATCGTTCCCTCATTCCTTCCAGATGATCGTGGCCATGCGTCCGGTCTTCCGGTCGCGGCGATGCGAATACCAGCGTTTGACCTCGGAAATCGTGCACAGGCCACCACCGAAAACGTTTTCGGCAGGAATGCCGGCATCGGCCAGGCGCAGGCGCGCGAGCGCGTACAGATCGACCCGCCAATGGCTGGGGCAGGTCGCGACGAACGCGCTTTCGGCGCGCGCATCCTTCGACACGAACGCATCGAACACGTCCTGCCCGATCTCGTACGCCTGCGGCCCCGCCGCCGGGCCGAACCACGCCAGCAGGTTCGCGGGCGCAGTCTTCATCGAGCGCACGGTGTTTTCCAGCACGCCAGCGGCCAGGCCGCGCCAGCCGGCATGCGCGACGCCGACCTCGCTGCCGTCCTTCGCCGCGAACGCGACCGGCAGGCAATCGGCGGTGAGGACTGCCAGCACGACATTTGCATCAGACGTCACCGCCGCATCGGCGACCGGTTCCTGCGCGCCGTCCAGCGGGATTTCGTCGCCGGCATGGAAACGCTGCACGCCGGTGCCATGCACCTGCTGCAACCAGTGCGGCGCGTCCGGCAGGCCGAAGCGTTCGATCAGTTCGTTGCGGTTGGCCGACACGGTGCGCACGTCGTCGCCGCTGCGCAGGCCGAGGTTGAAGCGGTCGAACGGCTTTTCCGAAGCGCCGGCACCGTAGCGCAGGCTGGTGAAGGCGTGGACGTTGCCCGGCGCGTTCCATTGCGCACGCAGCACGCCGGAAACGGGAAGTCCGCCGCTCACTTGTGCGCCGCGCTGTCGGCGCGCAGTGCGGCCATCAGCTCGAGCATGTCCTGCGGCACCGGCGCGGAAACGCGCACGGGTTCGCCGCTGGCCGGATGGGCGAACTCGAGGGTTTCCGCGTGCAATGCCTGGCGCTTGAAGCCGCGCAGTTGCGCGACGAGTTCCTCGCTCGCCGCCTTCGGCAGCCTGAGCTGGCCGCCGTACATCGGATCGCCGACGATGGGGTACTTGATGTGCGCCATGTGCACGCGGATCTGGTGGGTGCGCCCGGTTTCCAGTTGGCACTCGACCGCGGTGTGCGCGCGGAAGCGCTCGCGCAGGCGGTAATGGGTGACGGCATCGCGGCCATCTTCGCGCACCGCCATCTTCAGGCGATCGCGCGGATGGCGGTCGATCGGCGCGCGCACGGTGCCGCCGCTGACCATCGCCCCGACCACGACGGCGAGGTACTGGCGATGCACGTCGCGCGCGGACAATTGCTCGACCAGCGCCGCGTGCGCCTGCAGGGTGCGCGCGACGACCATCACCCCACTCGTATCCTTGTCGAGGCGATGCACGATGCCGGCGCGCGGCAACGCGGCCAGCGCCGGGTCGCGGAACAGCAATGCATTGACCAGGGTGCCGTCGGGATTGCCCGCGCCCGGATGCACCACCAGCCCGGCGGGCTTGTTGATGACGCAGACGCTGGCATCCTCGTACAGCACGTCCAGCGGGATGTCCTGCGGCAGCGCGTGGGTCTGGGTGTCGAGCACGGCATCGAGGCGGGCGACCTGTCCGGCACGGACCGGATCGCGCGGGCGCACGGTCTGGCCGTCGAGGAGGGCGTCGCCGGATTCGATCCACTCCTTCAGGCGCGAACGCGAGAACTCGGGGAACAGCTCGGCCAGCGCGGCGTCGAAGCGCTTGCCGCCCAGCGCGGCGGGAACAACGACGGATTTCGCCGCGTCCAAGGACGCGGCGGGCGCGCCGGCGTCCTCGTCCATCAGTTCATCGGCGACGGGAGGAGAAGAATTTCGGGGCATTGCGGAACTTTGCGGGGCACGGAGGATCGAAGTCGGACAGCCCGGTGCGGGCGGCCCTCGGCATGAATTCATGGCCGGGAACGCCGGCTAGGCTATCATCGCATCTTTCGTTTCGAGCCTTGGCCTCCGCTTTCATGTCCCAGCCGTCCCGCAACCCCGCTTCCAGCGCCGCCGCCGCCTTCGTCCGCCGCATCCCCGCCCTGCTGCTGATCGTGGCCGCGGCCCTGTCCGTCGGCGCCTGCCACAAGAAGGACAAGAAGAAGGATCCGCTGCAAGGCGCGTCGGTGGAGAAGATCTACGACGCCGGCCACCAGGCGATGACCCGCGCCAACTGGTCCAAGGCCGAAGCCACCTACAAGGTGCTGGCGGCGCAATATCCCTACGGCCCGTACACCGAGCAGGCGGCGATGGAAACGGCCTACGCACAGTACCGCGAAGGCAAGCCGGAAGACGCGATCTCCAGCATCGACCGCTTCATCCGCATCTACCCGACCCAGCCGAACCTGGCGTACATGTACTACCTGCGCGGGCTGGTCAATTCCGACCGCGACACGGTGTGGCTGCAACACGTGTGGCGCCTGGACCCGAGCCGCCGCGACCAGTCCACGCCACAGCAGGCCTACAGCTATTTCAGCACCGTGGTCACGCGCTTCCCGACCAGCCACTACGCAAGCGACGCGCGCAACCACATGCTCAACCTGCGCGACATGTTCGCCCGCCACGAACTGGACACCGCGCTGTACTACCTCCAGCGCACCGCCTACGTCTCGGCGATCGACCGCGCCAAGTACATCCTCGAACAGTACCCGCAGAGCAAGTACCAGTACGATGCCGTCGCCGTGCTCGGCGAGGCCTACACCAAGCTCGGCAACAAGCCGCTGGCCGACGACGCGCGCCGCCTGCTGACCCAGAACGATCCGCAGCATCCGTGGCTGAGCGGCCACTGGCCGCACTACCCCTCGCACCTGCGCCGCCTGAATCCCTTCGCCGGCGAAAAATCGCCGGTCGATTACGAAGACAAGCAGATCGAAAAGCAGGCCAAACGACAGCAGCAGTGAACCGCGCTGTCCGCCTCACGAAGAAGGAGCCTTGCGGCTCCTTTTTCTTTTCCCGCATGGCAAGACGGCTCAGCGATGGCCGCTGTCCAGTTCGCCGGCCAGCGCCTGGAAGCCGTAGACCTTGCGCAGCGCCTGCATGATCGCCGCCGTGTCCACCGCGACCGCGCGATTGACGCTGCCATCGAAGGCGAAGTCGCCGCCGAGCGAGTGGATGTTGCCGTCGAAGATCAGGCCCACCGCGTGGCCGTCGCGGTCGATCACCGGGCTGCCGGAATTGCCGCCGATGATGTCGTTGTCGGTGACGAA
>JAATFG010000098.1 GCA_015655355.1 Lysobacterales bacterium
CCGCCGTTCCTGCGCGGCAAGGGCGAAGGCTGGGTCACCGCCGAATACGGCATGCTGCCGCGCTCCACCCATACTCGTTCCGATCGCGAGGCCGCGCGCGGCAAGCAGGGCGGCCGCACCCTGGAAATCCAGCGCCTGATCGGCCGCAGCCTGCGCGCCTGCGTCGATCGCGGCGCGCTCGGCGAGCGCACCATCACCCTCGATTGCGACGTGCTGCAGGCCGACGGCGGCACCCGCACCGCGGCGATCACCGGCGCCTACGTCGCGCTGGTCGATGCGGTGAACGGCCTGCAAAGGAAAGGCGAGCTCAAGCGCAATCCGATCCTCGGTGCGATCGCGGCGGTGTCGGTCGGCGTGTATCGCGGCGTGCCGGTGCTCGATCTCGATTACGCCGAAGACAGCGATTGCGACACCGACATGAACCTGGTGATGAACGACGGCGGCGGTTTCATCGAACTGCAAGGCACCGCCGAAGGCCACGCCTTCCGCCGCGACGAACTCGACGCGCTGCTGGCGCTGGGCGAGAAAGGCATGGCCGAATTGTTCGCGGCGCAGCAGGCCGCGCTGGCGGCGTGAGCCAATCGCGGCAGCAATGCCGTCCCCAACAAAGCGGGTTGATGCATGAAACTGGTGCTGGCGTCGTCGAACAAGGGCAAGCTCGAAGAGCTGCGCCAGTTGCTGGCCGATGCGGACGTCGAACTTGTCGCGCAAAGCGAACTGGGCGTGGGTGATGCCGAGGAAACCGGCCTCGGCTTCGTCGAGAACGCGCTGCTGAAGGCGCGCCACGCCGCGGCGCTCACCGGCCTGCCGGCACTGGCCGACGATTCGGGCATCTGCGTCGACGTGCTCGGCGGCGCGCCCGGGATTTATTCGGCGCGCTATGCCGGCGAACACGGCAACGCGCAGGCCAACATCGACAAGCTGCTGCGCGAACTGGGCGATGTCGACGACGCGCGACGCGACGCGCATTTCTACTGCGTGCTGGTGCTGGTCCGGCATGCGCACGACCCGCAACCGCTGATCGCCGAAGGCCAATGGAACGGGACGATCCTGCGCGCGCGCCGCGGCAGCGGCGGACACGGCTACGATCCGGTGTTCTTCGACCCGCAACACGCGCAATCCGCAGCGGAAATGCCGGCGCAGCTTAAGAATTCGCTGAGCCATCGCGGCAAGGCGCTGGCCGAGTTGCGGCAGAAATTCGTGAAAGCTTCGTTCTGACTTGGCGGCGAGGATGCAGGGGCCTCGCAAGTCGCTCCCCCGATAATCGCTTTGTTGCGAGGCCCCTGCATCCTCGCTGGACTGACAGATCTCGAATGCTGATCCCGCCGCCCTTGTCGATGTACGTGCACATGCCGTGGTGCGTGCGCAAATGCCCGTATTGCGATTTCAATTCACATCAAGGCAAAGGGGCGCTGCCGTTCGGCGACTACGTCGACGCGCTGATCCGCGACCTCGAATTCGACCTGCCGCTGGTCTGGGGCCGCAGCGTGCACAGCGTGTTCTTCGGCGGCGGCACGCCGAGCCTGTTCGCGCCGCGCTTCATCGACGCGTTCCTGCAACAGGCCAGCGCGCGCCTGAACATCGCGCCGAACGCGGAAATCACCCTGGAGACGAATCCCGGCACCGCCGAGCACGGCCGCTTCGAGGAATACGCGAAAGCCGGGGTGAACCGCATCAGCTTCGGCATCCAGAGTTTCGACGACGGATGCCTGCGCCGCCTCGGCCGCATCCATGACAGCCGTGAGGCCGAAGCTGCGGTCAAACTGGCGCAGGACGCCGGCCTCGACAACATCAATCTGGATTTGATGTACGCATTGCCGGAACAGACCCCGGCGATGGCCGAACACGACCTGCAGCGCGCATTCGCGCTTGCGCCCGCGCACATCTCGCATTACCAGCTGACGCTGGAACCGAATACGCTGTTCTTCGCCAAACCGCCGCGCGGCATCCCCGACGACGACGACGCGTGGGACATGCAGGAACGCTGCCAGCGCCTGCTCGCCGGCGCCGGCTACGCGCAGTACGAAGTCAGCGCCTATGCGCAAGCCGGGCGGCAGTGCGCGCACAACCTCAATTACTGGCGCTTCGGCGACTACCTTGGCATCGGCGCCGGTGCGCACGGCAAGCTCACGCTGGGCAGCGAGCAGACGATCCTGCGCCGCTGGAAGGTCAAGCACCCGGCCACGTACTTGCAGCACGCCGGCGGCCCCGCGGCGATCGGCGGCGACGACCGCATCGATGCGTCGCGCCGCCCGTTCGAGTTCATGCTCAACGCGCTGCGCCTGGTCGAGGGCTTTTCGCTGGCGGATTTCACCGCGACCACCGGCCTTGGAACCGATGCGATCGCCGCACCGCTGCACCAGGCCGAACGCGAGGGCTGGCTGCTGAATGACGGCCGCCGCATCGTGCCGACCGAACTGGGCCGACGCTTCACCAACGACGTGATCGAACTGTTCCTGGGCACCTGAGCGGCCTGCCCATTCCGGTCCAGCGACCTGGAAATTAGTTGAACACCACCCGTCCGCCTCGTCATCTGGCCTGCACAGGCCGGATCAGGTGCGTATGATAGGCCGTAGTGTGACAGGGGGCACGTTTTCGATGTTATCCATGCCTAGTTTTTCGTCCGGCAGCCAGATGCCGGTGGCCGCGGCCGGCTTGTCGCCGCGTGTGCGCGCCAGTCTGGAGAGCTATTCCAAGGGTTTGTCCACCGAGCTGGCCGCGCCGGCCGAGGCCCTGCTGTGGGCGCTGGAAGCGCAATTGCAACGCGCCGCCGATACGGCCCGCGGCAGCGCCGGACAAGCCGAAGCCCTGCAGCGCATCGCCGATTTCCGGCAGCGCCGCGGGCAATGGCTGCCGCGCCTGCTGGGCGTGATCGAGGCCGAACTGGCCGACATCCGCAAGCCGGTATCGGCCCCGGCAAGCCTCCCGGCATCGCTCGAATACCAGCATCTGAGCCTGGTCGATCACGAGGAAATGGAGCAGGAGGTCGTGCTCGGCGACGTCCTGCGCAGGCTCGAACACCAGCACGCCACCGACCTGCACCTGCTCGGCCAGCGTTTCGGCGTGCTCGCCTGCGCGCCGGCGTTCGGGTTCGAACGCATCCCCGCCGGGCCGCAGTCGCTGCTGCGCGCGCTGCGCCAGTCCACCGACGTGCTGGAACTGTCGCCGGAATGGCAATTGCAGCTGTATCGCCTGTTCGAGCCGGTGATGCTGCGCGAATACGCGCATTGCCTGCAGTTGCTCAACGAACTGCTGTCCAGCCATGGCGTGCTGCCGGGCCTGGTGTTCCGCCCGTACCGCGGCCGCATCGAGCGCGCCGCCCGCCACGCAGCCGCCATTGCCGCACGGCAGCCTGTCGCGTCCGCGGCCGCACCCGCTGCCATCGCGTCCGACGGGACGATCGCCGTGCCGCAGGCGCCGGCAGTCGATCCGGCCGTGTTGCGTGCATGGTTCGACGACCTGCCGCTTGATGGCGACGACACCGGCGCCCGCCAGTTGCACGCGCTGATGGAAAACCTCGCCCGTACCGATGCGCCGCGCTTCGCCCAAGCCCAGGGCGAAGTGGAGGACGCGCTGCGCCAGAGCGCGCGCAAGGCCGAGCTGGCCGAGCGCCGCCACATCCAGTCCGCGCAGGGCCGCGACCGGCTCGAAGCGGCCAAGCTCCACGCCAGCGAGCAGATCGAAGCGGCGCTGGAACTGCGCGAGCCGTCGAAGTTCGTGCAGACCCTGCTACGCCAGGCGTGGGCGGACGTGCTCGCGCTGGCGCGGCTGCGTTTCGGCGAGGATTCGGCGCAATGGCACGACGTGGCGCTGCTGACCGACGTGCTCGCCGCCGGCGGCAATCCTGCCGACGCCGGGCTGGCGCCGCGCGTGCTGCGTGCCCTGCTCCAGGTCGGCTACCACGCCGACGAGGCCAGCGAGATCGCCCGGCATCTGTCCGGCGTCAGCACCGACGCACTGGCGCGCACCCGCCTGCTGGTCAAGCTGAGATACCGCGCACGCCTCGGCGAAACCGATGCTGCCGCACGCAGCCACGCCACGCTCGACGCCACCGCGCAACGCTGCCGGCAGCGGCTTGGCACGCTGCCGTTCGGCACCTGGCTGGAACTGGACGGCGACGGCACGCACACACCACGGCGGCTGCGCCTGTCGTGGCACAGCGCCAGCACCGGCCAGGCGCTGCTGGTCGACGCGCAAGGCCAGCGCAGCGGCGAGCACGACCTCGACGAACTGGCCCACGGCATGGCCCAGGACCGCGTGCGCATCGCCGCCAGGCAGGACACGCCACTGCTCGACGGCGCCTGGACGCAAGTGCTGGCCCGCTTGCGCATGCCTCCGGGCGCACCGTCATGATCAGTGCCGCACAGGAAAACACCCGCCGCGCCGCGCGTCGCACCGTGCCGCATCCGCTGCCGGTGCTGGACCTGATGAGCGGCGAGGAGATCGGCCTGCTCGGCAACATTTCCGAAACCGGCATGCTCCTGGTCAGCGAGAAACCGCTGGTCGAGGACGCGCTGTACCAGTTGCGCTTCCGCCTCGACAGCCCGCGCGGCGATTACCTGATCGACATCGGCGCGCACCTGCTGTGGACCAGCGCCACCCACGCGCCCGGCCAGCACTGGGCCGGCTTCCGCTTCCTCACCCTCTCCCAGGCACACCTGGTCGCGCTGCAGCACTGGATCGGCGCACGCTGACGGCGGGCGCATAATGTGCGCTTTCCATGCATGCATGCCGCACCATGACCGTCGATTTCGCCGCCCTCTATTCCAGCCATCTCGTTGAACTCAAGCGCCGTGCCGACGAGGCGCTGCAACGCGGCGGCTTCGACCATCTCGTCATCCCCAGCGGCACCCAGCACTGGCAGGTGTTCGACGACCGCGATTACCCGTATGCGGTGAACCCGCAATTCAAGCACTGGCTGCCGCTGACCAAGCTGCCGTATTCGTGGCTGGTATACACGCCGGGCAAGAAGCCACAGGCGATCTATTACCAGCCGCGCGACTACTGGCACGTCGTTCCGGCCGCGCCGAGCGGCTGGTGGGTCGAGCATTTCGACATCCACGTCATCCGCAAGCCGGAAGACGCCATCGCCCTGCTGCCGAAGGATGCGTCGCGTTGCGCGATCGTCGGCGAAGCGCCGAGCACGCTGGGCGCGTTCGCGCCGAACAATCCCGAAGCCGTCGTCAACTACCTCGAATACCAGCGCTCGTACAAGACACCCTACGAAGTGGCGCTGATGCGCGAAGCGCAGAAACTGGCGATCAAGGGCCATCGCGCCGCCGAAGCCGCGTTCCGCGGCGGCGCCGGCGAATTCGCCATCCACATGGCGTACTGCGCCGCGGTCGGCCAGGACGCGAACGAACTGCCCTACGGCAACATCATTGCGCTCAACGAACACGGCGCGGTGCTGCACTACACCGATCTCGGCCAACATGCACCGACGCCGCTGCGCAGCTTCCTGATCGACGCCGGCGCCAGCTTCCACGGCTACGCCGCCGACATCACCCGTACCTACGCCTACGACGCCGCCTCGGATTTCCAGCAACTGATCGACGCGGTGGACAAGGCGCAGACCGCGATGGGCCAGCAGGTGCGCGACGGCGTCGATTACAAGCAGTTGCACCTGGACGCGGCGCTGACGCTGATGGGCATCCTGCGCGATTTCGACGTCATCACCTGCGATGCGCAGAGCGCGGTCGAAAGCGGCGTCAGCTTCGCCTTCTTCCCGCACGGCGTCGGCCACCAGCTCGGCCTGCAGGTGCACGACGTCGCCGGCTTCGCCGCCAGCGACCGCGGCGGCCGCATCGAGCGCCCGGCGACCGCGCCGGCGTTGCGCCTGACCCGCGTGCTGGAACCGGGCATGGTCGTCACCATCGAGCCGGGCCTGTATTTCATCGACATGCTGCTCGAGGACGCGAAGGCGAAAGGCCTTGGCAACCAGATCAACTGGAAGCGCGTCGACGAATTCCGCCCCTTCGGCGGCATCCGCATCGAGGACAACGTGCTGTGCACCACCGGCGAAGCGGAGAACCTGACCCGCCCGGTGTTCCTGTCACAAGCTGGCGCCGCGGCGTGAGTTGAGCCATGCGCAAAGTCCTGTTCGTTTGCGGCCGGAATCGCCTGCGCAGCCCGACGGCCGAACGGGTCTTTTCAGTCCGCGAAGATCTGGAAGTTTTGTCCGCCGGGTTGAACCACGATGCCGAAGAGCCCTTGACCGGCGAACTGGTGGAATGGGCCGACCTGATTTTCGTCATGGAGAAAGCGCACTTGAACAGGCTGCGCAGCAGGTTCAGGCCGCACATGCGCGGCGAACAGCGCGTCATTTGCCTCGACATTCCCGACGATTACGACTACATGCAACCGGAATTGGTGGAGTTGCTGCACGCCAAGGTTGGCCGCCACCTCGTCTAGCGCGCCATCAGCGCTTCGATTTCATCGGCAGAGCGCGCGAGCCTTTCCGTGAGCACGCGATGGCCGTCCGCAGTGATGAGCACGTCGTCCTCGGTGCGGATGCCGATGCCGCGCCAGCGCGCATCGACGCTCGCATCATCCGGGCGAACGTACAGTCCCGGCTCGATGGTGAACACCATGCCCGCTTCGAGCAGGCGCGATTCGCCGTCGATGCGGTAATCGCCGACGTCATGCACGTCCAGGCCGAGCCAGTGCCCGCTCTTGTGCGGATAGAAGCGCTTGTACCCGCCGCTTTCGATCAGCATCGATGCATCGCCGCGCAACAGGCCCAGCGACAGCAAGCCTTCGGTCAGCGTCTCGACCGCGGCGTTGTGGCCGCTTTCGTAGGCCGCGCCGGGTTTCGCCCAGGCCAGCGCCGCCTTCTGCGCCGCGCCGACCAGGTCGTGCAACGCGCGCTGTTCCTTCGAGAACCTGCCGCCCACCGGAAACGTGCGGGTGATGTCCGCCGCGTAGCCGCGGTATTCGCCCGCCGCGTCGATCAGCACCAGTTCGCCGTCCTGCACACGCGCGTTGTTCGCGCCGTAATGCAGCACGCAGCCGTTGGCGCCGGCGCCGACGATGCTGTTGTACGCCGGCGGCATGTCGTGCGCGCGCAACACGCGCTCGACTTCCGCCTGCAATTCGTATTCGAACAGGCCCGGCCTGGCCGCACGCATCGCCGCTTCGTGGGCCAGCACGCTGACCTCGCCCGCGTGTTGCATCAGCTCGATTTCCGCCTTGCTCTTGAACAGGCGCATCTCGTGCAGCAGGTGGCCCAGTTCGAGGAATTCGTGCGGTGGCGGCGCGCCACCGCTCCCGGCTGAAGCATGCACGTGCGCGCGCACGTGGTTGACCCAGCCGATCAGCTTGAGATCGAACTCCTTGTCGCGGCCGAAGTGGTAGTGGACGCGCGAACGGCCCTCGAGCAGGCCGGGCAGGATTTCGTCGAGATCGTCGATCGGGTACGCGTCGTCCATGCCAAAGCGTTCGACCGCGCCTTCCTGGCCGAAACGCGTGCCGTCCCAGGCCTCGCGTTGCGCGTCGCGCTCGCGGCAGAACAGCAACGCCTCGCCATGCCTGCGACCGGGCACCAGCACCAGCACCGCGTCCGGCTCGGGGAAGCCGCACAGGTACCAGAAATCCGAATCCTGGCGGTAGGGATACAGCATGTCGTGGCTGCGCACGCGCGGCGGCGCGGCGGGGAGGATCAGGATCGCGTCGTCGCCGGCCATGCGCATCAGTTGCTTGCGCCGGCGCGCGAATTCGCCGGCGGAAAGTCCGGTGATGTCTTTCATCGCTCAGTTGAGTTTCTTGCGATGCTGCACGGCGAGCACGCAATCGCCGTGCAACAGCAGTGCGGCGACGCGCACGAATTCCTCGATCTCGGCCAGCGCGGCCTCGTCCTCCTGCTCGTCCTCGCCGAATTCGGCGTCGGCCTGGGCGAGCCGGGCGATGTCGCGCAGCGCTTCGTCGCCTTCTTCGGACAACTTGGCCTGGTTCCCGCTGGCCAGGCCGAAACCGCCGAGGAAACCGCGGCACCACCCGAACAGCGCCTCGGCACGCTCGGCCACCGCATCCGTCTCCGGAAGCAGCAGCTCGAATTCGAAATCGCGGTCGTCGAGCTGGGCGGCGGTGGCAGTGCGCAGCACATCGAGCGCGCTGTCCTTGTCCGGTGCCGGCAACGCCGCGTCGGCGAGCACCTGCGCCGGCCAGTTGGCGGAATTTTCGCCACCGCCGGCGAGCCAGCCGGCCAGGGAGCCATGCAGTTCGCTGGCATCGACGCCCAGCTCGGCGCGCTGCGCGGCGTGGACGACATCGGGAAAGGAAGGCAATGCGGCAGCCATGCGGACTCGGGACGGGTTAACAAGCGCAAAGTGTAAGCCGTGGCGGCGCTGGTTGCGCCGTTGGCGCGGGGCTACACTGGATTCCAAGTCCGTGGAGGCTCTCCCATGCCCGAGCGCAAGATCCCGCTGTTGTCCCGTCTGCGCTGCCGGCTGTTGCGCCTGCTGGGCAAGACGCACGCGGGCGACACGGCGGTCGCCGACCACGACGAGCGCCTGCAACTGGCGTTGTGGGCGGCCGGCGAGACCTTCTGGGACTACGACCTGGTCCAGCGCACGCTGCACCGGCTCAGCGGCGGCGAGCTCGACCCGCTGCCGGCGGCCACGCCGCGCGCACCGGGCGAACTGCCGCCGATCCATCCGGACGATCTGCTGCGCGTGCGCCAGCGCTTGCAGGAACACGTCGACGGCAGGACGCCGCTGTTCCTCGCCGAGTTCCGCATGGACCTGCAAGGCGGGGACAACTGGACCTGGATCCGCGCACGCGGCCGCGTGGTCGAGCGCGATCCGCGCGGCACCGCGGTGCGCCTGGCCGGCACTGCGCGCAACATCAGCACGCGGCGCAGCGCGCGCTACCAGCAGCGCATCGCCACCGAAGTGATGCGCAGCATGGGCGAGGCGGTGGCGGTGCTGGATTGCCAGTACCGCTTCGTCACCATCAATCCCGCCTTCACCCGGACCACCGGCTACAGCTACGAGGAAGTCGCCGGCAAGCCGCTGTCGCTGATCAACAGTTACCAGCACGAACAGGATTTCTTCCAGCAGATCCGCGACGAACTGGCGCGCAACCGGCGCTGGAGCGGCGAGATCTGGCAGGTGCGCAAGGACGGCGAGGAAATCCTCAGCCGGGTCGAGGCCAACGCGGTCGAGGACGTCAACGGCGAGCTGCTGCACGTGCTGGTGCTGGGCGACATCACCGAGCAGAAGCGCGCCGAACAGGAGCTGCGCTACCTCGCCAACTACGACGTGCTGACCGGCCTGCCGAACCGTTCGCTGATGTCCGACCGATTGAGCCGCGCGATCGTGCGTGCGCGTCGCGACAACGGCCACGTCGCGGTACTGTTCCTCGACCTCGATCGCTTCAAGGACATCAACGATTCGTTGGGCCACGCCACCGGCGACCGCATCCTGCGCGCGGTGGCCGCGCGCGTGCAGCACGTGGTCGGCGCGCAGCAGACCGTCGCGCGCCTGAGCGGCGACGAATTCACCGTGATCCTCGAAGACATCGCCGGCAGTGCCGAAGCGGAGAAAATCGCGCAGGCGATCATCGACGCCTTCGCCGCACCGCTGAGTTTCGGCGAGCGCATGGAGTTGTCGGTGACGCCATCGATCGGCATCAGCCTGTATCCCGGGCACGCGCAGGTGCCAAGCGATCTCATCAAACACGCCGACACCGCGATGTACCAGGCCAAGACCGCCGGGCGCCGGCGCTGGGCGGTGTATTCGGAGGCGATGGACGAGAAGAACCGGCACCGCGCCATCGTCGCCCACGGCCTGCGCCGCGCGCTGGAGCGCAACGAATTGTCGCTGGTGTACCAGCCGCGGCTGTCGCTGCACGAACAGCGCATCGCCAGCGCCGAGGCGCTGCTGCGCTGGGACAGCCACGAATTCGGCATGGTTTCGCCGAACCAGTTCGTGACCCTCGCCGAGGAATCCGGGCTGATCGTCGAGTTCGGCACCTGGGCGCTGCGCGAAGCCTGCCGCACCTTGCGCCAGTGGCACGATGCGGGCCTGGACGACATGCGCATCTCGGTCAACGTCTCGGCGCTGCAACTGCACAGCGGCGACTTGCCCGACGTCGTCGCGAACATCCTCGCCGAAACCGGCGTGGACGCGAAACACCTCGAACTGGAACTGACCGAAAGCGCGGTGATGGCGTACCCGGACAGGAACGCGGCGACCCTGCGCGCCTGCCGCGCGCTCGGCGTCGGCCTGGCGATCGATGATTTCGGCACCGGCTATTCCTCGCTCGCGTATCTCAAGCGCCTGCCGTTCACCACGCTCAAGATCGACCGCGAATTCGTCGGCGACCTGACCTGGGACCGCGACAACGAGGCGATCACCAGCGCGATCATCACCATGGGCCACGCGCTTTCGCTGACCGTGGTCGCCGAAGGCATCGAGACCGTCGGCCAGTTGCAGTTCCTGCAGCAGCACCAGTGCGACGAAGTGCAGGGCCATTACGTCTCGCGTGCGCTGCCGGCCGCCGATTGCCTGCGTTTCGTCCTCGATTACGTGCCGACGCCGCCGCTGCGCGCGGTGCAGGCGCAATAGGCAAGTGCCTCCAATCGCGACGCAGTTCGCGGAATTTCCGCCGCTTCGGCCCCGCGCGGCCTTGACCGCCCGCCGCGCGCTTCCAATCATGCACGCATGGACAACAACGCCCTCCTCGACCAGATCCGCGCCCTCGCCCGGCGCGTGCACGACCTGGCCGACCGCGTCCAGCGCCTGCAGGACGAGAACCGCAGCCTGCGCAACCAGCAGGAACAACTGGTCGGCGAGCGCTCGCAACTGCTGGCCAAGAACGAGATGGCGCGCTCGCGCGTGGAAGCGATGATCGCGCGGCTGAAATCGCTGGAGCAGCACACGTGAGCGCCGCATCGGGCAACAGCGGCAGCGAACCGGTCAGCGTCCACATCCTCGACCGCGAATACACCGTCGGCGTCGCCGCGGGCGAACGCAGCAGCCTGCTCGCCGCGGCGCGGCTGCTAGACGACAAGATGCGCGAGGTACGCGGCGGCAACAAACTGGCCGCGGTCGACCGCATCGCCGTGCTCGCCGCGCTCAACCTCGCCCACGAACTGCAACAGTTGCGTGACCAGCTTGCCGGCCGCGAGAAGGAACTGGTGCGCACGCTGGAAGAACTGGGCGCGCGCATCGACCGCGTGCTCGGCGACTGAACGCGCAACTGCGCGCATCGTGCGCATTTCCCGCATCGCGTCGCAGCATGAACGTGCGCGCGCTTGCAACGATGCATCCGCCGACGAATGGCTTTTGCGAATTGGCGTGCGTCGCTATACTTCGCTCCACATCCTCTGCCGTGCTCGACAGCTGGCAAAACATTCACCTTGTCCCTTAACAACGACACCGGGGCGGCACCGAGGCCGGGAGTGCAAGTCCGCCATGCAGCGGGAAGCCCGATGGTCTCCAACCCGTCCCACTTGAACCCCGGGTTCAAGGTCGTTTCGCCGCATCGGCATGGCGGAGGATGTATTCGATCATCGCGAAAGGCGCCTGATGGCGCCTTTCGCTTTTTTGCGGGAATGGGAACGGAAACATCGCTTAGAATTCGCGCATGCCCGCTTCCCCGAAATCCGATGGCGACCGCGCCGTACTGCGCCAGCGACTGCGCCAGATTCGCCGCGAATTGCCGGCGAAGCAGCGCATCGTGGCGGCGGACGGCCTGGCGTCGCAACTGCTCTCGCTGCCCTTCTTTCAACAAGCACCGCTTCCGCTAGAAGGCTTCGTCGCCGGCTACTGGGCCAGCGACGGCGAAATCGCCCTGCACGCCTTCCAGTTGAAGCTGCCGAAATCGCTCACGTATTGCCTGCCCGTGCTGCACGGCGAGGAACTGCGCTTCGCGCCGTGGAAGGCCGGCGACGCGCTGGTCGGCAACAAGTTCGGCATTCCCGAGCCGGACGTCGATCCGGCCACCGCGCTCGAACCAGACGCGATGGCGCTGGTCGCGGTGCCGCTGGTCGGCTTCGACGCGCGCGGCCACCGCCTCGGCATGGGCGGTGGCTGGTACGACAAGACCTTCGCGTTCCGCAAGCTCGGCAAGGGCACGCCGCATCTGGTCGGCGTCGGCTTCGAGGCGCAGCGCGTCGATGCGTTGCACGCCGAAGACTGGGACGTCCCGCTGGACGCCATCTGCACCGAATCGAACACTTACCTCGCTGGAGCTTCCGCGTGAGCCGCAAGCACTACTGGCTGATGAAATCCGAGCCGGACGCGTTCTCGATCGACGACCTCGAACGCGTCGGCACCGAGCCGTGGAACGGCGTGCGCAACTACCAGGCGCGCAATTTCATGCGCGCGATGCGGCCCGGCGACGGCGTGCTGTTCTATCACTCCAACGCGAAAGTGCCGGGCATCGTCGGCGTGGCCGAGATCGCCAGCGAAGCGTATCCCGACCCCACCCAGTTCGACCCGGAATCCGATTACTTCGATGCGAAATCCACGCGCGAACAACCGCGCTGGGACCTGGTCGAGGTGAAATTCGCGCGCA
Source organism: Lysobacterales bacterium (assembly GCA_015655355.1). GTDB lineage: Bacteria > Pseudomonadota > Gammaproteobacteria > Xanthomonadales > Xanthomonadaceae > Pseudoxanthomonas_A. The sequence goes on from JAATFG010000098.1 coordinate 12,520, forward strand.
AGCTGCAGCGTGTCGTTTCGCTGGACGAAATCAAGGCCCGCGCCGACGCGCTCGGCGAAGGCTTCGCCCTGATCCAGCGCGGCAATCGCCTGTCCGTGCTGCCGGTGACAGCGGCGCAGTGGAAGCTGCTGCTCGCCCTCGAATGACCCTCGCGGCAGGAATGCCGCCCCTACCAGGCAGGAACCACCATGTCCGACGCAAAACGCCTCGCCGCCGAAAAAGCCATCGATCACGTCGAGGACGGCATGATCGTCGGCGTCGGCACCGGTTCCACGGTCGCCTACTTCATCGATGCGCTCGGCAAGATCCGTGACCGCATCGCCGGCGCGGTGTCCAGTTCCGAACAGAGCACGGCGAAGCTGAAAGCGCTCGGCATCGAGGTGCTCGAGCTCAACTCCACCGGCACGCTGTCGCTGTACGTCGATGGCGCCGACGAATGCGACGGCAACAAGAACCTGATCAAGGGCGGCGGCGCGGCGCTGACGCGCGAGAAGATCATCGCCGAGGCGAGCCGGAAGTTCGTCTGCATCATCGATCCGAGCAAGCGGGTGAAGGTGCTCGGCAAGTTCCCGCTGCCGGTGGAAGTGATCCCGATGGCGCGTTCGCTGGTCGCGCGCGAAATCCTCGCCAGGACCGGCGGCCAGCCGGTGTGGCGCGATGGCGTGACCACCGACAACGGCAACGTGGTGCTGGACGTGCACAATCTCTCGATCGTCGATCCGCCGGCGCTGGAGCGCGAGCTCAACCAGATCCCCGGCGTGGTCAGCGTCGGCCTGTTCGCGCGGCGCAAGGCCGACGTGGTGATCGTCGGCGGCGAGCCGCCGCAAGTGTTCTGAACACGGGCATTCCGAACCCGCGGGCATGGCGCGTCAGCGTTCGCCCAGCGTCCTGACCAGTTCGCCGACCAGAGCCCGCCGCTTCGGCGGCAGGGCGAGGAAGGCATCGATGACCTCGCGTTCACGCACGCCGACCGATGGCCACGGCAGGCGCGATTCGGCGATGCGGTTGTCGCTGCCGTAACGCAGCACGTGCGGCTCGACGCCGAACAGGCGCGCGAGCACGCGCAGCTTGTCCTGTTCCGGCATCGCGCGGCCGCCGAGCCAGCGCGACGCCGTCTGCACGCTGACCGAACGGCCGCGGTAACTGGCATTGAACAGGCGGAACAACACCGCCGGGCGCGGTTCGTAGCCCGCCGCGCGCATCGCTTCGGACAGGCGCCGTGAAAACTGCTCGCGTTCGTCGCTCATGGGCCGTCACGTTACGCAGAGCGGCCCACACTGTTTCACTTATCGGGTTATATTGAATGAACTAATCGGGTTATTAATTATGTGATCGTTGGTCGAACGAAAGGAAGAGGAACTTGATGGATCAGGCAGCATCGCCGCCGGCGCGCCATGGCCATGACGCTTCCGCGCTGAACCTGTTGAACGAACTGATCTACCAGTGCGCGCACGCGCCGTACCGGCACCAGTATGCGTTCGTGCTGCGCGGACATCCCGAACCCAAGCGCGTGTTGTGCGAGCTGTTCCTGTTCCGCCTGTGGCTGACCTGGGCCGGTTTCGGCCACGCGCATCCGGACCATCCGGCGCTGGGTTCCTACGGCAACGCCACCCTGGCCAGCCGCGCCAGCGAAGCGCGCGGCGCATTCGAGCTGCATCACCACGTCAGGCTGGGCACGCAACTGGACGACGACTGGGAAGCGCTGGTCGGCGACCGCTTCGCCGCGTACGACCGCTTCTTCCCGCCGCGCGCCACGTTGCCTGAACCGGTCAACTTCGAGCTGGTTTCCATCGCCCTCGGCCATCGGCTGTGCGACGCCGCGAACCCGGTGTTGACCGCGCAACTGGCCCTCGCCGCGTCGCGCCAGTATGCGGAACTGCGGCTGGTCTACGCCGCCGACTGACCGGCGTCGCGGCACGCGGGGCGAAACGGCGCGATACTGTCAGCCTGCACTGAAATCCGCGTGCCATGACCCTGCGCTGCCTCTACGTCGATTTCAATTCGTTCTTCGCCTCGGTCGAGCAACAGGATCGGAAGGCCTTGCGTGGCAAGCCGGTCGGCGTGGTGCCGGTGCTGTCGCCGACGACGTGCTGCATCGCCGCCAGCATCGAAGCGAAGGAGTACGGCATCCGTACCGGCACGCTGGTCAGCGAAGCGGTCGAGAAGTATCCGGACATCGCCCTGATCGAAGCGCGCCCGGCGCGCTATGTCGAAGCCCACGAAGAACTGATGGACGCGATCGAGGATTGCATCCACCACGAAAAGCCCGCGTCGATCGACGAAGTGCCGTGTTTGCTGATGGGCCGCGAACGCGAGCGCGACAACGCGATCGAAATCGCGCAGCGGATCAAGCGCCGCATCGCCGCCGATTTCGACTGGATCAAGTGCTCGATCGGCATCGCGCCGAACCAATTCCTTGCCAAGACCGCCTCGGACATGCACAAGCCCGACGGCCTCACCGTGCTGGAAGAAAGCGATTTGCCGCAACGCCTGCACGCACTGGAACTGCGCGATTTCTGCGGCATCGGCGCGTCGATGGAACAGCGCCTGCACGATGCAGGCATCTCCACCGCCGAACAGCTTTGCAGCGCCTCGCGCGACCAGCTGCGGCATGCGTGGGGCAGCGTCGAAGGCGAACGCTTCTGGATGCTGCTGCGCGGCTTTGAGGTGCCGCAACGCAAGACCGAGCGCGGCTCGATCGGCCATTCGCACGTGCTCGGCCCGGAGCTGCGCAGCTACGCCGGCGCGCGCTCGGTGCTGTTCAAGCTGCTGGCCAAGGCCGCGATGCGCCTGCGCAAGGACGGCTTCACCGCCTCCGGGCTCGCGATCCGCATCCGCTTCGTCGGCCTCGAAAACCGTTTCGAGCGCGACCTGCGCTTCGCCGCGCTCGACGACACCCCGAACCTGCTGCACCTGCTCGGCGAACAGCTCGCGCAACTGGAAACCCAGGCAGCCTGCAAGCGCTGGAACCCGAAGCGCCACCCGCCGCTGTCGGTCGCCGTCACCCTGGTCGGTCTCGAGGAACGCGGCCTGGCCAGCGGCGAACTGATCGAATCGCGGCGCAAGGAACGCGACATCAGCGCGGCGATCGACGCGATCAACCGCAAGTACGGCAACAACTCGGTGTATTTCGGCGCGATGCAGCAGGCGCTGGAACGCGACGCGGCGCCGATGCGGATTCCGTTTGCGCACGTGCCGCAGACCGAGCAGGTCGAGGACGTGATGACGCGCAAACACCGCGAAGACCACGATCTGTACGCGCTGCGTGAACGCCAGTTCAGGACGTTCGCGCAACAGACCCACCAGAAGCACGACGCGGAAAAACGCGGCACCGCCGAAGAGAAGCCGCACTTCAACGCCGGCGCCGGCGGCTGGGGCGCACGCAAGAAGCGCGACGAAGTCGGCATCGGCGAAACGCGTCCGCTTTTCTGAGCACGCCAGGGCGTGCACGGCGGCCCTTTGTTTTAAACTGGGCGCACGCCAATCATCGGAATTCCGCCATGACGCTTCGCCCGTTCGCCGCCCTCGCCCTGCTCTCCCTCGGCGCCTGCGCCAGCGCCGGCAAACCGTGGGTGGAACTGGACGGACACCGCTACACGGTGGAAATCGCCGACACCGAGGAAGAACGTGCGCGCGGCCTGATGTTCCGCGACCATCTCGACGCCGACAAGGGCATGCTCTTCATCCACGAAGTCGAGCAGCCGCAGGCGTACTGGATGAAGAACACGCGCATCCCGCTGGACATCCTGTATTTCGACAACGCGCGCAAGCTGGTCAAGCAACAGCGCGACGTGCCGCCGTGCTCGCTCGGCGACGGCTGCCCGCCGTACCCGAGCGACGTGCCGGCGCGCTACGTGCTCGAACTCAACGCCGGCCAGGCCGACCAGTTCCAGTTCAAGGACGGCGACGTGCTGGACGTGACCAAGTCGGTGCCGCTGCCGGCGAACTGAGCCGGCACGTTCAGCGCGATTCCGCGGCGCCGCGCCGGCTTCGGTTTTCGCGATTCGCCTGCCCTCTTGATTGCGGCGCGCTCCGGCCGCACATTGGGCACATGGCCGATGTCCTGAAACTGCCCGACTGGGATGCGCTGGCGAAAACGCCAGACGAAGCGGTGCCGCTGCTCGGCACCGCGCTGCTGATCGCCCACGACGAATACCCCGAACTCGACGCCATGCAGTACGACAACATGGTGCAGGCGCACGTCGAGCATCTGCGCGGCGAAGTCGCCGCGATCGACAGCCACCCGCTGCAGATGGCCGCGATCAACCGCCACCTGTTCGACGAACTCGGCTACGGCGGCAACCACGACGACTACTACGACCCGCGCAACAGCTACATCAACGAAGTGTTCGAGCGCCGCCTCGGCAACCCGATCTCGCTGGCGCTGGTGCAGATGGAAGTCGCGCACCGGCTCGGCATTCCGCTCGATGGCGTGAGTTTTCCCGGGCATTTCCTCGTGCGCCTGCCGGTCGACGACGGCATTCTCGTCATGGACCCATTCAACGGCGGCCGCCCGCTCGGCGCCGACGAACTGCGCGAGCGCGCCAGGCCGCACATGGGCGGCAACCCGCCGGACGACCACGTGCTGCTGCAGATCCTCGAACCGGCCACGCAGCGCGCGATCCTGATGCGCGTGCTGCGCAACCTGCACGGCGTCTACGCCGAACGCAAGGAATGGGACCGCGCCGCGCGCAGCGCCGACCGCGTGCTCAAGCTCGCGCCGGACCTGCCCGACGCGCTGCGCGACCGCGGCCTCGCCTATGCGCAGATGGATTACGCGCACGGCGCGCGCGAGGATTTGTAGCGCTACCTCAAGCTCGCGCCGAACGCCAACGACGTCGACGCGGCGCGCGAAAAACTGATCGAACTCGGCGGCGTGCGTTCGCGGCTGAATTGACCGGGCCCCGACGGCGGCGTATAAACCACGTTTATACATTGCCGGAGCGCCGCCATGGCCGAAACCCTGCTCGACATCAAGCACTGGGGCAACAGCCTCGGCGTGCGCCTGCCCGCACCGATCGCGCGCGCGGCCAAGTTGCGCGCCAACCAGCGGGTCAGCATCAGCGTGCACGACGGCAACGTCGTCATCGCGCCCGTTGCCGAAACCACGCTCACGCTGGAACAACGCCTGGCCCGCTTCGATCCCGACAAACATGGCGGCGAAGCGATGGATGCGGCAAGGCTGGGCGCCGAGCAATGGTGAAGGCGGTCGCCGCCAAGCCGGCGTGGGTGCCGGACCGGCAGGACGTGATCTGGATCGATTGCAATCCGCAAGCTGGCCGCGAAATGCGCGACCTGCATCCGTTCCTGGTGCTGTCGCCGCAAGCCTTCAACCAGCGCACTTCCTTGGTGCTCGGCTTGCCGATGACCACCGCCACGTACAACGCCGGCAACCCGTTCGCCGTCGCCGCGGGCGTTGCCAACGGACGAAAGTCCGGCGCCACCAGTTACGTGCTGTGCCACCAGCCCAAGTCGTTCGACTGGAAAGTGCGCAAGGCCAGGCCGCATCCGATCAAGCGCCTGGGCGACGCGCAATTCACCGAAGTACTGCTGGTATTGAACCAGATCATGCAACTGGCCTGAATCGCCCTAGGGCAAATCCGCCGCGATCATCGCCAGCGTTTTCGGCAACGCACCGCGGCCATGTTCGACCAGCGCGCGGCCCGCTTCCGCCATTGCGTCGCGCTTGCCCGCATCGGCCAGCAACGCGGCCACGTGCGCTTCCACTTCATCCGCGTCCCTGCCGATTTCCAGCGCGCCGGCTTCGACCAGGCGCTTCGAGATTTCCTTGAAGTTGTGCAACTGCGGCCCGGTGACCATCGCGGTGCCGACCGCCGCCGGTTCCAGCAGGTTGTGCCCGCCGATCGCCTGCAGGCTGCCGCCGACGAAGGCGACGTCGGCACAGGCGTAGAACAGCATCAGCTCGCCGAACGTGTCGACCACGAACACGTCGTCGTCCGCGTCCGGCCAGATTTGCGCCTTGCGCGTGGCCACGCGGAAACCGGCATCGCGCGCGGCATCGGCCACTTTCGGGAAACGCTCCGGGTGGCGCGGCGCCCACAGCAGCAGCAGCCCGGGGAACTGCCGGCGCAGGCGCGCGTGCATTTCCAGCACCGGCGCTTCCTCCTCGACATGCGTGCTGGCCGCGATCCACACCGGCCGCGCGCCAATGCGCGCATGCAATTGCGCGGAAAATTCGCCGGCATTCGCCGGGGCGGCGATATCGAACTTGAGGTTGCCGGTATCGAGCACGCGCTCGCGCGCCGCGCCAAGCGCGACGAAGTGTGCGCCGTCGTCATGCGATTGCGCACCGATGCCGCGCAGCGTGCGCAGCATCCGCCTGATCAGCGCCGACAGCGGCTTGTACCCGCGCAGCGAACGCGCCGACAGGCGCGCGTTGAGGAGGTACGCCGGCATGCCGAAATCGCGGCAACCGAACAGCAGGTTCGGCCACAATTCGGTTTCCATCACCAGCGCGAGCCGCGGCCGGAACGCGCGCAGGAACCGCCCGACCGCGCCGGACAGGTCGTAGGGCACGTACACGTGTTGCACGCTGTCGCCCCACAGCGCGCGCACGCGCTCCGAGCCGGTCGGGGTAATCGTGGTGATCAGCCAGCGCAAGTCGGGGTGTTGCGCGCGCAACGCATTGACCACCGGCGCGGCAGCATTCACTTCACCGACCGAGACCGCGTGCACCCACACGTCCACTTCGCGCGGCGGCGCGAAATAGTAGCCGTAGCGCTCGTTCCAGCGCTGCAGGTATTCGCGGGCGCGGAACCCGCGCCAGATCAGGTGGTAGACGGTGACCGGGATCAACAGATAGAGCACGGCCGAATACAGGCCGCGCAGCAGTCGTTCGGTCGGATCCTTGCGCATCCGCGCCATTCTACGGCATGGCCGCGCCGTGCCCGCCCGTCGAAGTCCCGTACAGGTACGTCCGTGCAGTGCCGCTTACAATGCCACGATGAATGACGTTGCCCCGAAATCCGCCGAGTACCTCGACGACGGCGCGCCGCCACTGACCCCGTCGCAATGGCCGGCGTGGCTGGCCATCGGCCTGGCCGCACTGGCCGCGCGCATTCCGTGGCCGCTGCAACGTGCGCTGGGCCGCGCCATCGGCAACCTGCTGACGGTGTCGCCGTGGACCCGCACCAAGGTCGCGCGACGCAACATCGCGCTGTGCTTTCCCGAGCTCGACGCCGCTGCGCAGCACGCCCTGCTCCGGCGCAACATGCAGGACGTGGGCATCGGCCTGTTCGAGTTCGCCCGCGCGTGGTGGGGTAGCGTCGCGCCGATGAAGAAGGGCCTGCGCGTCGAAGGCCTCGAACACCTCGAAGCCGCGCGCGCCGGCGGCCGCGGCGTGATCGTGATCTCCGGCCACTTCACCACGCTGGAAATCGCCGCGCGGCTGATGTGCGATTACGCGCCGCTGGCCGGCATGTACCGTCCGCACTCCGGCGGCGCGATGGAATGGGCGGTCAAACGTGGTCGCCTGCGCTACGCCACCGCGATGTTCACCCGCGACGAATTGCGCCCGGCGCTGAAACACCTGAAATCCGGCGGTTTGCTCTGGTTCGCGCCGGACCAGGACGCGCGCCGCGGCGACAACGTGTTCGTGCCGTTCTTCAACAGGCCGGCGCACAGCCTGACCTCGACCCACCAGATCGCGCGCTTGAGCGGCGCGGCGGTGATCGCGTTCTCGCACATCCGCCGCGACGACGGCGGCTACACGCTGCAACTCTCGCCGCCGTTCGCGGATTTCCCGTCGAAGGACGCCACCGCCGATACCGCGAAGGTGATCGCCAGCATCGAAGCGATGGTGCGGCAAGCGCCGTCGCAATACCTGTGGCTGCATCGCCGCTTCAAGCGCCAGCCCGAAGGCGCGGCCGGCGATCTCTACCGCTGATCAATCGCCGTAAAGCGGCGACGCATTCGCATAGCTGGCACTCAGCAGAAGCCTGCCGGCTTCAGCCTCGCCGGGCCTGGCTTTGCGTGCCGGCGGCACGCTCGGATTGAGCGGATATCTCCTGCCGTCGAACGCCAGCACCGCGTAGCCCGGCGTGAGGCCGCCGCCAGCCACGAATACGCTCAAATCATGCCAACCATGGCTGACATGCGGCAACAGACGAACATCACCGTGGACAATCGAGATGCTCGACTGTTCTTTCCACCTGCCCTCCTGTTGCACGAGCACCCACGTCGAGCACCCTCCGCTGCCACACCACTCATCGCTGATGATCTGCACGATGGCTTCTTGCTTGCCATCGCCATTCAAGTCCGCGAACGAGGCGACGTAGCGGGCGTTCGGATCCCGGGAATCAGCATCAATACCGCGCAGAAACGCCTTGACCGATGCTTCGCGCGACTGATCGATGCCATCGGCCATGACGCTGGACGAACAAAGCAGCATCAACCCGAACAGGATTTTTCCCATCATTTCACAGCCCCCGATCTCCGCTTGACCTTGCGAACCTGGTTCGTCCCGCGCGGCACTCACTCGTCGCGCGACCACAAACTGCCGGCGTAAAGCGCGGCAAGCAGCAGCGCCACGCCGCCCCAGAACGCCGAATAGAACGCCAAGTGGGTGTTGAACGGGAACACGGTGACCGCCAGCGCCAGCATCGCCGGACGCGCGCGCTCCTTCGCCGCCGCACTGGCGAAGGTCCATGCACGCCATGCCAGCGCCACGCCGGCCAGCCACAGCAGCAGGCCGAGCACGCCGGTTTCGCTGAGCACTTCCAGCACGATCTGGTGCGCGTGCAGCGCATCGCCATTGCCCCACGGCGAAGGCTGGTTCGCTTCCGGATCGCAGGCCTTCCACGCGTAGCGGAAATTGCGCGCGCCGACGCCGTTGATCGGATGCTGCTCGATCATGCACACCGCGCCGCGCCAGATCCGCGCGCGCCCGGACAGGGCGACGTCGACGTTGCCTTCGCCGCCGGACAGCGCCGCCTCGGTACGCACGATGCGCTCGTGCAGCATCGGCGAGGCCAGGTCGAGCGCGCCCAGCAACACCGCCGCCGCCGCGAACACGCCGAGCAGCTTCTTCCAGCCGAGCAGGCGCCAGCCGGAAAACAGCAGCACCAGCGCATAGGTGACCCACGCCGCGCGCGCGCCGGCGAGCAGCACCGCGATGCCGACCGCCGCCGCCGCGAGCAACCAGCCGCCGATGCCGAACCGGCGTTGCGCCGCGAACAGCGCGAACGGCGACAGGCTCGCCAGGATTTGCCCGAGCTTCGGGTTGCAGTTGCTGAAGATGCCGTTGATGCGGCCCGGCGCCAGTTCTTGCGCGGCCGTGCACACCGGCGCCCCGCCAAACAATTGCTTGAGATGATCGACGCCCCAGTACAGCACGCTGAAACCGCTGGCGGCCTGCAACAAGGCATCGACGGTCCACACCGCGGCGATGATCGCCAGCCCATTGAAGGTGATGCGGCGGCCGCGTTCGCTCGCCACCGCGGAGGCGACCAGCCACAGGTACGGCAGGCAGGTCAGGTCGCTGCCGACTTCGCGCCACGCGCGCGCCGGATTGATCGCGTCGAACGCGGAGAACAGGTCCGGCAGCCAGTACGCGGCGAACAGCACGCTGGTCAGCGCCCATGCCTGTCCGCTGAGCAGGCGCGCACCGCCGCGGAACCGGCGATGCAACAGGAACCAGATCGCGACCAGTGCGCCGAGCACGCGCAGGCTCATCGCGATGCCCGGCGCTGGCCACAGGAACACGAAGGCCAGAACCCAGAACGGCGCCTTGCGCCAACCCTGGGTTTGCGTCGCGTCGGCTTGGGTGGCGGCAGTGTTCATGGCGAAGGCGTGTGCGCGAGTTGTGCGTAGAGGCGCAGGGTGGCGTCCTGCATCGCCTGCAAAGTGTACGGAATCGCAGGCGGCAATGCCGGCGGCGCGCGCAGCAGCGAATGGGCGCGGCGTTGCAATTCGTCGAAATCGAACGGCGCCGAAGCCCCCTGCGGTTGCAGTTCCTTCAACAATTCGCCGACGCCGCCATGCGCCCAGCCCAGCACCGGACGGCCGATGGCGAGCGCTTCGAGCACGGTGCGGCCGAAGGCCTCCGGCTTGCGCGAGAGTTGCAGGACCAGGTCGCTGGCCGCGTAGGCCTGCGCGATGCGCGGGGTGGCTTCGCTGAAAACCACGACATTTTCGATGCCGAGCCGTGCGGCTTCGCGTCCGAGTTCGGCCAGATACGCATCGCGCCCGGGCGCGCGCGCGCCCGGCAGCCACAAGCGTGCATCGAGGCCATCGCCGCGCAATGCGGCAAGCAGGCGCAACGCATCGGCGTGGCCCTTCAGGCGCGTGCCGCGGCCGGGCAGCAACAGCAGCGGGCCGTCACCGCCGAGTTGCGGCAATTGCGCGGCGGCTTGCGCGCGTGCATCGCGCTTGCCGTCGTTGTGCGGGAATTGCGCGGCATTGATGCCGCGCGGAATCACGACGAGCTTTTTCTCGTCGGTTCGCGGATAGTGTTGCAGCAGGTAATCGCGCACCGTTCGCGACACGCAGATCACGCGCTCGCCGCGCGCCATGATCGCGCTGTAGCGCGACGGCGAATTGAGGCCATGCATCGTGGTGACGAAGCGTGGTTTTGAAGCGGGCGGCTTGTTGCCTTTCATGCCGTACAAGGCGAGCCACGCCAGCCACGCCGGCAGGCGCGAACGCGCGTGCACGATGTCGGCATCGCGGAAGATTCTTCGCAGCGCTGGGACATGGCGCAGCGCCAGCGGCGATTTCGCGCCGACATCAAGCTCGACGTGTTCCGCGCCGGTTTCCAGCAATTGCGCGACCAGCCGCCCACCGGCGGAAACGACGATGGCGCGATGCCCGGCTTTCACCAGCGCATCGGCGATTTCGAGCGTGGAACGCTCGACACCGCCGGCATTCAAGGCCGGCAGCAGTTGCACGACGACGAGCTTGCGCTCGCTCAATCGACCAGCACGAAGTGCGCGCCGCAATACGGGCAGTCGGCTTCGTGGTTGGCTTCCTTCTCGATCGGCAGGTACACGCGCGGATGCGAGTTCCACAGCGCCATCTCCGCGGTCGGGCAGCTCAGCGGCAACTCGCTGCGCTTGACGGTGTACTGCTTCTGGGCATTGGCAGGCGCGGTGGCGGTCTGGCTCATGGCGGCGGGTCTGGGTGAACGGAAGACGCGGTCATTTTAGCGCGCTCCAAAAGAAAACGCCGGCACAAGCCAGCGTTTTCGGTGAAGCATGCCCTCCCACCCGCAAGCGAGGGAGAGGAGGCGTTTGCGGCTTACTTCTTTTTCTTCGCGACCGCAGCCGCCGGCGCGGCGGCCGGCTGGGCGTAGCCTTCGGTGGTGATCGACAGTTGCACTTCGTCGCTGACCGGGCCGGCGAAAGTGCCGACGCCGAAGTCGGTGCGCTTCACGACGCCGGTGGCGTTGAAGCCGATCGCCGGCACCTTCAGCATCGGCTGCTCGCCGAGGCCGTTGAGGGTCACGTCCAGCGTGACCGGATGGGTGTTGTCCTTGATGGTCAGGTCGCCGGTCACCTTGAGGTGGGTCGCATCGACCACTTCGACCTGGGTGCTCTTGAAGGTCGCGCTCGGTAACTTGGTCGCGTCGAAGAAGGTGGCGCTGTGCAGGTGTTCGTTGAACTTGTCCGAGAAACCGTTGAGGCCGGACAGCGGCAGGGTGACGTTGACGCTGGAAGCTTCCGGCTTGGCCGCGTCGTACACGAGCGTGCCGTCGATGTCGCCGAAATGCGCGCTCGGCTTGGAGAAGCCGAAGTGGGTCCAGGTGGCGATCACGTCGGTGTGGGCCGGATCGAGCTTGTAGGTGACCGGAGCGGCGAAAGCGCTGCCGGCGATGGCGAACAAGGCGGCGGCGAGAAGGGTCTTGCGCATGGCAGTTTTCCTTTGGGTTGAGTGTGTGATGCGTGGGAGTCTGGAACGGTTGTTCGGACGTGCCTTATTCAATCCTCGCGGCCTCGTCGAACGGCAGGCGCGGTCCGCGCGGGAACACGCTGGCCGGATCGCCGACGCCGAGGTTGACCAGGAAATTCGATTTGATCGCGGTACCGGCGAAGAAGGCTTCGTCGACCTTGGCGTGGTCGAAGCCGGACATCGGCCCGCAATCGAGGCCGAGCGAACGCGCGGCAAGGATCAGGTACGCGCCCTGCAGGCTGCTGTTGCGCAGAGCGACGGTCTCGCGGCCTTCGCGGGTCGACGGGAACCAGCCCTTCGCATCGACGTGCGGGAACAGGTAGTTGATCTTGTCGTTGAAATCGAGGTCATGGCCAACGATCACCGTCACCGGCGCGGCCATGGTCTTGGCCACGTTGCCTTCGCTCAGCGCCGGGCGCAGCTTTTCCTTGGCCTCTTTCGATTTGACGAAGACGAAGCGCGCCGGCGTCGAGTTCACCGCGGTCGGGCCCCACTTCAGCAGGTCGTAAAGCTTGCGCAACGTCTCCTCGCCCACCTCGCCGCCGAAGGCGTTGTAGGTGCGCGCGGTGTTGAACAACTGGTCGAGCGTCGCCTTGTCCAGCGCGGCATGTTCGAGTGTTTCGGTCACGGTTCGGCCTGCAGGTGAATTACTCGGGAATCGCAGTGTAGAGTGTCGGCATCGCAACGACACCCGGCCCTCTGCAACGGATTGTTGATCCCCGTGGAACGCGAAACCGCCAACCCCGCCACGCTCGTGCTGCACGACGGTGCCGCCGGCAATCGTCGCCAGGCCTTGGCCCTGGCCACTGCTCTGGACCTGCCGGCGCTCGAATTCGAGCTGCGGCCGCGCCCCCCGGCACGCTGGATTTCCCCGAAAAAATGGCCGTTTTTCGCGCCCAGCGGCGGCGCGGGGCAAGCTTTCGGCGACGACTTCGCGCACGTGCTGGCACGACCGCCGCGGCTGGCGATCGGCTGCGGCCGCCACGCGGCGCTGGCCACGCGCCTGCTCGGCGAATGCGGCGCGAAGACCGTGCAGATCCTCGACCCGCGCATCGACACAAGACATTGGCATGTCGTCATCGCGCCCGAGCATGACGGCCTGCGCGGCGCCAACGTCATCACCCTGCCCGGCAGCCTCAATCCGGTCGACGACGCATGGCTCGACGCGGGACGCGCGCGCTTCGACCGGTTCGCCGCGTTGCCGTCGCCGCGCACCGCGGTGCTGCTCGGCGGCGACAGCGCGCATTGGCGGCTCGATGCGGAGAAATTCGAGCGGTTCGCCGCCGCGCTCGAAGCGCTCGCGCAACGCGAGGGCGGCAGCCTGCTGCTCACCGTGTCGCGGCGCACGCCGGCGGACATCGTCGCGCAATTGACCTCGCGCTTCGCCGACGTGCCGCACGCGCTGTGGCGCGACCATCGCGATGGCGAGAATCCCTACGCCGGTTTGCTCGCGCATGCGCAGCGCATCGTGTGCACGCCGGATTCGGTCAACATGATTTCCGAGGCCTGCGCGACGCGCGTGCCGGTGTTCGTGTTCGATGCACGCGGCGTGCGCGGCCGTGCGCGCAACTTCGTCGATGCATTGTTGGCACGCAAGCGCATCCGCGAATTCGACGCCGCGCTGGCGCCCTTCGCGGTCGAACCGCTGCGCGAGACGCCGCGCGTCGCCGCGGAAGTGAAGCGGCGGCTCGGCCTGTAGTCTCAGGCGAAATCCAGGCCGCAGTCGCGCACGGTGTCGGCCACGTCCCGCCGCGCCGCTGCGATCGCCGCGCCGGTCGGCACGATGCGCTTGCGCCCGTCCAGCGTGCAGGCCAGGCTTTCGCCGAGGAACAGCGCGTGCGCGGCCAGCAGCGCCGCGTGCGCGTCCGCGGCGAGCAGGCCGGCGGCGTGCGCGGCATCGATCAGTTCGCGCGTGTTGCGCGCGGCCAGCAGCGCCGGCTGCACGGATGCGGCGCGCAGGACCAGGAATTGCAGCAGGAACTCGATGTCGACCAGGCCGCCGGCGCCTTGCTTGAGATCGAAGTGCGCGGCATCGCCGCGATCCAGCGCCGCACGCATCTTCCCGCGCATCTCGCCCACGTCGGCACGCAGCTTTCCCTCCTCGCGCGGAGCCGCCAGCACTTCCGCGCGCAGCGCGTCGAAATCGGCCAGCAGCGACGCATCGCCGGCAACGCCGCGGGCGCGCACCAGCGCCTGGTGCTCCCAGGTCCACGCGCGCTGGCGCTGGTAATCGCGGAAGCTGGCCAGCGAGGTGACCAGACCGCTCTTGCTGCCATCCGGACGCAACCGCGCATCCACTTCGTACAGGCGCCCGGCGCCGGTCTGCGCGCCGAGCAAGGTGCTGACCTTGCGCGTCAGGCGCATGTGCCACAGCGCCGCGTCGATGGGCCTGGCGCCGTCGCTTTGCGCATCGGCGCGCGCATCGAACAGGAACACCAGATCCAGATCGGAACCGAAACCGAGTTCCTCCGCGCCGAGGCTGCCGTAGCCGGCGATCGCGAAGCGCGCGCCCGGCACGCGTCCATGCACGGCGACCAGTTCCGCCTCGGCCATGTGCAGCACCGCGCGCAACGCTTCCTCGGCCAGCCATGCCAGTTGCCGCGCGCTGGCGTGGGCCGGCTGGCGCCGGTCCAGTTCGGCCTGGGCGATGCGGAAGCCCAGCGCCAGATGGGTTTCGTTGAGCAGGCGCAGCGCAAGTTCGGGATCGGCTTCGTGCAGGGTGGCCGCGCATTGGGCGCGCATTTCCGCGCGCGTCGGCAGCGGGCCGGCGATGCGCGCGTCGAGCAGTTCGTCAAGCAGCAGCGGGAACGCGACCAGGCGCTAGGCGAGGAAGGCGCTGCGCGCGAACACGTCGACCAGCCGCACCAGCGCCTGCGGCTGTTCGTCGAGCAGGGCGAGATAGGATGCGCGGCGCAGGATCGCGCGCAGCAGTTGCAGCAGGCGTTGCAGCGCCGCGTCGGCGTTGCGCGAATGCGCGGCGGCCTCCAGCAACGCCGGCAGCACGCGATCCAGCCGCTGCCGCGATGGCGCGGACAGCTCGCGCACGCCCAGCGAACGGGTGAAATCGCGCAGCAACGCATCGGCCTCCGCGCCGAAACCGGCATCGTGCAAGGCCTGTGCGTCGCCGCCTTGCGGCAGGGCCAGCCAGTACCCGGACAGCGCGCCAGCATCGCGCTTTTTCCGGCGCGGCGCGAGCAGTTCGGAGAATTCGCCGGCAACGCGTTCGCGCACCGCGTCCAGTTCGCGCGACAGGGCCGCCCAGTCCGCATGGCCCAGCGCGCGCGCGATGCGCGCGCGGTCGCTCGCGTCGGCGGGCAACACGTGCGTCTGCGCATCGCGCAGCATCTGCAGGCGGTTTTCCAGCCTGCGCAGGAAACGGTAATCGGCGGCGAGCGCCGCGCCGACTTCGACCGAAACCTGTCGCGCCGCGACCAACGCTTGCAACGCCGGCAACAGGCGGCGCTCACGCAGGCTCGCGTCGCGCCCGCCGTGGATCAGTTGCAGCGACTGGGCGAGGAATTCGATCTCGCGGATGCCGCCGCGGCCGCGCTTGATGTCGTCGTCGAGTTCCTTGCGCGCGACTTCGGCGTTGATCAGCGCCTTCATCGCGCGCAGGCCGTCGAGCGCGGTGAAATCCAGATAGCGCCGGTACACGAACGGACGCAGCGTTTGCAGCCAGTGCTCGCCGGCCTCGACGGCGCCGGCGACCACGCGCGCCTTGAGCCACGCATAGCGCTCCCAGTCGCGGCCCTCGCGCTGGAAATACGCGTCCATCGCCGCGAACGGCAGCGCGATGCGGCCATCGCCGCCGAACGGGCGCAGGCGCAGGTCGACGCGATGGACGAAGCCGTCGGCCGTGGTTTCGTCGAGCAGCTTCGCCAGGCGCTGGCCGAGCCTGGCGAAATAATCTTCCGCCGCCAGCGGACGCGCGCCATCGCTTTGGCCCGGTTCCGGATAGGCGAAGACCAGATCGATGTCCGAGGAAAAATTCAGTTCGCCGCCGCCCAGCTTGCCGAGGCCGAACACGACCAGGCGCTGCACCGCGTCGTCCGCGTCGCGCACCACGCCGTGTTTCTGCGCGAATTCGGCTTCGAGCGCGGCCAGTGCGACGTGCAGGCAGGTTTCCGCCAGCCGCGTCGCGGCGCACAGGATTTCATCGACGCCGGCGCCATCGACCACGTCGCGCCAGACCAGCCGCGTCGATTCGGCGATGCGGAAGCGGCGCAGCAGCATCGGCCATTCCGCGGTGTTGTCCTGCGTCAGTTGCGGCGGCGCGAGCGGCAGCGACGCATCGTGCAGCAGATGCGCCAGCAATCCGGGCTGGCGGCGCAGGGTGTCGGCGGCGAAATCGCTGGCCAGCAGCAAGGCGCGGAGCTTGGCCAGCGCGGGCGGGTCGAGCGCGGCGACGGATTCGGGCGACAGCCGCGCCAGTTGGCGTTAGATCAGCGTGCCGGGTTCGACGCTCACGCCTTGCGCGGATCGAGGCGGAACGACGGGCACCTCATTCGTGCAATTCCAGATGGAATTGCGCGGCCATCTTTTCCAGCAGCACTGGCTTGACCGCGTCCGGCGTCGACGGCCCGCCGAGGTCGTTCAACGCCACCGCCTGCAGGCCGACGTAGCCGCAGGGATTGATGCGCTGGAACGGTTCCAGCGACAGGTTGATGTTGAAGCTCAGGCCATGGAAGGTGCGGCCCTTGCGCACGCGGATGCCAAGCGCGCCGATCTTGGCGCCGTTGACGTACACGCCGGGCGCGCCGTACTTGCGCTCGGCGTGGATGTTCCATTCGGCGCAGGTGTCGATGATCGACTGCTCGATGCGGCAGACGTATTCCTTGACCCCGATCTTCATGCGGTGCAGGTCGAACAGCGGATACGCGACGATCTGGCCGGGGCCGTGGTAGGTGACCTGGCCGCCGCGATCGACGTGGATCACCGGGATGTCGCCCGGCGCGAGCACGTGTTCTTCCTTGCCCGCCTGGCCCAGGGTGAAAACCGGATCGTGTTCGACCAGCCAGATTTCGTCGGGCGTGGCGGCATCGCGCACGTCGGTGAATTCCTGCATCGCGCGCCATACCGGTTCGTAGGCGCGGCGGCCGAGGTCGTGCACCGTGCAGGCGAAAAGCGGTCCCTCTCCCGGCGCATCCGCGCCGCCCTCTCCCACGAGGGGAGAGGGAACTGCACGGGCGTTTTCGGTCACAGCGTCCACTTCACTTCCGGGTGCTCGCGCAGCGCATGGTGCGCGGCATCGTACTGTTCGCGCGTATCGGCCTTGAAGCTGATGCGCACGCTGACGTACTTGCCGTTGCTCGAATGCTTCCAGGAAATGCTTTCCTCCAGCACTTCGACGCCACATTGCACCAGCAGCTTCGGCAATTCGGTTTCCAGTCCCTTGTCGGCCGTGCCCATCGCGCTGAGCTCGAAGGTGCCGGGGAACTGGAAGCCGGTATCAGGGTTTTCGGCCTTGATCTTTTCGATGTCCATCGGGATCTCCTCGCGTGCGGCCGGGCAAGCCGGCTCTACAAAGATCGGATTACTTGCTGTGCCACCACATCCAGAACCCGTCCCACAGGCGTTTGAAGAAACCGCCCTGCTCGACCGCTTCGATGGCGACCAGCGGCGCCTGGGCGACGACCTTGCCGTCCAGTTCCACCTTGACCGTGCCGACCTGCTGGCCCTTGGCCAGCGGCGCGACGATCTGCTTGGGCAGGTCCATGCTCGGCTTGAGGTCGTTGTAGCGGCCGCGCGGCACGCTGACCAGCAGCGGTTCGGCGACGCCGAGCTTGACGCTGTTTTCCTTGCCCTTCCACACCCGCGGCGTGGCGAGCGCCGCGTTGGCTTCGTACAGGCGGTGGGTTTCGTAGAAGCGGAACCCCCAATTGAGCAGGGCGTAGGAATCGTCGGCGCGCTGCTTCATCGAGCTGTCGCCCATCACCACGGTGATCAGGCGCTGGTCGCCATGGACGGCGGAATTCATGATGCAGTAGCCGGCCTCGGAGGTGTGGCCGGTCTTGATGCCGTCCACCGCCGCATCGCGCCACAACAGCAGGTTGCGGTTCGGCTGGGTAATGCTGCCGACGGTGAATTCCTTGATCTTGTTGTACGCGTAGGACTGCGGGTAATCGTGGATCAGCGCGCGGCCGAGCAGGGCCATGTCGTAGGCGCTGGAATAGTGGCCGTCCTCGGACAGGCCGGTCGCATCCATGAACTGCGTGTCCTTCATGCCGATGCGCTGCGCATAGCTGTTCATCAGGTGGGTGAAGGCTTCCTCGCTGCCGGCGACATGCTCGGCCAGCGCGATCGCCGCGTCGTTGCCGCTCTGCACGACCATGCCGATTTCCATCTGCTGCAACGGCGCGGTGCTGTTGACCGGAAAGCCGCTGTACGAACCGTCGGTGCCGGCGCCGCCCTTGCGCCACGCGTTCTCGCTCATCAACACCGGGTCGTCGAGCTTGACCTTGCCGTTCTGCAATTCGGCGGCGACGACATAGGATGTCATCACCTTGGTCATGCTCGCCGGGGCGAGGTGTTCGTGGATGTTTCCGCCGGCCAGCACCGCGCCGCTGGCGTAGTCCATCACGATCCATGCCTTGCTCGTCGCCGGGGCCGGCGCCGGCGGAATCTCGACCACGTCGGCCGGAGGCGGCAGCGGCGCGGGCGTGGATTGCGCGAAGGCAAGGCCGGAGACGAGGGCGACAGCCGTGACGGCCGCGAAAACAGGGGATTTCATGCAGGCTCCAGTGCGAACTGGTGATCGGGGGAAGGCCGGGAATTGTACGCCGCGCGAGGTGAGCGTGGACTGATCAATCCCTGACGCGCTGCGGTCGCTCGAAGCCCAGTTGCACGATGCGCTGGGCGAGCCGATCGGCCTCGGTTTCGCTGGTCGGCACGCGCAGGCGCCAGCGGCTGCCGTCCTCGCTGGCGAGCAATTCGCCTTCGATGCCGGCGGCGCGCAGTTTGCCGAGCGCGCGCTCGGCGTTGTCGCGATTGGCAAAGCTGGCCACCTGCAATTGCAAGCCTTTCGCCGGTGCGGACAGCGTTGGCATCGGTTGTTTCGGCGCATCCGCCGTTGCGGCGGCGACCGGCGGCAGCGGCGATGCCGCCGGCAATGGCGCGGCGGCCACCGGCGCATCGTCTAGCGTCACCGCCACGGCCTGCACGCCGTGGCCGGCATCATCGCCCGACGGCGGCGCATGCACGCTGTCGTCGACGCGTTGCGCCGCGCCGGCACGGCGCATGTCGCGCGGCGTCAACCCGCGCACCTCGACATTGCCGGTGCCCTTGCCGACGACACCGAGCTTCACCGCAGCGGCATAGCTCAGGTCGATCAGGCGCCCATCGTGGAACGGGCCGCGATCGTTGATGCGCACGATCACGCTCCTGCCGTTGTCGAGGTTGGTGACGCGGGCGAAGCTCGGCAGCGGCAAGGTCTTGTGCGCGGCGGTGAACGCGTACATGTCGTAGACCTCGTGGTTCGAGGTCAGGCGGCCATGGAACTTGTTGCCGTAGTACGACGCGGTGCCGCGCTCGACGTAGCCGGAGGCAGAGTCCAGCACCTTGTACTTCTTGCCGAGCACGTAGTAAGGCGAATTGTTGCCGATGGCCGAATGCGGCTCGTCATCGACCACCGGCTCGCGGATGCAATCGAGGTCAGGCACGAAGTCCGGCGTGGTATCGCGCACGCCCGGCTTGTACAGGCCGCCGCGGGTGTAGTCGCCGCGCGTCGACGGGTCTTCCTGCGCAGGCTGGTAGCGCGAGCAATCCTTGCCGCCTGCGTTTGCCGCCTGCGTTTGCGCCGGGGGCGCGACGACTTCGCCGCCCGTCGCGGCGGGGGCGTGTTTCTTCGGCGACGACGAGCATGCCGAAAACAGGCACGCGGCGAACAGGGCGAGCGCGCCCGCGAATGCGACAGGAACGGAACTGCGGAATTTCATCGTTGGGGTGCGGCGACGGAAGTCGGTACAGCAGGCGTGGCGGAAGCCGGCGCTGCAAGTGGCGCCACCGGCGCAGGCGCGACGGGTGGCACGCTCGAAGCCGGCGTGGCGGGTGCGACGGCGCCTTGCGCCGGCGCCGCGTTCGACACTGGCGTTGCCGGCAGCGGGAAATTCGGCGCCGGCATCGGCTGGGTGCTGGCGGCGATCGCCTGCGACAGTTCGTACACCGCCATCGCGTACATCTTCGAGTGGTTGTAGCGGGTGATCGCGTAGTAGTTGCGGAAGCCGAGCCAGTATTCCTTGCCGGCTTCGCCATCCAGCGAAATCGGCGTGGCGGTAGTGCCCGCCGGGACATCGCCCAGCACGACGTAGCCGCGTTGGCGCAAATCGGCGAGCGAGTACGTCGGCAGCCACTCGTCGGGATTGAATTCCCCGAACCCCGGCAGCAGCGTCGCCCGCACCGCGACCGGCGCGCCGCGCACCCAGCTGCCGTTGGCGCCGCCCTTCTTGGCGAAATAGTTGGCGACCGAGAAGATCGCGTCGTCGGCATCGGCGAACAGGTCGCGGCGGCCGTCGCCGTCGCCGTCGACCGCAAGCTGGCGATAGCTCGACGGCATGAACTGGCCCATGCCCATCGCACCGGCGTAGCTGCCGTTCAAGGCGAG
>JAATFG010000118.1 GCA_015655355.1 Lysobacterales bacterium
GATGATCGAGAACATCGTGCGCTACCTTGAAGAAGGCGAGACGCCGCTCAATGCCGCGCTGAAAGGCGCCGGGCAGATCGGCTTCACCATCCTGTCGCTGACCGTGTCGCTGATCGCGGTGCTGATCCCGCTGCTGTTCATGGGCGGGGTGATCGGCCGGCTCTTCAGCGAATTCGCGATGACCCTGGCGGTGACCATCGTGCTCTCCGGCGTGGTCTCGCTGACCCTGGTGCCGATGCTGTGCGCGCGCATCTTGCGCGCCGAACACGACCGCCACCCGAGCCGCTTCGAGAAGTTCAGCGAAGGCCTGTTCGACAAGACCCTCGCCACTTACGAGCGCGGCCTGCGCTGGGTGATGCAACACCAGAAGGCCACGCTGGTCACCTTCCTGGTCACCGTCGTGATCACCGGCGCGTTGTACGTGGTGATCCCGAAGGGGCTGTTCCCGGTGCAGGACGTGGGCGTGCTGGAGGGCATCAGCATCGCCGACAACTCGGTGTCCTACGACACGATGGTCAACCGCCAGAGCGCGCTGGCCGAGGCGATCCTGAAAGATCCGGACGTGGCCAACCTCACCTCCTACGTCGGCGTCGACGGCACCAACACCACGCTCAACCACGGCCGCTTCCTGATCAACCTCAAGCCGCGCGACGACCGCAGCGAGACCGCCGCGGAAATCGCCCGCCGCCTGCAGGACGACGTGGCCGGCGTGCCCGGCATCCGCCTGTACGCGCAGCCGGAGCAGGACCTGACGCTGGACACCGCGATCTCGCCCAGCCAGTACCAGTTCGTGCTGCGCGGGCCGAGCCCGGAGGCGTTCGAGCGGTACGTGCCGGCGCTGGTCGAGAAGCTCAAGGGCATCGGTTCGATCACCGACGTCACCAGCGACCTGGACAACGACGGCCTCAGCGTCGACGTCGAAGTCAATCGCCAGCTCGCGGCGCGCTTCGGCATCACCCCGGCGACCATCGACAACGCGCTGTACGACGCGCTCGGCCAGCGCATCGTCTCGACCATCTTCGACCAGTCCAACCAGTACCGGGTGATCCTCGTCGCCCAGCCGGAAAAGATGGCCAGCCTGCAGGCGCTGGGCGAGATCTACTTGCCCAGCCAGATCGGCAGCGGCGGGCAAATTCCGCTGAGCAGCATCGCCACGATCAAGACCAGCAAGTCGCCGCTGGTGATCAGCCACCTGGCCCAGTTCCCGGCGGTGACGATCTCGTTCAACCTGGCCAAGGGCGCGTCGTTGAGCAAGGCGGTGAAGGAGGTCAATGCAGCCGAGGAGGCGGTGCACCTGCCGGCGTCGATCACCTCGAATTTCCAGGGCGCGGCGCAGGCGTTCGAGGATTCGCTGTCCAGCGAAGTGTGGCTGCTGGTCGCCGCGCTGGTGGCGGTGTACATCGTGCTCGGCGTGCTGTACGAGAGCTTCATCCATCCGCTGACGATCCTCTCGACCCTGCCTTCGGCCGGCATCGGCGCGCTGCTGGCGCTGATGCTCGCCGGGCACGACCTGGACGTGATCGGCATCATCGGCATCGTGTTGCTGATCGGCATCGTCAAGAAGAACGCGATCATGATCGTCGACTTCGCCCTCGAAGCCGAGCGCGAGCACGGCAAGCCGCCGGCCGAAGCCATTTTCGAGGCCTCGCTGCTGCGCTTCCGGCCGATCCTGATGACCACCCTGGCGGCGATGCTCGGCGCGCTGCCGATGCTGCTGGGCAGCGGCACCGGCTCGGAGCTGCGGCGTCCGCTGGGCCTGGCGATCATCGGCGGGCTGATGCTCAGCCAGTTGCTGACGCTGTTCACCACGCCGGTGATCTACCTGTTCTTCGACCGCATCGCGCAGCGCCTGCGCGAGCGCAAGGGCGACGGAGCGCCGGCTGAAGCGGCGGACGGAGACGCGCCGTGAACATCTCGGCGCTGTTCATCCGCCGGCCGGTTGCGACCACGCTGCTGGCCGTCGCGATCCTGCTGTCGGGTTTGCTGGCGTATTTCAATTTGCCGGTGGCGCCGCTGCCGAGCATCACCTTCCCGGTGATCGCGGTGCAGGCGAACATGGCCGGCGCCAGCCCGGAAACGATGGCGGCCACCGTCGCCGCACCGCTGGAGCGGCGCCTGGCGACGATCGCCGGGGTCACCGAAATGACCTCGCGCAGTTCGGTCGGTTCGGCCCAGGTGGTGCTGCAGTTCGACGTCAGCCGCGACGTCAACGGCGCCGCGCGCGACGTGCAGGCGGCGATCCAGGCCGCGCGCGCCGACCTGCCGAGCACGCTGCGCAGCAATCCCTCGTACCGCGAGTTCAACCCGGCCGATTCGCCGGTCATGATCCTCGCCCTGACTTCGGACACGCTGACCCGCCCGCAACTGTTCGACTCGGCCGAATCGATCATCCAGCAGCAGTTGTCGCAGGTCGAAGGCGTCGGCCAGATTTCGCTCGGCGGCAGCGCGCGGCCGTCGGTGCGCGTGGAACTGGAGCCGGACAAGCTCAACAGCTACGGCATTGGCCTGGAGGACGTGCGCGCGTCGATCAGCGCGGCGAACGCGAACAGCGCCAAGGGCCACATCGATCAGGCCGGGCAGCGCTACGAAGTCACCTCCAACGACCAGATCAACAAGGCCGCGCCGTACAAGGACCTGGTCGTGGCCTATCGCGACGGCTCGCCGGTGCAGCTGAAGGACGTGGCGCAGATCGTCGATTCGTCCGAGAACCTGCGCAACGCCGGCCTGTACAACGGCAAGAACGCGGTGCTGGTGATGGTGTATCCGCTGCCGGGCAGCAACATCGTCAAGACCGTGGCGGCGATCAAGAAGGTGCTGCCCACGGTCGAGGCGACGCTGCCGAGCAACATCCACGTGGGCGTGGCGATGGACCGCTCGCAATCGGTCAACGCCGCGGTCGGCGACACCGAGCGGGCGCTGATCATGGCGGTGATCCTGGTCATCGGCGTGGTCTTCGTGTTCCTGCAGTCGCCGCGCGCCACGCTGGTGCCGGCGGTGGCGTTGCCGCTGGCGATCATCGGCACGTTCGGGCCGATGTACCTGCTCGGCTACAGCCTCGACAACCTGTCGCTGATGGCGCTGACGGTCGGCACCGGCTTCGTCGTCGACGATGCGGTGGTGGTGCTGGAGAACATCGTGCGCCACGTCGAGAACGGCATGGACCCGCGCGAGGCGGCGCTGAAAGGCAGCAAGGAAGTGAGTTTCACCGTGATCTCGATGAGCATCTCGCTGATCGCGGTGTTCCTGCCGATCCTGCTGATGCCCGGCGTGCTCGGCCTGCTGTTCCACGAATTCGCGATGACCTTGTCAATCGCGATCCTGCTGTCGCTGCTGATCTCGTTGACCGTGACCCCGGCGCTGGCCGCGCACGTGCTCTCGCGCAATGCGCCGATCCATTCGCGGGCGCGCTGGGCGCTGTGGTACGACCGCCAGTTCGAGCGCTTCAAGCGCTTCTATTCGCGCACGTTGAACGTGGCGCTCGACCACGCCTTCGTGGTCGGGCTGGTGCTGATCGGGCTGGTGGTCGGCAACGTGTTCCTGTTCAAGCTGCTGCCGTCGACGTTCTTCCCGGAGCAGGACAACGGCATCCTGATGGGGCAGATCAACGCCGACCAGAGCATTTCCTTCCAGGCCATGCGCACCAAGCTGGCGCAGCTGCAGGACATCGTGCAGGAGGACCCGGCGGTCGAATCGGTGGCCGGCTTCACCGGTGGCCGCGCCTTGAACTCGGCCAGCGTCTTCATCGAACTCAAGCCGTTGCGTGAGCGCAAGGTGTCCGCCGCCGAGGTGGTCGAGCGCCTGCGCCCGAAGCTCAACGCGGTGTCCGGCGCGCGCCTGTTTTTGCAGGCGGCGCAGGACTTGCGCATCGGCGGGCGTTCGTCCGCCGCCGAATACCAGTACACGCTCACCGCCGACGATTCCGAATCGCTGTACGCGTGGGTGCCGAAGCTGGTCGATGCGCTGGGTGCGCACCGCGACAAGCTCACCGACGTCAACTCCGACCTGGAGCAGAAGGGCCTGCAGACCTTCATCGAGTTCGACCGCAACATGATGGCGCGCTACGGCTTCCAGCCGAACCAGCTCGACAGCGTGCTGTACGACGCCTTCGGCCAGCGCACCGTGTCCACCGTGTACAACGCGTTGAACCAGTATTTCGTGGTGATGGAAGTGGCGCCGAAATACTGGCAGTCGCCGCTGATGCTGGAGCGCATGAATTTCAGCACCGCCGCCGGCAATGCCGCCGGTTCCAGTTCCACCCAGATGTCGCGCAAGCTGGTGCAGGACGTGACGCCGTACCAAGCCATCGCCGGCGCCAGCGCGGCGGCCGACGACCCGGCTGCCAGCGCGGTGGCCAACCAGCAGACCAATGCCATCGCCAATTCGCGCGGCGGCAGTTCCAGCGGCAATGCCGACAGCACCGAGCGCGAGACGATGGTGCCGTTCTCGATGCTGGCGCGCTATTCCAACGGCTACACCGCCACCCAGGTGAACCATCAGGACGGCCTGGTTGCCGGCACGATTTCCTTCAACCTGCCGCCGGGCGGGTCGCTCGGCACGGCGATGCAGACCATCAACCAGACCATGCGCGAGATCGGCATGCCGGCCTCGATGCACGGCGCATCGGCGGGCGCGGCGCAAACCTACAACAATTCGATGGGGACGATGCCGCTGCTGATCCTCGCGGCCCTGGCCACGGTCTATCTGGTGCTCGGCGTGCTGTACGAGAACACGGTGCACCCGATCACCATCCTGTCCACGCTGCCTTCTGCCGGCATCGGCGCGACCCTGGCCCTGCTGCTGTTCGGCACGCCGTTCTCGATGATCGCGATGATCGGCATCATCCTGCTGGTCGGCATCGTCAAGAAGAACGCGATCATGATGATCGACGTGGCCATCCGCCTGCAGCGCGAAGGCTTGCCCGCGCACGAGGCGATCCACGATGCGGCGGTGCTGCGCCTGCGCCCGATCATGATCACCACCGCCGCGGCGGTGCTCGGCGCGGTGCCGCTGGCGATCGGCTTCGGCCAGGGCGCGTCGCTGCGCCAGCCGCTGGGCGTCACCGTGATCGGCGGCCTGATCCTCAGCCAGGTGTTCACCCTGTACACCACGCCGGTGATCTACCTGTACCTCGACCGCCTGCGTGCGCGGCTCGCGCGCTGGGCGGCGACGCTGCCGTGGAATCGCGCCGCCGCCTGACCGCGTCGGCGCGCGCCGGCTTACACTGGCGGCATGGACAAATCGCACCGAAACCCGCCGCCTTCTTCCTCGCCGTGGCCGTCGCGCAAGCCGGCCGCGGGCGGGCGCCAGCAGCGCGACGCGAATCCGCCGCATCGCCCGCCACCCGCTGAAAACGCCGCGGTGCGCAGTAGTTCGGCCAAGCACGAACTGCGCATCCACGGCCTGAATGCCGTGCATGCGGTGTTCGCGAAACGGCCCGACGCGATCCGCAAGGTCTGGCTGCTCGAATCGCGCATCGCCGCGCTGAAGCCACTGCTGGCATGGTGCGTGAAGAACCGCGTCGGCTACCGCGTGGTCGAGGAAGACGATCTGGACAAACTGGCGGCGAGCGCGCACCACGAAGGCGTGGTCGCCGACGTGCTGAAGGTCGAACCGTTGCCGCTGGCGCAATGGCTGGCGAAGCTGCCGGAGGGCGCGCAATGCGCGATCTGGCTGGACGGCGTCGGCAACCCGCACAACTTCGGCGCGATCCTGCGCAGCGCCGCGCATTTCGGCGTCGGAGCGATTTTGCTGCCGGAGAATTCGACGTTGCAGCTTTCCGGCGCCGCGACGCGCGTGGCCGAAGGCGGCGCCGAAGCGGTGACGCTGGTGAGACTGCCGGATGCGCACGATGCGTTGCGGCAACTGCGCGATGCCGGCTTCGCGCTCGCGGCAACGGTCGTGCGCGACGGCGACGATCTGTTCGCGCGCAAGCTGCCGCAAAAACTCGTCTACGTGATGGGCGCCGAAGGCGAGGGCATGGGCCTGGACTTCGCCGCGCAATGCGACGTGCGCCTGTCGATTCCCGGCAGCGGCGCGGTCGAAAGCCTCAATGTCGCCGCGGCGACGGCGGTTTTCCTGGCGGAATGGCGAAGAGCTGCTTCCCCTCTCCCTTGATGGGAGGGGGTGGCGCGTAGCGCCGAAGAGGGTGGGCATGGCGCGAAAAGCCGGCCCCTCTCCCTGCGCACTTCGTGCGCTGTCCTTCTCCCACGAAGGGGAGAGGGAAAAGCCGCGAATCAGAACTCGTGCTCTTCGTGCGCGTTGGCCGGATCGCTGCCGAAATCGCCTTGCGCTTCGGCGGCCAGGTAGGTGTACGTGGCGTAGGCGGCGACGTTCTGCTGCAAATCCTTCGGATCGATCTTGTCCATCGTGTCGTCCGCGGTGTGGTGCAGGTCGAAGTACTGGGTCGCGTCGTGGCCCAGCCACGCCCACGCCGCGCCCTTGGCCGCGATCGGGCCGACGTCCGATTCCGGTTCGCCCTTGCCGGGCTGGTATTCGATGCCCAGCGGCGCCAGTACCGCGGCGATCTTGCTCGCGGCGCCTTTCGCGTAATCGGCGACGTGCGCATCGAAACCGTAGATGTGGCCGGCGCCAAGATCGCTCTCGGACACCAGCACGTTCTGCTTCACTTCGCCCTTGTGCGCCTCGGCGTAGGCACGGCCGCCATACAAGCCGGCTTCTTCGTTGGCGAAGGCGACGACGCGGATCGTGCGTGCCGGCTTCAGCGGCTTGATCAACGCCGCGGCGGCCATGCTGATGCCGACGCCCACGCCATCGTCGATCGCGCCGGTGCCCAAGTCCCACGAATCGAGATGGCCGCCGATCACGATCACGTCCTTCGGCTTTTTCGTGCCGGTGATTTCGCCAATCACATTTTGCGAGGTATAGGTGCCGTCGAAGCCGCAATCCAGCGCGACGCGGATTTTGGTCGGGCCGAGCGCGGTCAGGCGGGTGAGTTGTTCGGCGTCGGGGATAGACAGCGCCGCGCTCGGAATCGGGTTCACGCCCGGCATGAACATCGTGCCGCCGGTGTGCGGCACCCGGTGCGAATCGGTGCCGGCCGAACGCATCACGTAGCCGATCGCGCCGCGCTTGCCCGCTTCGGACGGACCCATGAAGCGCACGCGGCTGCCGATGCCGTAATCCTCGCCCGAGCGCTTGGCTTCCATCGTGAAATCGACGAAGGCGATCTTGCCCTTGAGCGAATCGGCCGGCGCGTCCATCAACGCCTTGAGGCCATCGAAGCGCACCACCTCGCCTTCGACCGTGCCGCCGGGACTACCGCCGAGCGCGGCGAGATAGAGCTTCTGCGCGTGTTCGCCGAGCACCGCGCCGCTTTCGCTGCGGCGTTCCCATTTCGGGAAGGTGACCGGCTCGGTGTAGACCTTGTCGAAGCCGAGCTGCTTGAACTTGGCCTTGGCCCATTCCACCGCGCGCGCATCGGCTTCGCTGCCGGCCAGACGCGGGCCGACCTCGGTGGTCAGCGATTCGGTGATCTTCCAGCCCAGGTCGCTTTGCAGTGCTTCGTCGCGCAACGCGGTGGCCCTGGCAATGGCCGTGTCCGCGATCGTCGTCTGCGCGTGCTGTGCCGCATAGGCCGGCGCGGCGAGGGCGAGCGAAAGGGCGAAAGCGAGTGTGGCGCGGCGCATGCGGATTCCCCATGACGAAAGAAGCCACGAGCTTGGCAGCCCGTGGCTTCGTTTTCCAGCCTGAAGCAGGCAATGCGCGATTCGCGTCGCGGATTGGCCGCGACCGGCGCGAACCGCCGCGGATTACTTCTTCAGCGAATCGCGGATTTCGCGCAGCAGGAGCACGTCTTCCGGCGTGGCCGGGGCGATCACGTCGGCCGGCTTCTTGACCCGGTTGATCGCCTTGATCAACAGGAAGATCGCCGCGGCGATGATCAGGAACTGGATGACGGTGTTGATGAAGTCTCCATAGCCGAGCACCAGTGCCGGCGTGGTTTCCTTGCCGGCGGCATCGACCACCGCATCGCGCAGCGTCCACTTCCATGCCGAGAAATCCATGCCGCCGGTGAGCAGGCCGACCACCGGCATGATGATCTTCTCGACGAAGGCGGTGACGATCTTGCCGAACGCGCCGCCGATCACGACGCCGACCGCCAGATCGACGACGTTGCCGCGGGCGATGAACTCCTTGAACTCGCTGGCGATTCCCATTGTTTGCGCTCCTTGATGCTGTTTGGAAGAGTGATGAATACGGGCCCAAGCCGGCGCAAAACATAGCATGCCGATTGCCAAGTTCGTCACATTTTTTTCAAGGGTTGCAGCGCCGGACAGGCACCATTGCCGAGCGCGAGAAGAGGCGGTGGAGTGCCCGATGCGCGGACTTCAGCGCACGATGCGGTATTCGCCTTCGATCACGCTGTCGTTTTCGCCGCGGCTGGCCGCATGCGGCGCGGTGGCGTCGACGGCCAGTGGCTTGCGGCGCTTGGCCAGCAGCCTCTTCGCGGTGAAGCCGATGGCCAGCATCGCCGCGCCGACGAAGAAGCCGAACACCAGCAACAGGCACAGCACGACCACGCCGATCAGGCCCAGGGTGAAGCGCAACAACGACAGGCGTCGCCTGCGTGGGGCGGCGAGGCGGAAGCTGCTGAAACCGAAGGTCTGGCTGGACACTGTGGCTATTCCATGACGGAAGGGCGGCAAAGCCGTTACCCGAAAGTATTACGGGATCGGGGCTGACAAGTGTGAGAACTGCGTTAAGTTTCGGAAGATCAATTCCGCTGCCCGGCGATGGAACGGACGGCGAATCGCCGAAACGCGACGCGGCTCAGCCTGCCGCCTGGGTGAAATTCAACTCGATCCCATTGCCGGCCGGATCGCGCAGGAAAATCTGTTTCTGTGCGAGCAGCGGCACTTCGTCCACGACGCAGTCGACGTCGTGCTGGCGCAGGCGGGCTTCCATTGCCGCCGCGTCGGTGCAGGTGAAGGCAATGTGGTCGAAGGTGGTGGCGATGCCGGGCGCACGGCTTTCGCCGGCGGCGGTTTCGGTCAGGTGCAGCACGTCGCGTTCCCCGGCGTACAGCCAGTGGCCGTGACTGCGAAAGGGTGGGCGCCATCCTTCTTCCAAGCCGATCACGTCCGTGTAGAAATCGCGCAGCGCATCGAGCAGCGGACGCGGCGCGCGCAGGTTGTAGTGATTCAGGCCGGCGACGGGCATGCGTGGTTACACCCGGTCGTAGAGCAAATCCCAGACCCCGTGGCCGAGCTTCTGCCCGCGCGTCTCGAAGTGGGTTTGCGGGCGCCATTCCGGGCGCGGCACCGAACCGCGCGCGCCGGCGCGGTTGTTCAGGCCTGCGGCCGCATCGAGCACATCCCGCATGTGCTCGGCATACGGCTCCCAGTCGGTGGCCAGATGCAGACGCCCGCCGACGCGAAGCTTGCGCACGAGCAGTTGCGCGAATTCCGGCTGCACCAGGCGGCGCTTGTTGTGGCGCTTCTTGTGCCACGGGTCGGGGAAGTAGATGCGAATTTCGTCCAGCGCGCCATCGGCGACCTCGAAGTTCAGCACTTCGACCGCGTCGTGGTGGTAGACGCGCGCGTTCGTGCTGCCGTCCTCGGCCAGTGCGTTGAGCAAACGGCCGACGCCCGGCGCGTGCACTTCGAGGCCGATGTAGTTGCGCGTCGCGTCCTGCTTCGCCGCGAAGCGCAGCGCGTCGCCGTTGCCGGTGCCGATTTCCAGCACCAACGGATGCGCGTTGCCGAACACCTGCGCGTAATCGCGCAATTCGCCGCTGTAGTCGAGGCCGAACTGCGGCCATTGTTCGTCGAACGCGCGCTGCTGTGCATCGGTGAAGCGGCCCTGGCGCAGCACGAAGCTGCGGATTTCGCGGCGGCCTTCGGTCTTGGTGAACGGCTTGGGCGGCATCTTCGCCCCGGGAGAATTGAACGGATCGGTCATCGTTCAACCAATCAGGCCATCGACCGGACTCGACGCGTTCGCATGACGCTTGCGCGGAATGCGCCCGGCGAGGAACGCCTCGCGCCCGGCCTGTACGGCTTTCCGCATCGCGCTGGCCATCAGGACCGGGTTCTTTGCGCCGGCGATCGCGGTGTTCATCAGGATGCCGTCGCAACCCAGTTCCATCGCGATGGCCGCATCGGACGCGGTGCCGACGCCGGCATCGACGATGATCGGCACCTTCGCGTTGTCGATGATTTCGGCCAGGCTCCACTTGTTCTGGATGCCGAGGCCGGAACCAATGGGTGCCGCCAGCGGCATCACCGCGACGCAGCCGATTTCTTCGAGGCGCTTGGCGAGGATCGGGTCGTCGCTGGTGTAGACCATCACGTCGAAGCCGTCGGCGACCAGCAGTTCGGCGGCCCTGAGGGTTTCGACGACGTTCGGGTACAAGGTCTTCTGGTCGCCGAGCACTTCGAGCTTGACCAGCTTGTGCCCGTCGAGCAACTCGCGCGCCAGCTTGCAGGTGCGCACGGCTTCGGCCGCGTCGTAGCAGCCGGCGGTGTTCGGCAGCAAGGTGAATTCGTCAGGTGGCAACGCGTCGAGCAGGCTCGGTTCGTCCGGCGACTGGCCGAGGTTGATGCGGCGGATCGCGGCGGTGACGATCTGCGCGCCGGCGGCCAGCGTGGCCTGGCGGGTTTCGTCGAAGTCCTTGAACTTGCCGGTGCCGGTGATCAGGCGCGAGCCGTAGGCCTTGCCCGCGATGACGAGCGGGTCGTTGGGGAGCGTGTCGTTCATGTGCGAATTATCGCCGAATTTCCGCCGCCCCGCCCCGTGCCAGTCCGTGCGCTTCGGGCATCGCGATCAGCCGCCACCGAGGGCGTGCACGATTTCCACCTTGTCGGCGTCGTTCAACGCGTGCGTTGCATGCTGGCCGCGCGGCACGATCTCGCCGTTGACTTCCACCGCGACGCGGCGCTGGGCGAGGTTTTCGCGTTCGAGCAGTGCGGAGATGCTGCTGCCGGCGGGGAGGTCGCGGGGCTGGCCGTTGAGCTGGATCTGCATGCGCTTATTGTGCATCTGCCGCAGCGCGGCGTGAATGGCGTACACGAAAGTGAAATCATAGTGTCACTGACGCCTGCCGTACCACCGGGGAAAACCATGCTTCGCAACCGTATCCGCACCGCCGTCCTGCTGGCCCTGGCCACGACGAGCGTACCCGCCTTCGCGCAAAGCCACGAATACAGCCAGACCTGGTTTTTCGGCGACAGCCTCACCGACAGCGGCTTTTTCGGCGCACGCTTCACCACCAATCCGGGCCAGGTCTGGTCGCAGAACTTGGCCGCGTACTACGGCACCGATGCGACTTCCAGCGTCAATGGCGGTACCAATTACGCGATCGGTGGGGCGCGCCTGGCCGTGCCGGCTTCCGATCCCGCGGAGATTTCGGTCGTCGACCAGATCAATCAATACCTCGGCGCGCACGACAATGCTGCCGACCCGAATGCCTTGTACACGGTCTGGGGCGGCAACAACGATCTGCTCTCGTTCGACCTGACCCAGCCGCTGGGCACGCAGATGGTCGGTGCGGTAAGCGCGTTGCAGGCCGCCGGTGCACGCTACATCGTGGTGCCGACGATTCCCGACATCGGCCTGACGCCCACCGCCACCAGCGAGGGCATTGGAGCCATTGCCACCTCCGTCGCCGACAGTTTCAACACGCAGATCTTCGATGCGCTGGCCGCGGCCAACATCCACGTGATCCCGCTCAACACCTTCGGCCTGGTGCAGCAACTGGTGGCGAATCCTTCGGCCTACGGTTTCGTCAACGTCACCGATCCGGCCTGCACCACGTCCAGTTCGGTGGATTGCACGCCGGCCGATTACGTCACCCCGGATGCCGATCGCACCTATCTGTTCGCCGACGGCGTGCATCCGACTTCGTATACCCACGAACTGCTGGCGCAGGCGGCCGAAGCGATGCTCGAAGGTCCGCGCGAAATCGCGGTACTGCCGCAGTCGGCGCTGGCCAGCGGGCGTGCGCGCGTGGCGCAGGTGGCGAACCACGTCGGCGACGCGGCCGGGGCCGACGGCCTGCACTGGTGGGGCGGTTTGAACGGGCAGGGCCGCAGCGACGGCGACAGCAACCTCTATCACGGCATCGAACCCAGCGGCCTGTTCGGCATCGACTGGAGCGAGCAGGGCGTCGTCGCCGGCGCCTTCGTCGGCTACGGCCGCGGCAAGCTGGACTGGGCGCAGGACGCCGGTTCCTATCGCCAGCGCGAAACCACGTTCGGCGGCTTCGTCGGCTTCTACGTGCAGAACTACTGGCTTGATGCGCAGATCAGCCGCACCGACCTGAACTACGACCTCGACCGCGAAGTGCATCTTGGACCAGTGACGCAGCACTACACCGGTTCGACCGGCGGCAACAATGTCGCCGTTGCCTTCGCCGGTGGCTACGACTTCAATGCCGGCGCCTGGCAGCACGGACCGGTGCTGGACTTGTCCCTGCAGGACGTGCACCTGGATGGCTACGCGGAACGCCAGACCGACGCGTTGGCGCTGGCTTATCCGAAGCAGGACGTCGAATCGCTGCTGGGCGGCCTCGGCTGGCAGGCCAGCTTCCGTTTCGACAGTGGCCTGACCCCGTACCTGAAAGTGATGGCGCGGCACGAATTCCGCGATGCGCCGGAGCAGGCGTGGGCCAGCGACATCAGCATGCCGGAAACCTTGCCGTACGCGGTGCCGGGTTTGCAGACCGACAAGAACTGGGGCGAGGCCACGCTCGGCCTGCGTGCACATTTCGCCGGCTTGTCCGCCGATGTCGGCGTGGACGGCACCTTCGCGCGCGATGGCGGCAATGACCTTGGCGCGTTCGTCAGCATCGGCGGGAGCTTCTGATAGAATCGCCGCCGATGCGGGTGTAGTTCAATGGTAGAACTGTAGCTTCCCAAGCTACTAGCGTGGGTTCGATTCCCATCACCCGCTCCAAACTATCGTGAAAACGCCTGCTTTTTGCAGGCGTTTTCTTTTGGAGCGCGGCGCGATGAAGCTGGCGATTCTTTCCCGCAACACCCGGCTGTATTCGACCAGGCGCCTGGTCGAAGCGGCGCGCGCGCGCGGCCACGTGGTGCGCGTGCTGGATCCGCTGCGCTGCTACATGCGCATTGCCAGCGACGGCTTCCAGGTGCACTACATGGGCAAGTCGCTGCATGGCTTCGACGCGGTGCTGCCGCGCATCGGTGCCTCGATCACCCGCTACGGCACCGCGGTGCTGCGCCAGTTCGAGCTGATGGGCAGTTACACGCCGAACTCCTCGGTGGCAATCCTGCGCGCGCGCGACAAGCTGCACGCGCACCAGTTGCTGGCGCGCGAAGGCATCGGCCTGCCGACCACCGTGTTCGGCGACAACCCGGACGACACCGCCGACCTGTTGTCGATGCTCGGTCCGCCGCCACACGTGATCAAGCTCACCGAAGGCACCCAGGGCGCGGGCGTGATGCTGACCGAGAAATTGGCGGCGTCGAGGGGCGTGGTCGAGGCCTTGCGCGGCCTGTACGCGAACTTCGTGGTGCAGGAGTTCATCGGCGAGGCCGAAGGCGCCGACCTGCGCTGCTTCGTGATCGGCGATCGCGTCGTCGCGTCGATGCGCCGGCAAGCGCCGGAAGGCGATTTCCGCTCCAACCTGCATCGCGGCGGCAGTGCGGAAAAAGTCGAAGCCAGCACCGAGGAGCAGGGCGTCGCGGTGCGTGCGGCGCGCAGCCTCGGCCTGTACATCGCCGGCGTCGACCTGATCCGCTCGCGGCGCGGCCCGCTGGTGCTGGAAGTCAACTCGACCCCCGGGCTGGAAGGGATAGAAAATATCTGTGGATTGGACATCGCCGGCGAAATTGTCGGCTTTGTCGAGAAAAATGCGGTGAAGTGATTGCATCTTTCGGTTTGGTAGTCGGTCGACCGACTGCCGCCCTCCCCAATTCACGTTTTTTTAACGAGCGCTTAATCGTGCCTGGGCTAGTCTTCAGGGACCGGAATACTGTCGCTCCTCGTCAGGACATCAGGATTACGGTAATCGGGGTTGTTTTGGCCCGGGCAGCGAACCTGCCCGGGCATTTTTCTGCGCGCAACCCCATGCCGCGATCGGCGCGCTGTCGCCGCATCGGGCGATTTGTTAAGTTGCGCGGGAACCGTGGCCGCTGTTCGTGGTCGATACGCTCACACAACAGGACACCCGCATGCGCATTCTCGTCATCGAAGACAACCGCGACATCGCCGCCAACCTCGGCGACTACCTCGAAGACCATGGCCATACGGTCGATTTCGCCGCCGACGGCGTCACCGGCCTGCACCTGGCCGTGGTGCACGATTTCGACGCCATCGTGCTCGACCTCAACCTGCCGGGCATGGATGGGCTGGAAGTGGCGCGCAAGCTGCGTACCGAAGCGCGCAAACAGACCCCGGTGCTGATGCTCACCGCGCGCGATGCGCTGGAACACAAGCTGGCCGGCTTCGACGCCGGCGCCGACGACTATCTGGTCAAGCCGTTCGCGCTGCAGGAAGTGGAGGTGCGGCTCAACGCGCTGGCGCGCCGCGGCAAGGGCGTGCAGACCCGCGTGCTGGAAACAGGCGACCTCGAATACAACCTCGACACCCTCGAAGTGCGCCGCCGGGGCAAGCTGCTGCAACTCAACCCGACCGCGCTGAAGATTCTGCAGGCACTGATGGAAGCCGCGCCGGCGGTGGTCACCCGGCAGGAACTGGAAACCCGCGTGTGGGGCGAGGAACTGCCGGATTCGGATTCCTTGCGCGTGCACATCCACGGCCTGCGCGCGGTGGTCGACAAGCCCTTCGACGTGCCGATGATCCAGACCCGCCACGGCATCGGCTACCGCATCGCCGCGCCCGATGCCTCAAGCTGATTTGCCGAATGCCGTGCCCCGCGTGCGTCGGCGCGCGTTCCGGCGCCGCCTGCGCACCCGCATCATCCTGTCGTTCTTCCTGCTCGGGTTCTGCCTGACCGCGCTGTTCGCGTGGCTCACCGACGTGGCGCGCCAACGCGTCGAGAACCAACTGGTCGAAGACGTGATGAACCGGAACATCGACGCCAGCGCGCGCCAGTTCTATGCCGACCCGAGCAAGCCGCCGCAGGTCGGCGTGCAGCAGATCCTCGCCTTTGCCTATCCGGCCGAGAAGTTCGACAAGGTTCGTCAGGAAAAGCCGGAATGGGCCAAGCTGCCCGACGGCATCTACCCCTTCACCGACATCGAGAACGGCGAGCCGTTCTCGTACAAGCTCGCCGTGCGCAAGACGCCGCAGGCATGGTTCTTCCTCGCCTACGACACCAGCCAGGCCACGCGCAGCGCGGCCAAGCTGCGCCAGTGGCTGTATCTGGCGGTGCTGCTATTCGGCGCCGGTTCGCTGCTGATCGGTTGGTGGTCGGCGGCGCGGGTGATGTCGCCGGTGTCGGACCTGGCGCGGCGTCTGCGCGCGTATCGCGGCCAGGAAAACCCGAAGCCGCTGGCGAACTATTTTCCCGAGGACGAAGTCGGCGAACTGGCGCGCGCACTGGACGATTACGCCGAGCAATTGACCGAACGCGTGCAGCGCGACCGCGAATTCAACAACGACGTCTCGCATGAACTGCGCACGCCGCTGGCGGTGATCCGCGGTGCGACCGAATTGCTGCTGTCCAGCCCGAACCTCGACGACAAATTGCATACGCGCCTGCTGCGCATCCAGCGCGCCGAGCAGCAATGCACCGACCTGATCGGCTCGCTGCTGCTGCTGTCGCGCAACGAGCGCGGCGCCGGCCACACCACGGTGTCGAAGCTCGTCGAGCAATTGCTCGATTCGCATCGCGCGCAGTTGGGCGGTAAACAGCTGGATTTGCGCGTCGAAGGCGAAAGCGGGCTGGTCGTCGACGCGCCGGAAGCGGCGCTGTCGGTCGCGCTCGGCAATCTGATCGGCAACGCGGTCAAGTACACCCAGCAGGGCGAAGTGTGCGTGCGCCTGCGCGGCGATGCGGTGGACGTGATCGACACCGGCCCCGGCCTGAGCGCGGAAGACGCGGCGCGGCTGTTCGAGCGCGGTTATCGCGGCAGCCACGCCGGCAATTCGCAAGGCGGCGGCATCGGCCTGTCGATCGTCAGCCGCCTGTGCGAGTTGTACGACTGGCAGGTCGAGATTCGCCCGCGCGACGACGGCACGCGCGGCGTGGTCGCCACGCTGAGTTTCAGCGCAGGCGCGACAATACCGACTGCGTCGGCCGGGCCAGGTTGACCGTGTAGAAATGCAGCGACGACGCGCCGCCGGCAACGAGTTTCTCGCATAGCGCCGCGACCACATCGGCGCCGAACTCGCGGATCGAATCCGCGTCGTCGGCATAGGCGAGCATGCGCTTCTCCAGCCAGCGCGGGATCTCCGCGCCGCATTGTTCGCTGAAACGGCGCAACTGGCCGAAGTTCGAGATCGGCATCACGCCGGGCACGATCGGGATCGTCACTCCGAGCTTGCGCGCGCTTTCGACGAAGGCGAAGTAGGCGTCGGCATTGTAGAAATACTGGGTGAGCGCGCCATTCGCGCCGGCATCCACTTTTTCCTTGAAATGGCGCAAGTCGCTGAGCGCGTCCCTGGCCTGCGGATGGGTTTCCGGGTACGCGGCCACTTCGATGTGGAAATGCCCGCCGTGTTCGCTGCGGATGAATTGCACCAGTTCCGACGCATGGCGCAAATCGCCCGGCTGGCCCATGCCCGACGGCAGGTCGCCGCGCAAGGCGACGATGCGGGTGCAGCCGAGTTCGCGGTATTGATCCAGCAACGCGCGGATTTCCTCGCGCGTGCCGCCGACGCAGGACAGATGCGGCGCGGCGTCGAGGCCATGCGCCTGCTTCAGGCGCTGCACGGTTTCGGTGGTGTGGTTCAAGGTCGAACCGCCCGCGCCGAACGTGCACGAGACGTATTCGGGCGAATACACCTTCAATTTCTCGACCGTGCGGTCGAGCTGCGCGCGCTGCTCATCGGTCTTCGGCGGGAAGAACTCGAAGGAGACGGGAGTTTTCATTGTCAATTCTCCGTCGTCATTCCGGCGGAAGCCGGAATCCAGTGCCTTTCATCGCAAGCGAAGTCACTGGATCCCTGCGCTCGCCGGCATGGCGAGCGAAATCAATAACGGTAATGCTCGGCCTTGAACGGGCCGTCCACCGGCACGCCGAGGTAGTCGGCCTGTTCCTTCGTCAGCGTGGTCAGCTTCACCCCGATCTTTTCCAGGTGCAGGCGCGCGACTTCCTCGTCCAGCTTCTTGGGCAGGCGGTAGACGGTCTTCTCGTAGGCATCCTTGTTCGCCCACAGGTCGATCTGGGCGAGGGTCTGGTTCGCGAACGAATTGCTCATCACGAAGCTCGGGTGGCCGGTGGCGCAGCCAAGGTTGACGAGGCGGCCTTCGGCGAGCAGGAAGATCGAGTTGCCGGTGGCGAAGGTGTACTTGTCCACCTGCGGCTTGATGTTGAGCCGGGTCGCGCCGCTGGTGTTGAGCGCATCGACCTGGATCTCGTTGTCGAAATGGCCGATGTTGCAGACGATGGCCTGGTCCTTCATCGCCTT
Organism: Lysobacterales bacterium; assembly: GCA_015655355.1. GTDB lineage: Bacteria > Pseudomonadota > Gammaproteobacteria > Xanthomonadales > Xanthomonadaceae > Pseudoxanthomonas_A. The sequence goes on from JAATFG010000118.1 coordinate 17,521, forward strand.
CATGTGCTCGAGGGTGATGATGTCCTTGTTGCCGGTGGTGGTGACGTAGATGTCGGCCTTGCCCAGCGAATCTTCGAGGGTGTTGACCTCGAAGCCTTCCATCGCCGCCTGCAACGCGCAGATCGGGTCGATCTCGGTGACGATCACGCGCGCGCCATACGCACGCAGCGAATGCGCCGAACCCTTGCCGACGTCGCCATAGCCGCACACCACCGCGACCTTGCCGGCGAGCATCACGTCCATCGCGCGCTTGAGGCCGTCGGCCAGCGATTCGCGGCAGCCGTACAGGTTGTCGAATTTCGACTTGGTGACCGAGTCGTTGACGTTGATCGCCGGCACCAGCAGCTTGCCGGCTTCGGCCAGCTGATACAGGCGATGCACGCCGGTGGTGGTTTCCTCGCTGACGCCGCGCCAATCGTGCACCACGCGCGTCCAGTAGCCGGGACGTTCGACGGCAACGCGCTTCAACAGGTTCTTGATGACTTGCTCTTCATGGCTGTCCGAAGCCGAATCCACCCAGTTCGAGCCGTTTTCCAGCTCGTAGCCCTTGTGGATCAGCAGGGTCACGTCGCCGCCGTCATCGACCACCAGTTGCGGGCCGAGCAGGGTGCCATCGCTTGCCTTGAAGGTCAGCGCTTCCAGCGTGCAATCCCAATATTCTTCCAGCGTTTCGCCTTTCCACGCGAACACCGGCGTGCCGGTCGCGGCGATCGCGGCGGCGGCATGGTCCTGGGTCGAGAAGATGTTGCACGAGGCCCAGCGCACGTCGGCGCCGACATCCTTCAACGTCTCGATCAGCACCGCGGTCTGGATGGTCATGTGCAGCGAACCGGTCACGCGCACGCCATCGAGCGGCTTGCTCGCGGCGTGTTTCTTGCGGATCGACATCAGGCCCGGCATTTCGTGCTCGGCGATGTCGATTTCCTTGCGGCCGAAATCGGCCAGGGTGATGTCGGCGACCTTGTAATCGGTACCGATCGAGAAGGATTTGGCTTGTGCGTTCATGGCAATGTCTCCGGTAAGTCCGCTCGATGCGGGGCGCTTTTGTTTGAAAGCGAGGTTACCGGGCGCCGTTGTCGCACGCTTGCATTGCAAACGATTTGCCGAGCCTGGTGGTGTGCATCAGTCCAATCGCAGACCGATCACCATCGCAACGCCCCTCGGCGCGCGAATTATAGCCGAACGCCGTAGTGCATCGCAGCATTCGATTCGCTTAGGCTTGGCATGTACACGACGAGGACGGGTTGATGACGGGGATGAGCATCGAAAACGCATTGCAGTTCGCCAGCGCCGACCAGCCGCTGCGCGAGGACGTCGGCCGTCTCGGCGCGATGGTCGGCGACATGCTCGCCGAGCAGGTCACCCCGGAATTCCTCGCCGAAGTCGAACGCGTGCGCCATGCCGCGATCGCGCGCCGCCAGCAGGGCGAACCGCTCGACGCGCTGGCCGCGCAACTGGCGAATCTCGAACCCTCGCACGCCGAGCAACTGGTGCGCGCGTTCGGTGCGTATTTCCAGGTGGTCAACATCGCCGAGCGGGTGCATCGCATCCGCCGCCGCCGCGATTACCAGCGCGCGGGCAGCGCGCCGCAGCCGGAAGGCCTGCACGATTCGCTGCTGAAATTGCAGGCGCAAGGCGTGACCCTCGACGAGTTGGAGGCGTGGCTGCCGCGCATCGACATCGAACCGGTGTTCACCGCGCATCCGACCGAGGCGGTGCGCCGCGCGTTGCTGGAAAAAGAGCAGTTGATGGTCGCCAGCCTGGTCAACGGCCTCGATGGCGTACAGACGCCGCAGGAGAAATCGGTCGATGCCGCGCGCCTGCGCATGGCCCTGACCGCGGCGTGGCAAACCGCCGATTCCTCGCCGGTGCGGCCCACGGTCGAGGACGAGCGCGAGCACGTCGGCTTCTATCTTTCCGAAGTGTTGTACCGCGTGGTGCCGGTGTTCTGCGAAACCCTGGAAACCGCGGTGCAGGACGTGTTCGGCGCCGGCATCGACATGCCGCGCCTGTTGCGCTTCGGCACTTGGGTCGGCGGCGACATGGACGGCAACCCGAACGTCGGCGCCGACACCATCCGCGACACCTTGCGCGCACAGCGCCGGGTGATCCTGTCGCGCTATCAAAGCGAATTGAAGCAACTGGCGACGCTGCTGAGCCAATCGACCGAACTGGTCGGGGTATCGGACGGAGTGCTGGCGAAACTCGCCGAATACCGCGCGCTGCTGCCGCAGGTGCAATCGCGCCCGCGGCATGCGGACATGCCGTATCGCCTGCTCAACGACTTGCTGCGTGCGCGCCTGCAGGCGACTTTGGACGAGGCGCCGGCAGCCTACGCGGCGCCGGACCAATTCGTTGCCGACCTCAAGCTGGTGCTCGACAGCCTCGACGCGAACAAGGGCCGGCATGCCGGCTGGTTCGCGCTGCGGCGTTTGTACTGGCGGGTGCGCACGTTCGGGTTCCATCTGGCGCGGCTCGACGTGCGCCAGGAATCGAGCGTGCATGCGCGCGCCCTGAGCGAAGGCGACGACAAGGTCGATGCGGTGTTCGCCGCGCTGGCCGAAGCGCGCCGGCTGCACGGCGACGATGCGCTCGGCGTCTACATCATCAGCATGGCGCACGGGCGCGAGGATGTGCTCAACGTGCTCGCATTGGCGAAGCGCGGTGGCCTGGTCGATGCCAATGGCCATGTGCCGCTGGACGTGGCGCCGCTGTTCGAGACCATCGAGGATTTGCGCAACGGCGCCGACGTGCTGCGCGATCTTGCCGCCGACGATGAATATCGCGCGCACCTCGCCCAGCGCGGCAACGTGCAGATGGTGATGCTCGGCTATTCGGACAGCGGCAAGGATGGCGGCATCGCCGCCTCGCGCTGGGGCTTGCAGCGCGCGCAGGTCGAATTGCTCGACGTGGCGAACGAACTCGGCATCAAGCTCACCTTCTTCCACGGCCGCGGCGGTTCGATCGTGCGCGGCGGCGGCAAGACCACCAGTGCCGTCGACGCCGCGCCACGCGGCAGCATCGACGGGCGCTTGCGCGTCACCGAGCAGGGCGAGGTGATCCATCGCAAGTACGGCATCCGCGCGCTGGCGCTGCGTTCGCTGGAGCAGGCGACCGGCGCGGTGCTGCGCGCGAGCCTGCGTCCGCGCGCGCCGGAGCCGCGTGAGGCGCAATGGCGCGAGGTGATGGACCTGGTCGCGGGCGAAAGCAGCCGTGCCTACCGCGATTTCGTCGCAACGCCGCGCTTCATGGATTACTTCCGCGGCGCGACGCCGATCGACGTGATCGAACGCATGACCTTGGGTTCGCGTCCGTCGCGGCGCTTGGGGCAGGACGCCGCGCTGTCGAACCTGCGGGCGATTCCGTGGGTGTTCGCGTGGAGCCAAAGCCGCGCGACGATTCCCGGCTGGTTCGGCGTCGGCAGCGGCTTGCAGGCGGCGGTCGATGCCGGCCACGAAGCAACCCTGCGCGGGATGGCGCGCGACTGGCCATTCTTCCGCACCTTCCTCGACGACATTTCGATGGTGCTGGCCAAGGGCGACATGGGCATCGCCGGGATGTTCTCGCGCATGGCCGGCGACGAATTGCATGCCACGTTCTTCCCTCGCATCGAACGCGAACACGCGGCCACGCGCGACGGCGTTTTGCGCCTGCTCGGCGAGGGGTTCCTGTTGCAGCACGACCAACGCCTGGCGCTGTCGATCCGCCTGCGCAACCCCTACGTCGATCCGATCAGCGTGCTGCAGGCGGATTTGCTGCGCCGCTGGCGTGCCGGCGGAGGCGAGGACGAGATGTCGCTGCGCGCGCTGGTCGCCAGCGTCAACGGCGTGGCGCAGGGCGTGCAGAATACGGGCTGAGTCGCGTCGGGCGGAGATCGCGTTTGTCCAGGCCATTGCGAAGAATGCTCATCATGGTGCCAGTGCTCGCGCTTGCCGCCTTTCTGCTGTGGTTCTTCCTGCAAAGGCCGCGGCAGGACCGCGACTGGTCCGACGACGTGGCGGTACTGCTGCAGCCGGACGTGCAGGGCAACCGCGTCGTCCTGCACGGCGTGCGCAACTTCGATTGGCGCAGCGACAATGATTACGACGCACGCTGGGAAACCCGCGAATACGACCTCGATCAACTGGTTTCCGCCGACCTTGCGCTGTCGTACTGGATGGGGCCGCACATCGCGCACACGCTGGTGTCGTTCGGTTTCCGCGATGGCCGGCACGTGGTGTTCTCGCTCGAAATCCGCAAGGAGCGCGGCGAGGAATTCTCCGCATGGAAGGGGTTTTTCCGCCAGTACGAGCAGGTGCTGATCGCCGCCGACGAGCGTGACATCCTGCGCGTGCGCACCAACGTGCGCGGCGAGGACATGTACCTGTACCGCATCAACCTGCCGCCGGCGCAACTGCGCAGCGCCTTCCTCGGCTATCTGCGCTACGCCCAGGAATTGCGCCGCGCGCCGCGCTGGTACAACACCCTGAGCAGCAATTGCACCACGATCATCGTCGAGTTGGCGCGCCACTTGCAGCCGGGCCTGCCGCTGGACTGGCGCATGCTGGCATCCGGGCATTTCGCCGGATACGTGTACGACCACGGCGGCCTGGAACCCGGCTACGATTACCCGCAATTGCAGGCGGCGGGGCACATCACCGCGCGCGCGAAAGCGGCGGGCGGCGCGACGGACTTCTCGCAGCGCATCCGCCTTGGCATGCCGGGCGCCGACAGGAACGGGATCGAACGATGAAGCACGTGTTTGCCGCGATGTTGCTGTGCTCGCTGGCGTTGCTGTCCGGCTGCGCGATGGTCAAGGCCAAGACGCAGAAGCCGGCGCAGTACGTCGATGCGATCCGCAGCGACGTGCTCAGCACCGGCGAGTTGAGCGCCGCGGCGCGCGAGACCCTGCTCAGCGGCGGCATCGAGCAGAAGCCGTGCCAGGAAAAGGTCGCGCTGTGCACGGCCAGGCTGGATTTCATCCTGCAGGAGGATGTCGAGCGGCGCCTGTCCGCCGAATCGGAACTGTGGCTGGCCGAGGCGATGAAGCTGGCCGGCGACCGCAACACCCGTGGCAGCGACGTCGAGGCCAGCGCATGGCTCGAATCGGCGCGCTATGCCTATGCGTACCTGTTCTTCAGCGCGCGCAAGCCGGGCGAGCGCGCGTTCGAGAACCGGCAGACGCAGGTGCGCGATTACTACAACTACGCGGTGCAGCAGGTGGTGCGCCTGCTGTTCCAGCGCTGGCGCGGGCATGTCGGCGACGATTTTTCCATTGGCCTGTGGAACCTGCGCAGCGACATGCACGGCTATCGCCTGCCCGGCGGCGCGCCGATGCCGCTGGACGTGATCCCGGCGTCGAGCCTGCGCCTGGACGGCATCCGCAGCGTCTACCGGCGCGATGGCTTCGGCGCGGAACTGGTGACCGAAGTGTCGCCGCTGGACGTCGGCGCCCCGTCGTCGACGACCGATGTGGAAGTGCCGACCTCGACCCCGCTGGTGCGCAAGCGCGTCGAGTTGGCGAGCTTCAGCGAAATCCCGTTCGCACCAACCACGGTGCTGCTGCAGTTCGACGGCGACACGCTCGAACAGGTGCTCGACACGCACAGCGCACGCGTGCGCGCGTTCGATCCGAATCGCAGCGATGCGATCGACATCGATGGCGAGCGCGTGCCGCTGGCGGCGAATTTCACCGCGGCCTCTGGCCTGTGGCTGGCGCGTTCGGGTTTCGCCACCCAATCTCTGCGTTCGCTGCTGGGCAAGGCGCACGGCATCGACGCGGCGCATCTGTACCTGATGCAGCCGTTCGACCCGGACAAGCGCGTGATCGTGCTGCTGCACGGCCTGGCCAGCAGCCCGGAAGCCTGGGTCAACGTCGCCAACGAAATCCTCGGCGACGAACAACTGCGCGCGCATTACCAGATCTGGCAGGTGTATTACCCGACCAACCTGCCGATCGCGGTCAACCGCAGCGAGCTGGACAACCTGATCGAACAGACCTTGCAGCACTTCGACCCGAAGGGCACGTCGAGCGCATCGCAGCACATGGTATTGATCGGGCACAGCATGGGCGGCCTGATCGCGCGCCTGCTGGTCAGCGATTCCGGCGAAAGCGTGTGGAATTCGCTGATGGCCGACCGCAAGTTGAGTGGCGAGCGCGGCGTGCGCGTGCGTGCGACGCTCGGCCCGCTCCTGCATTTCAAGCCGCTGCCGCAGGTCGATCGCGCGATCTTCGTCGCCGCGCCGCATCGCGGCACGCCGCTCGCCGGCGGACGCATCGCGCGTTTCGTCGCCGGCCTGATCAAGCTGCCTTTCACCCTGCTGGAAAACTTCGGCGAAGCGATGCGCGACCTGGCCGGCGACGACGATGCAACCGGCAAGGCAGGCAGCACCAGCGTGCCCAACAGCATCGACAACCTGCGCGACACCGACCCCTTCATCAAGGCCACGACGGATTTGCCGATCTCGCCGCAGGTGAAGTACCACAGCATCATCGGCGACGACAGCAAGCCCGGCACCGCTCTGGAGGATTCCAGCGATGGCGTGGTGCCGTACAAGAGCGCGCACCTCGACGGCGCGCAATCCGAACTGGTGCTGCGATCGTGGCACGACGTGCAGCAGAACCCGAAGGCGATCCTCGAAATGCGCCGCATCCTGCACGAGCAGATCGCGGCGGAAAGCGCGCAGCCGTAGCGGCGCGCTGCCGGCATTCACCGACTCAGAAGTTCGCCGTCGCCGGATCGGGGCCGACGCGCTTGTTGCGGTCGAGCCTGGCGATGGCGGCGAGGTCGTCGCCATCGAGGGCGAAATCGAAGATGTCGATGTTCTCGGCGAGGCGCGCGGCATGCACCGATTTCGGGAACACCACGTTGCCGATTTCGACGTGCCAGCGCAGCACGACCTGCGCGGCGCTCTTGCCGTGCTTCTTGGCGATGGCTTGCAGCGCTGCGTCGCCGAGCAGCTCGCCGCCCTGCGCCAGCGGCGACCATGCTTCGGTGACGATGCCGTGCTGCGCGTGGAAGTCGCGCAATTCTTTCTGCTGCAGCCATGGATGCAGTTCGATCTGGTTGGCCACCGGCACCACGCCGGTCGCGTCGATGATGCGTTCGAGGTCTTCGATGCGATAGTTCGACACGCCGATGCTGGTCGCCTTGCCGGCCTTCTGCGCGTCGATCAGCGCCTTCCACGTGTCGACCTGGCGGTCGTTGGCCGGCGTCGGCCAGTGGATCAGGTACAGATCGACGTGGTCGAGCCCGAGCTTGGCAAGGCTCGTATCGAGCGCGCGCAATGCACTGTCGTGGCCCTGGTCGGAATTCCACAATTTCGTGGTGATGAACAGCTCGTCGCGCTTCAGGCCCGATGCGGCGATCGCCGCGCCGACGCCCTCCTCGTTGCGGTAGATCGCCGCGCCGTCGATGTGGCGATAACCGGCCTTGAACGCGGTGGCAACGACCTGCGCGGTTTGGTCCGCCGGCGTCTGCCACACGCCGAGGCCGAATTGCGGAATGGACTTGCCGTCGCGGAATTTGAGGGTGGGGACCTGGCTCATGAAGCTATCCTTGAATAGTGGACACGATGCATGGCCGCGCGCCGACAGGGCGCGCGACCGCAAGAGCCAATTATCCGCAAGCGGGCCGCGATGCGCAGCGCCTGCCGGCGCGTCACAGCAATCCATCAATGCAACTGTGCCTGCAACCAGTTTGTCAGATCGTTCACGACCTGCGTGCGCAATGGTTCGGCTTCGTTGTAGATCTCGTGGTAGGCGCCTGGATAGTCGTGCGTTTCCAGCCGTTGCGGCGGCGCCAGTCGCGAGAATTCGCGCGCGCCGACTGGATTGACCAATGCGTCGCCGCCGGCGATCTGCAACAACGCCGGCACTGCGAGCGCGCCGGCGTGGGCGACAACCTGCGGGCCGGCAGTGAAGAAATACTGGCCGAGCCGCGGCGTGATCTTGCCGTGCACCAACGGATCATGGCGATAGGCGTCGATGACGTTCGCATCGTGGGAGAGCTTGTCGAGTTTCAGGCCGTTGCCGACCGGCAGGTTCGGCAGGATGTTCTGCAAGGCGCCGGCCAGCCAGCGGTCGAAGGGCTTGGCCCAGGTCGCCAGCGCGGGCGACGAAGCGATCAATCCGCGCGGTTTCAGCCCGAGCACGACGACAGCATGCAACACGACCAGCCCGCCCATGCTGTGGCCGAGCAGGAACGGCGTGTCGTCCGCTTCGCGCGCATAGGCGTCGAACACCTGCCGCAAATCCTGCGCGAGTGCATCCCGGTCGGGCACCGCGCCGCGCGGGCCATCGGAAAGCCCGTGTCCGCGATGGTCGTAAGCACGCACCGAAATGCCGAGCGCATTGAGTTCGCGCGCGAGTTGCGCATAGCGCGCGCCGTGTTCGCCGAGGCCGTGCACGGCCAGCAGGCGCGCTTTCGCCTGCGCCACCGGCCAGTCGTGCGGATGAAGTCGGGTGCCGTCTTGCAGGATGAAGTCGTCCATGCGCGCACGCTAACCGATCGCATGCGGCAAGTCATCGTGCAACGCGGTCAGGCGTCCAGTTCGCTCCAGCGCGCGTAGGCGGCGTCGAGTTGCCGCTGCAATTCGGCGAGCTTCGCGTTGGCCTCGGTGATCTTAGCCGCCGGTTGCTGGAAGAACGATGGGTCGTTCATCGCTTCGCCGCGTTGCGCGATTTCGCTTTCGAGTTGCTCGATCCTTGCCGGCAACTGTTCCAGTTCGCGCTGATCCTTGAAGCTGAGCCTCTTCTTCGGCGCGACTGCCGCGCTGGCGGGTGCGGCCGCGTTCGTCGCCGGCTTGCCCGCTGCGGAATCCTGCTGTGCCTGCGCCGTCGCCGTGCGTCGTTGCCGCAGCCAATCGCTGTAACCGCCAACGTATTCGCCGAGCTTGCCGTTGCCTTCGAGGACGAGCGTCGAAGTGACCGCGTTGTCGAGGAAATCGCGGTCGTGGCTGACCAGCAGCAGGGTGCCGGTGTAATCGCCGAGCAATTCTTCGAGCAGTTCCAGCGTCTCGACATCGAGGTCGTTGGTCGGTTCGTCCATCACCAGCAGGTTCGACGGCTGCGCGAACAATTTCGCCAGCAGCAGGCGATTGCGCTCGCCGCCGGACAGGCGCGTGATCGGCGCGCGGGCGCGTTCGGGCGTGAACAGGAAATCCTGCAGGTAGCCGATGATGTGCTTGCGCGCGCCGTTGATCTCGACGAAATCGGTGCCCATGCCGACGTTTTCGGCCACCGTCATCGACTCGTCGAGCTGGCTGCGGTGCTGGTCGAAATAGGCGATTTGCAGGTTGGTGCCGAGGTTCACCTCGCCGTGCTGCGGCTTCAGTTCACCGAGCAGGATTTTCAGCAGCGTGGACTTGCCCGCGCCGTTCGGGCCGATGATGCCGACGCGGTCGCCGCGCATGATCGTGGTCGAGACGTCGTCGAGCAGGATGCGTCCGGCGTAGCCTTGCGAGACGTGCGTGGCCTCGATCACCTTGCGTCCGCCGGCCTGCGCCTGTGCCACGTCCATCCTCACGTTGCCGCCGAGTTCGCGGCGCTGGCTGCGCTCGTTGCGCATCGCCTTCAACGCGCGCACGCGGCCTTCGTTGCGGGTGCGGCGCGCCTTGATGCCTTGCCGGATCCACACTTCTTCCTGCGCCAGCAGCTTGTCGAAGCGCGCGTTCTCCATCGCTTCGGCGTGCAGGCGTTCCTCGCGGCGGCGCAGGTAATTGTCGTAATCGCCGGGCCACGAGGTGACCTGGCCGCGGTCGATTTCGACGATGCGGGTGGCCAGCGAGCGCAGGAAGCTGCGGTCGTGGGTGATGAAGATCAGGCTGCCGGCGAATGCTTTGAGGAAGCCTTCCAGCCACGCGATCGCGTCGATGTCGAGGTGGTTGGTCGGTTCGTCGAGCAGCAGGATGTCGGGTTTGCGCGCGAGCGCCTGGCCAAGCAAGACGCGCCGCTTCATGCCGCCTGACAACGCGGAAAAGTCGGAATTCCCGGGCAATTCCAGTTGTTCGACGATCTGGTTGACGCGCCGGTCGAGATCCCATCCGCCGCGCGCTTCGATCTGGGTCTGCAGCGCGCCGAGTTTGTCCATGTCGCCGGCATCGAGCGCGTGGTGGTAATTGGCGAGGATTTCCCCCAAGTCGCCCAGGCCCTGCGCGACCACGTCGAACACGTTGCCGTGCGTGTCCTGCGGCACTTCCTGCGGCATGCGTGCGGCCACGACGCCGGACTGGAAGCGGATTTCGCCATCGTCCGGCGACAGTTCGCCGGCGATCAGTTTCATCAGGGTGGACTTGCCGGCGCCGTTGCGGCCGACGATGCACACGCGTTCGTTGGCTTCGATGGAGAGGTCGACGTGGTCGAGCAGGAGCGGACCGCCGATGCTGTAATCGACGCGCTGGAGTTGGAGTAGGGACATGCGCCTAGTTTACGGGATCGTGCCCATGCGCGATCCCGAATCGCGGTTCACCCATCGCGCCGGCCCGAGCCGTCGAGCAGCTTGACCAGCCCGAGCAGCATGCGGTTGGCCGGCGTGGCGATGCCGAGGCGTTCGCCTTCGCGCACCACGTGGCCGTTGATGTAGTCGATCTCGCTGTGCTTGCCGCGCGCCACGTCCTGCGCGGTCGAGGAGCGCTGCCCGGCCATGCTGACCGACAGCGACAGCAGATCGTCCCATTGCGCCGGCGCGACGTTGATGCCCGAGGCGAGCGCGACCGCATGCGCTTCGTCGTAGATGTCGCGCATCACCGGCTGCATGCCGACGCCGTTGGCGATCGTGCCGTAGCGCAACTGCGTCACCGCCGACAGCGGGTTGTACACGCAGTTGGTGAAAAGCTTGGCCCACAGCGCGTCGATCACGCGCGGTGACACTTCGGTCGGAATCTTCGCGGCCCCGAGCAGCGCGGCCATTTCGGCGCTGCGCGCGCCTTCGCCGATGACCAGTTCGCCGCGGCCGTGGTGGCGCACGTGGCCGGCGCCGGCCATTTCCGCCGCGACGTAGACTACCCCGGCGATCGCGTCGCGGCCGAGCACTTGCGACAGGCGCGGCGCGTTGTCGATGCCGTTCTGCAAACTGATGACGGCCGCGTTCGCGGCAAGATGCGGCTTGATCTGTGCACCGGCGCTTTCGGTGTCGTAGGACTTGACGCAGAACAGCACCAGTTCCGCGCCGGCGACGGCGGATGGCGACGCATCCGCGCGCATCGGCACCAAGCCGTCGAAGCCTTTCATTTCCAGGTGCAGGCCGCGTTGGTTGACGGCATCGGCCAAGGCCTGGCGGCCGATCAGCACCACGTCGTGCCCGGCTTGCTGCAACAGTGCGCCGAAGAAACAGCCGACCGCGCCGGCGCCCATCACTGCGATTTTCATTTCGTGGTTCCGCAAGAAGATGCGCGAATTGTACGCCGCAACGAAAACAGGCCGCTTGCGCGGCCGTGCCCCGCATCATCTGGCGCAGTTGGAAGGATTGGCGCGTCGCCGCGCGAGACGATGACTGGCAATGGCGTGCAAAAAGAACGGGCCGCATGGCGGCCCGTTCGCGTGTCGCATTGTCGCGAGCGCTGCTTACTTCAACTTCGCCGCGGCGCGCAGGGCTTCGGCCTTGTCGGTCTTTTCCCACGAGAACGCGGTGGCGACGTGCTTCTTGCCGGCGCCGTCGACGTAGCTGATTTCGCGCGGCTTGCGGCCGAAGTGGCCATAGCTGGCGGTCGGCTGGTAGATCGGGTGTTCGAGGTCGAGCATCTTGGTGATGCCGTACGGACGCAGGTCGAAATGCTTGCGGATCAGCTTTTCGATCTGCTCGTCGGCGATCTTGCCGGTGCCGAAGGTGGTGACCGAAATCGAAGTCGGTTCGGCCACGCCGATGGCGTAGGACACCTGCACTTCGCACTTGTCGGCGAGGCCGGCGGCGACGATGTTCTTCGCCACGTAGCGCGCGGCGTACGCGGCCGAGCGATCCACCTTCGACGGGTCCTTGCCCGAGAATGCACCGCCGCCGTGGCGGGCCATGCCGCCGTAGCTGTCGACGATGATCTTGCGCCCGGTCAGGCCGCAGTCGCCGACCGGGCCGCCGATCACGAACTTGCCGGTCGGGTTGAGGTGCACCTTGTTCTTCGGCAGCGTTTCCAGCCACTTCTTCGGCAGCACCGGCTTGAGGATCAACTCGCGCACGCCTTCGACCAGGTCTTTTTGCTTCACGTCCGCATCGTGTTGCGTCGAAAGCACGACCGCGTCGAGGCCGAGAATCTTGTTGCCTTCATAGCGCAGCGTGACCTGCGACTTCGCATCCGGGCGCAGCCACGCCAGCTTGCCGTTCTTGCGCACTTTCGCCTGCTGTTCGACCAGGCGATGCGAGTAGTACAGCGGCGCGGGCATGTGTTCCGGCGCTTCGTTGCAGGCGAAGCCGAACATCAGGCCCTGGTCGCCGGCGCCTTGTTCTTCCGGCTTCTTGCGGTCGACGCCCTGGTTGATGTCCGGCGACTGCTTGCCGAGCATGTTGATGATCGCGCAGGTGTGGCCGTCGAAGCCGACGTCCGAATTGTCGTAGCCGATGTCGTTGATGACCTTGCGCGCCAGCGCTTCGATGTCCACCCACGCGGACGTGGTGACTTCGCCGGCGACGATCGCCGCGCCGGTCTTGACCAGCGTTTCGCAGGCCACCCGCGCGCGCTTGTCCTGGGTCAGGATGGCGTCGAGGACGGCGTCGGAAATCTGGTCGGCGATCTTGTCCGGGTGGCCTTCCGAAACCGATTCGGAAGTGAACAGATAGCTGGACATCGGGCTTGTATCCTTTTATCGGGATGAAAAGATGGGCGCGCATGATACACGCTACGTGCAGCGCGTGCATTGTGCCCCGTTGCGCACGATTTGCCAGCGCTTCATGCCCGATCGTCATTTGCCGCGGGCAGGCGCGATCACGTGCGCATGTCACCGGCTTGTCGCAAAATCGCAACCGGCCTGTCGCGCCAGGCCACCAAACTGGATCAGCACGGAGCCGTTCGGGATAGCGACCCTGCGCAAGACGGCGCGCGAGTGAGTGGAGCCACGATCATGCAAAGTCTCGAACAACAGGTTGTCGAACGCTGGCCGCACTGGTTTCGCGGCCGTCGCCGCGCGTTGACCCAACCCTTGCTGCAAACCCTGGGCCGCTGGTCGAAGCTGGAGGACGCCTACCAGTTCCTGCAGGAGAGTTCGCACCTGCGTGGCTTCGATTTCGTTTCCGCCGGGCTGGAGTTCCTCGACGCGCGCTACAGCGTCGATCAGGTCGAACGCCGCCGCATTCCGGCCACGGGCCGCCTGATCGTCGTCGCCAACCATCCCTCCGGCGCGATCGACGCGCTGGCCCTGCTGGATCTGGTCGGCAGCGTGCGCCGCGACGTGAAGATCGTCGCCAACGATTTCCTGATGGCGATCGAACAATTGCAGGAGCTGCTGCTGCCGGTGAAGATCCTCGGCGGCGTGCCGAGCGCGGACAACGTCGCCGCGATCGACCGGGCGCTGGCCGACGAGCAGTGCGTGATCGTGTTCCCGGCCGGCGAGGTTTCCCGCCTCTCCACGCATGGCATCACCGACACGCGCTGGCGCCGCGGCTTCCTGCGCTTTGCCCGCCACAGCGGCGCGCCGGTGCTGCCGGTGCGCATCGAGGCGCGCAATTCGCTGTTTTTCTACGGCGCCTCGGCCCTGTTCAAGCCGGCCGGCACGGCCTTGCTGGCGCGCGAGATGTTCAAGCGCAGCGGCCGCCGCATCGGCCTGCGCGTCGGCGATGTCATGCACGTCGACCCGAAGGAAGATTCGCGCGCGGTGCTGAAAAAGGTGCGCGCCGCGCTGTATTCGATCGGCAAGCGCAAGCAAGCGCCGGCGGAAAGCGCGCCGCAGGTGTTGGAGCCGCTGATCGCGCCGGTCGAGCGCGCTGCGCTGATCGGGGCGGTCGCGCAACTCGACGTGCTCGGCGAAACCGGCGACGGCAAGAAGATCTGCGTCGGCAGGGTGGACGCGGATTCGCCGCTGCTGCGCGAGATCGGCCGCCTGCGCGAGTACACCTTCCGCCAGGTCGGCGAAGGCACCGGCAGGAGCCTCGACGTCGATGCGTGGGACCTGAGCTACGAGCACATCGTGGTCTGGGACGCGCCGGCGCAGCAGATCGCCGGGGCCTACCGGGTCAAGCGCGGTGCGCAGGCATTGGCCGAAAACGGCCTGAAGGGCCTGTACACGGCGGCGTTGGTCGATTACGACGAAGACGCGATGCCGCGCCTCGCACAGGGCATGGAACTGGGCCGCAGCTTCGTCGTGCCGGAGTACTGGGGCAGCCGCAGCATCGATTACCTGTGGCAGGGCATCGGCGCATATCTGTGCAAGCACGACAAGGTGCGCTACCTGTTCGGATTGGTGTCGATGAGCGCGGCGCTGCCGCTGTCGGCGCGCGAGCAGATCGTCGCCTACTACCAGCGCTTCTACGGCGTGCGGGACGGCGGCGCGGCGTCGAAGCGGCCGTTCGAATACATGCAGACGCCGCCGGATTTCGGCGACATGGATGCGGATGCGGCGTTCAAGCTGCTCAAGGGCAACCTCGACGCGATCGGCGCGAACCTGCCGATGCTGTACAAGCAATACACCGAGCTGTGCGAGCCGGGCGGCGCGCGCTTCCTCGCCTTCGGCATCGATCCGAGCTTCAGCGATTCGGTCGACGGCCTGATCGAAGTGGACATGCAACGGCTGCTGCCGAAGAAGCGCGCGCGCTACATCGAACGCTACATGGCGCGCACCACCGCCCGCCAGCAGCAGGAGGCCTCGGCATGAGCCCGCTGGCAAAAGGGATGCGCAAGCGCGCGGTGTTCGTTTCCGACGTGCACCTCGGCTCCAACCACAGCCATGCGGCGCAGTTCGCCGATTTCCTCGACCACCTCGATTGCGACACGCTCTACCTCGTCGGCGACATGGTCGACTTGTGGTGGATGTCGATGAACCGCGCCAAGTGGGGCATGGCGGAAAACCGCGTGGTCGAAGCGCTGCACCAGATGGCGAGCAAGGGCACCGAAATCATCTACGTGCCGGGCAACCACGACCGCAGCGTGCGTCGTTTCTGCGGGCTGATGCTGGAAGGCATGATGCAGATCCGCCGCCGCCTGATCCACGTCACCGCAGATGGCCGCCGCCTGCTGGTGCTGCACGGCGACGACTACGACAACATCACCCACTTCGGCACGCTGCAGGAAAAATTCGGCGACTGGCTGTACTACCGCATCCTCTACGCCAACGGCGTGGTCAACGGCATACGCCGCAAGCTCGGCCTGCGCTACTGGTCGCTGGCCGAATACATCAAGCGCCAGAGCGTCGCCGCCGAGCGCTACATCGCCCGCTTCGTGCAAGCGGGCCTCGACGACGCGAAGGCGCGCGGCCTCGACGGCATCATCTGCGGCCACATCCATCGCGCCGCGCTGCTCCAGCGCGACGGCCTGATCTACGCCAACGACGGCGACTGGGTCGAAAGCCTCACCGCCCTGTGCGAAGAGCACGACGGCACCTTGCGCCTGCTCGCGCACCACGACGAAGTGCTCGCCGAAATCGCGCCGCGCGCCGCGGTGCAGTCGCCGCATCTGCGCCTGGTCGCCTGAAGCAGGCGTCCGTTCCGGACACGCGCCACGCGCCGTGTTCATGGCATTCGTTCATCACGATATTCGTCGCGCGGATTGGAACAATCCATTTCCGCAGTGTCTTTTGTGGGCTGTGGGGGAACGGCTACCATGCGCCTCGTCACATCGCGCCCCGCGCGTCCCTCGTCCAACCAAATCCGCAAAGGAACCGAATCATGAGCAACGCCGCCCTCGATGCCATCACCAAGCGCCGCACCCAGTACGCCCTGACCAAGGACCTGCCGCTCGCGCAAGGCGAAGTGGAGCACCTGATCAAGGAGGCGATCCGCCAGGCGCCGTCGGCGTTCAACTCGCAGTCCTCGCGCGCGGTGATCCTGTTCGGCGCGCAGCACGAGAGGTTCTGGAACTTCGTAAAGGAGGCGCTACGCAAGATCGTCCCGGCGGACGCGTTCCCGGCCAGCGAGCAGCGCATCAACGGCTTCGTCGCCGGCGCCGGCAGCGTGCTGTTTTTCGAGGACCAGGACGTGATCACCGGCCTGCAGGAACAGTTCGCGCTGTACGCCGACAACTTCCCGGTCTGGTCCGAGCACAGCACCGGCATCGCCCAGTTCGCGGTGTGGACCGTGCTGGCCAACGCCGGCATCGGCGCGAGCCTGCAGCACTACAACCCGCTGGTCGATGGCGACGTGCAAGCGGCGTGGGGCGTGCCGGCTTCGTGGAAGCTGCGCGCGCAACTGGTGTTCGGCGGCAATGGCGCGCCGATCGGCGACAAGGCCACGATCGAAGACGAAAAGCGTTTCAAGGTCTTCGCGTAATCGCGTCGATCCGAATGATGCGGAAAAGCCCGGAGAAATCCGGGCTTTTTTGTTCGCTGCGAAGGGGCACCTATACTCGCTGGGGATACGCCCGAATGGAGTACGCAGCCATGAAACCGTCGCTGTTCCTTTCCGCCGCATTGCTGGTGCCGGCCATGTCGGCGTTCGCGCAAGAAGCGGACGTGCGCGACCTGTTCGACCGATCCGACTGGTTCGCGTTGCGCACGCGAGTGTCGCCCGCGGATGCGTTGCTCGTCCGCGGTGGCGTGGCGTCCGCGTTCAACGACGCCGATGCGCTCGATCTGCTGGCGCAAGCGACCCGGCAACAGCCGGCCGGCGACGATGCCTATGCCGCGCATCTGTTCATCGCGTTGCAATTGATCCGCCAGGGGCAGACGTGCGAGGCGCTCGATCACTTGCATGCGGCGCAGGCGATGCAGCCGGATGCGGAGGACGTAAAGGCGTTCCTGCCCTTGGTCGAGCCGTTCGGCCAGTTTCCCGACCAAGCCGTCGAACGCCGCGGCCATTCCGTGCTGGGCTACGCGCGCGCTTCCACCGGCCTGCAGGTTCCGCTGCAAGTGAACGGCCATCCGGTGCGTTTCATCCTCGACACCGGCATGCCGTGGTCGGGCATCAGCGAGTCGCAGGCGCGTGCCTTGGGCATGCGCATCGTCGACAGCCAAGGCACGTTGGGCGACGCGGCCGGAGTGAGTGGCGGCGTGCGCGTGGCACAGGCGGAGCACGTGCGCATCGGCAAGCTGGAGCTGTCGCACGTGGCATTTCTCGTGTTCCGCGACGACCAGCTGCCCTACGCCAAATTGAAAGGCGGCGAACGCGGCCTGCTCGGCCTGCCGGTGATTCTGGCCATGCGCAATCTCGCCTGGGACGACAGCGGGCGTTTCGAGTTCGATCGGCCGGCGTTGCCTCGCGCCGCCGGCAGACCTTCCAACCTGAGCTTCGATCCGCCGCAGATGCACCTGCTGGCCAGCGGCGAATTCCAGGGGCAGGCGGTGGATTTCGAGTTGGATACCGGCTCGAACGATTCGGAACTGTGGCCGCCGTTCGCCAAACGGTTTGCGGCGCTGGTGGATGCCGCGCCCGCGCATGGCAGCAAGCAGGAAAACGGACTCAACGGCAGTACCACGCTGCGCTTCGCCCAACTGGACTCGGCGGGCTTCGCCATTGGCGGTTCGACGCTGAGCTTGCGTCCGGCGCGCGTGGCGCTGGAAGTCACCAAGGACGAAAGCGCAGTGCGCGACGGCGCATTGGGCATCGACTTGCTGTGGCGGATGAGATCAGTGTCGCTGGATTTTGCGACGATGCGGCTCGACCTGGGGGCGCCGCTCGACGCTCAGGCCGCTGCCGGCAACCCGGGCGCGATCCCGGCGATCAGCGCATCGAAATAATCCCGGGTCAGCGCGATCTGCGCTTCCGCGGTCTCGGCGCGGTTGACCACGGCGCGGAAACTTTCGTTCTCCGGTTTGTCCTTCGCGTACCAACCGAGATGCTTGCGTGCGATGCGCACGCCGGCCTGTTCGCCGTAGTGCGCGTGCAACGCATGCAGGTGGCCGAGCAGGATGTCGCGCACTTCCTGCAGCGACGGCGGCGGCAATTCTTCGCCGGTTGCGAGGTAGTGGGCGATTTCGCGGAAAATCCACGGCCGGCCTTGCGCGGCGCGGCCGATCATCACCGCATCGCACTTCGTGTAATCGAGCACGAACTTCGCCTTGCGCGGCGAATCGATGTCGCCGTTGGCGCTGACCGGAATCCGCAAGCGCGACTTGATCTCGGCGATCGTGTCGTATTCGGCGATGCCGGTGTAATGCTGGTCGCGGGTGCGGCCGTGCACGGCGAGCGCGGCGATGCCGCAATCCTCGGCGATGCGCGCGATCGCCGGCGCGTTGCGGTTTTCGGCATTCCAGCCGGTGCGGATTTTCAGCGTCACCGGGACTTCGACGGCGTCCACCACGGCGCTCAGGATTTGCGCGACCAGTTTCTCGTCGCGCATCAGCGCCGAACCGGCCCAGGCGTTGCAGACCTTCTTCGCCGGGCAGCCCATGTTGATGTCGATGATCTGCGCGCCATGCTCGACGTTGTAGAGCGCGGCTTCGGCGAGCAACTGCGGGTCGGTGCCGGCGATCTGCACGTCGATCGGCGCCGGTTCGCCGGCGTGGTCCATGCGCGTGCGCGACTTGCTGGTGTTCCAGAAGCGCGGGTCGGAAATCGTCATCTCCGAGACTGCCAGGCTGGCGCCGAGGCGTTTGCACAGCAGGCGAAAGGGTTTGTCGGTCACGCCGGCCATCGGCGCGAGCAGCAGCGGCGTTTCGCCGGGATTGCCGATGGAGTGGGGACCGATGCGCATGGCCGACAGTGTAATGGACGTGCAAAATGCGGGCTGCGGCGGGATGCGCGCCACCGCATGCGGTTAGGATGGGGATGGATTGCAGATCGATGTGCTTGCCATGAACTTCCACAGGCTCCGGATTCCGCTGTTTCTTGCGTTCTGCGCGCTGGCCGCGCCGGCAGTCGCGCAGCAGGCCGATGCCGACCAGCAACTGCGCGTGGTCGGTTTTTCGCTGCCGACCGACCGGATCAGTACCGGTGGCGTCGCCGGCGCGATCCAGCAGGCGCAGGCCAGCGGGCAATTGCACGTGGGCGACATGCCGCTGGACGAGGCGATGATGCGCCTGCTGGTGCAGGCCAGCCGCGATGCCGAGGACGACTTGCGCGCGCAGATGCAAGCGATGGACCGCAGCGGCACGCTCACCGCCATGCAGCGCGTGCAGGTGATGCGGCAGATGGACGCCACCCATGCGGCACGCGGGCGCATCGAGGCCAAGCTGCAGGCGCGCGAACTGCAGCAGTCGCCGCAGCACCTGACGCCGCAGGCGCACAGCCAGTGGTGGGACGAGACGAAACAGGCACCGGCCGGTGTCGCGCCGTCCGCGCCTGCCGCCACGCAAACGCATGCCGCCGGCGATTCCACCGGCGTCGGCGGCGACGGATTGCTGGTTGACGCGCCCGGCCAGGACGGGCAACTGGCCCTGGACACGGCGCTGGCCCGGGCCGCGCGCCTGAAAGCGGTGATGCAGGCGCTGACCGATGCCTTCGACAGCCAGAGCAAATACCTGATCCTCGACGGCAAATAACCCGTGCCGGAAATGCAAAAGCCGCCTTGCGGCGGCTTTTCGGCGAAGCGGGCGAACGCTGCGCTTACAAATCCTGTTCGTAGCGCACGTAAGGCACGGCGCCCTGGTCGTTGTTGATGTTTTGCGGCGCGAACGGGTTCTTGCCGCTGGTGATGACGTTCTCGGCACCGACGGTGAGCTGGCCGCTCCACGGCGTGCGCCAGGTCACGCCGAGGCCGACCCCGGACCAGCCCGGCTGGCCGGGTGCGTCGACCACGCGGCCGATGATGTTGGCGCTGACGTTGCCGTAGCCGCCGCCGACGGACAGGCTCTTGCTGCTCCAGTGGTCGCTGAAGGCCGGCGGCAGGTCGGCGACCGGAATCAGCTGCGCGTGCGCGACCGCGCCGCCGATGCGGACGAAGCCTTCGCGGCCGATGTTCTTTTCGCCGAACACGGCCAGATTGTTCTGTTCGATCGGCGCATCCGAGCGCGGGGTCAGCCAGCTTGGCAGGGTGCCGCGGTTGTTGCCCACGCTCCAGCCACCATGCAGGCCGTTGCCGCGCGAGCCGTCATGGTCCCCGTCGAGGCTGGCGACGTTGCAGCGGCTGATCAGGCTGCCGATGTTGGCAGCGCTGCCGTTGCAGACCAGACCGAGCGAATCGC
Source organism: Lysobacterales bacterium (assembly GCA_015655355.1). Lineage (GTDB taxonomy): Bacteria > Pseudomonadota > Gammaproteobacteria > Xanthomonadales > Xanthomonadaceae > Pseudoxanthomonas_A. Next base: position 37,694 of record JAATFG010000118.1, read on the forward strand.
CCGGGTCGAGGCAGAAGGCGGCGTTGAGGTTGTCCTGGCCGCCGAGGCGCCAGCGCGCGTTGCCGCTGGCCTGGCCGGTCGGTTCCAGCATCAGCATGCCTTCGACCTGGCCACTGTTGTCCAGCACCGGCAGGTAGGCCGCGTCCGGCTTGCTCTGCGCATGCGCCGCCGTGGCCAGTCCAAGGGACAGCAGCAGGGTGGCGGGCAGGGTGAGGGGACGCGGTTTCATGGCGGGGGATTCGACTTCCGGGTGTCGAACGAAGTTCCCTGAGTTAATGGAAGGTCACGCTAATCGATTTATGTTTCTTTAACAAGACGCGGTGCAACCGGAGCCGGGCGACTTCATGCGCAGTTTATTGTGACTTATTTCACAAAAAAATGGCCAGGCATCTGCCGTCGCGCCTTATTGAAGCCGGGCCGGTGCCTCGGCCGCGGGCGCATGCGGGGTGAACAGGGCGGTGATCTGGTCCGAGCTGAACAGGTAGCACTGGCCGCAGAACTCGCAGCGCACCTCGGCCTGGCCATCGGCTTGCACCGCAGCGGCGGCCTCGTCCGGGCCGAGCGATTCCAGCATCGCCGCGACCCGCTCGCGCGAACAGGAGCAGGCGAAGCGCAGCCCGGTTTCGGCCAGCACTTGCGGGCTTTCCTCGTGAAACAGGCGATGCAGCAGGGAGGCCGCATCGGTCGCCTGCAATTCGGCCTCGCCGAGGGTGTCGAACAGCGCGCCGACCCGATTCCAGCCATCCTCGTCGCCTTCGTTGCCCGGCAGCTTCTGCAGCATCAGGCCGACCGCCGAATCGCTGTCGGCGGCCAGCAGCAGGCGGGTCGGCAACTGCTCGGACTGGCGGAAATAGGTCTCGAACGCCTCGGCCAACGTCGCCGCGCCCAGCTCGACCAGGCTCTGGTAACGCTGCGGCTGGCGCGGGTCGAGGCCCGGGTTTTCGATCGTGATCGCCAGCATCGCATCGGTGCCGAGTTCGCGCAGGTCGCGGGGGACGTCGGTTGCGCCTTCCTCAAGCCGAACGATGCCGCGCAGGGTGTGCTGCGCCGTGCATTCGGCGAACAGGGTGCGCAGTGCGCCACTGCCGCGCAACTGCACCGACAGCCGTCCGCCGACCTTGACATGGCCGGTGAACAGCGTCGCGGCGACCACCGCTTCGCCGAGCAGTTCCTGCGCGGCTGGCGGATAGTGGCCGTGCGCGAGGATTTCGCGCCAACTGTCGTTCAGCCGCACGTGGACGCCGCGCACGCCGGCGCGCGGCAACAGGAATCTCAACTGGGAATCAGGCAATTGCGCGTCATGGGAAGACATCGGGATTCCTTGGAATGCGTGCGGCAATGGATAATGCCTGACAGAAGCGAGGCCGCAATGGATGAGGAAGCAGCACAAATGGGGATGGATGCGAGCGGTCTCAAGCCCGCGCCACGGGCCTTGCCCGAACCGCCCGTGCCACGCCGCGTCACCCCGGCCAAATACCGGCAATGGTGGTGCTGGGCGCTGGCGTTCCCGTTGCTGTTCGCCATCGCCAGCATTTTCCAGGTCGTGGTGCTGCGCTTCGTCGATCCGCCGTTTTCGGCGTTCATGCTCGAACGCCAGTTGTCGGTGTGGCTGCACGGTGACTTGCGTCTGATGCGCCACGACTGGCGCGACCTGGACGAAATTGCGTACACGCTGCCGATGTCGATGGTCGCCGGCGAGGACCAGCGCTTCGCCGTGCACCACGGCTTCGATTTCGGCGCGATCGAAGCAGCGCAGAAACACAACGACCGCATGATCGCGCGCGCCGAAAAGCGCAACCGGCCGGTGACGCGCCTGCGCGGCGCCAGCACCATCAGCCAGCAGACCGCGAAGAACCTGTTCCTGTGGCAGGGCAGTAGCTTGCCGTCGCGCGCGCTGCGCAAGGTCGGCGAAGTCTGGTACACCGTGCTGCTGGAAACGCTGTGGCCGAAGCGGCGCATCCTCGAGGTCTATGCCAACGTCGCCGAGCTCGGCGACGGCTATTACGGCGCGCAGGCGGCGGCACGGCATTTCTTCGGCGAGGATGCCAGCGCGCTTTCCCCCGCCGAAAGTGCGCGTCTGGCCGCGGTTTTGCCGGGGCCGCGCCTCTACAATCCGGTACGGCCGAGCGGCTACGTGCAGAACCGCGCGAACTGGATCCAGCGCCAGGTCGGGCAGCTCGGCGGCCGAACCTATTTGGAGAACCTGTGAGCGCCGAACGATTGACCGTGCTGGTCGCTGCCTACAACGAGGCCGACGCGCTGCCACGCCTGCATCCGCGCATCGATGCGGCACTGCGCGAACTGCCCGGGCTCGACGCGCGCATCGTCTATGTCGACGATGGCAGCCGTGACGGCACTTGGCAGGTGATGCAGGACATCACCGCGCGCGATCCGCGCGTCGCCCTGCTCAAGCTCTCGCGCAATTTCGGCAAGGAACTGGCGATGACCGCCGGGCTGGACCGGATCGAGGATGGTGCGGCGATCATCCTCGACGCCGACGGCCAGGACCCGCCGGAGCTGATCCCGCAGTTCGTCGCCAAATGGCGCGAAGGCTACGACGACGTGCACGGCACGCGCCTGCAGCGCGAGGGCGAAGGCTGGCTCAAGCGCGCCACCGCGCATGCGTTCTACCGCGTGATCGGGCGTTTGTCGAAAACGCCGATACCGGCCGATACCGGCGATTTCCGCCTGCTCTCGCCGCGCGCGCTGGCATCGCTGAAGCAGCTGCGCGAGCGCCGCCGCTTCATGAAGGGCCTGTTCGGCTGGGTCGGTTTCAACACCGTCGCCATTCCCTACCAGCGCCAGGCGCGCATGGCCGGGCGCAGCAAGTTCAACCTGTGGAAGCTGTGGAATTTCGCCCTGGAAGGGATCACCAGCTTCTCCACCGCGCCGCTGCGGCTGGCGACCTACGTTGGCCTGTTCACCGCCGCGATCGCGTTCCTGTATGCGGTGTTCATCATCATCAAGGCGCTGTGCTTCGGTGATCGCGTCGCCGGCTATCCGTCGATGATGGCGGTGATCCTGTTCCTCGGCGGCGTGCAACTGGTCGCGCTTGGCCTGATCGGCGAATACCTCGGCCGCCTGTACGAGGAAGTGAAGCAGCGCCCGCTGTACCTCGTGGACGTGTGGCAAGCGGCGGCGGAAGGCGTATGCTCGCCGCCGTCGACCCACGTGGAGGAGCGCAGTCATGCACACGGTACGGCAATTGCTGGGAGCGAAGCCCCGCGCTGAGGTCTTCGCGGTACGCCCGGACGATTCGGTGTTCGAGGCGATCCGGCTGATGGCGGAGAAAGGCGTCGGCGCGGTATTGGTGATGGACGGCGCGCGGCTGGCGGGCATCGTTTCCGAGCGCGACTACGCGCGCAAGGTGATCCTGCACGACAAGGCTTCGCGAACCACGCCGGTGCACGAAATCATGACCGCGGAGCTGATCGTGGTCGGGACGGATTTCTCGGTCGATCGCTGCATGCAACTGGTCACCGAGCATCGCATCCGGCATTTGCCGGTGCTGGACGGCGAGCGCGTCGTCGGCGTGGTTTCGATCGGCGACCTGGTCAAGGCGGTGATCGAGCGGCAGCAGGCCGAGCTGGACCAGTTGCAGCGCTACATCACCGCCGGCTAGGCGCGGTGCGCCGCGTGCCGGGCGAACGAATCAGCCCGGCAACACCTGCATCGTCACCGCGACGAAGTGGCAGACGCTGCCGCCGATCACGAACAGGTGCCAGATCGCGTGCGAATAACGGATGTTTTCGCGCATGTAGAAGTACGTGCCGGCGGTGTAGGAAAGGCCGCCGATGATCAGCCAGACGAAGGTCGGCAGGTCGATGCTGTGCAGCATCGGCTTGACCGCGACGAGCACCAGCCAGCCCATCGCGATGTAGATGGCGGTCGACAGCCCCTTGAAGCGGCCGGTGAAGAACAGCTTGAAGATCACGCCGGCAACTGCCAGCGTCCAGATCGCCGCGAACAGGCTCCAGCCCCACGCGCTTTCGTGGCGCAGGCCGATCAGGGTGAACGGCGTGTAGGTGCCGGCGATCAAGAGATAAATCGCGCAATGATCGAACACCTTCAGCCGGCCCTTGGCCACCGGATGCTGGATCGAGTGGTACAGCGTCGATGCGGTGTACAGCAGCAGCAAGGTCACCCCGAACACGATGCTGGCGCCGAGCTGCCAGCCGTCGCCGTAGATCGCCGCGAGGGTGATCAGCACCGCGCTGCCGGCAAGGGCCAGCGCCGCGCCGACGCCATGCGTGAGCGCGCTGGCGATCTCGTCGCGCATGTCGGCGAGGTGGTCGGCGCGCAGGCGCGCTTCGGCATCGGGGAAGTGCGTGGGCTTGCTCATGCGCCGATTATGGCACGCGGGCAAGTTCGGTTTCCGTTACGCGGCGGGCGCGGAATGCGACGGCTTGCTCAATCCACCGCGACGCTGTGCGCATGCTCGCGCGTGGCGCGGAACTTCACGTCCGGCGCGCGTTCCTCGGCCAGCGACAGATTCACTCGCGTCGGCGCGAGATAGACCAGCTCGCCGGCCGCGTCGATGGCAAGGTTGTTCGCGTTCTTCTCGCGGAACTCCTCCAGCTTCCTGGCGTTGTCGCAGCTCACCCAACGCGCGGTGGCGACGCTGACCGGCTCGAAGATCGCATCCACGCCGTATTCGTCCTTCAACCGGTACGCGACCACGTCGAACTGCAGCATGCCGACCGCGCCGAGGATCAGGTCGTTCGACAGCAGCGGGCGGAAGAACTGGGTCGCGCCCTCCTCGGACAACTGCGCCAGGCCTTTCTGCAATTGCTTGAGCTTGAGCGGATCGCGCAGGCGCGCGCGGCGGAACAGTTCCGGCGCGAAGTTCGGGATGCCGGTGAACGAAACCGCTTCGCCTTCGGTGAAGGTGTCGCCGATCGAAATGGTGCCGTGGTTGTGGATGCCGATCACGTCGCCGGGGAACGCGTTTTCGGCGATTTCGCGGTCGCTGGCCATGAAGGTCAGCGCGTTCGCCAGCTTCATTTCCTTGGCCGTGCGCACGTGGAAGGCCTTCATGCCGGCGCTGAACTTGCCGCTGCACACGCGCATGAATGCCACGCGATCGCGGTGCTGCGGGTCCATGTTGGCCTGGATCTTGAACACGAAGCCACTCAATTTTGCTTCGGTCGCCGCGACTTCGCGCGACGTGGTCGCGTGCGCCTGCGGCATCGGCGCATGTTCGACGAAGAAATCCAGCAGCGGCTGCACGCCGAAGTTGTTGACCGCCGAGCCGAAGAACACCGGCGTCTGTTCGCCGCGCAGGTATTTTTCGGCGTCGAACGGATGCGAGGCGCCTTGCACCAGTTCCAGTTCGCCGCGCAGATCGGCAAGCATGTTCGCGCCGATCGCCGCTTCCAGCGCCGGGTCGTCGATGCTGGCGAAGATGGTCGAATCCTGGCGGGTGAAGTTCTTGCCGGCTTCGTACAGATGCACTTCGCCGGAAATCAGATGTACCACGCCTTTCAGCCGCGAGCCCATGCCGATCGGCCACGTCACCGGCGCGCACTGGATGCCGAGCACGCGTTCGACTTCGTCGAGCAGTTCGATCGGCTCGCGGCCTTCGCGGTCGAGCTTGTTGATGAAGGTCATGATCGGCGTGTCGCGCAGGCGGCACACTTCCATCAGCTTGATCGTGCGCTCTTCGACGCCTTTTGCCACGTCGATCACCATCAGCGCGCTGTCCACCGCGGTGAGCACGCGGTAGGTGTCCTCGCCGAAGTCGGCGTGGCCGGGCGTGTCGAGCAGGTTGACGATCTTGCCTTCGTACGGGAACTGCATCACCGACGAGGTCACCGAAATGCCGCGTTCCTTTTCCAGCGCCATCCAGTCGGAGGTGGCATGGCGTGCGGCCTTGCGGCCTTTCACCGAGCCGGCCATCTGGATCGCGCCGCCGAACAGCAGCAGCTTTTCGGTCAGCGTGGTCTTGCC
>JAATFG010000080.1 GCA_015655355.1 Lysobacterales bacterium
AGCGTCTCGATGCCGAGCGACAGCGGGGTCACGTCGAGCAGCAGCACGTCCTTGACGTCGCCGGCGAGCACGCCGCCCTGCACCGCCGCGCCGAGCGCGACCGCTTCGTCCGGGTTGACGTCCTTGCGCGGCTCCTTGCCGAAGAACTCGGCCACCGCCGCCTGCACCTTCGGCATGCGGGTCTGCCCGCCGACCAGGATGACCTCGCCGATGTCGCCGGCGCGCAGGCCGGCATCGTTGAGCGCGATGCGGCACGGTTCGATCGACTTCTTGATCAGGTCTTCCACCAGCGCCTCGAGCTTGGCGCGGGTCAACTTGACGTTGAGGTGCTTCGGGCCGCTCGCGTCGGCGGTGATGTACGGCAGGTTCACTTCGGTCTGCTGCGAGGACGACAACTCGATCTTGGCGCGCTCGGCCGCGTCCTTCAGGCGCTGCAGCGCCAACGGGTCCTTGCGCAGGTCGATGCCCTGCTCCTTGTTGAATTCGTCGACCAGGAAATCGATGACGCGCATGTCGAAGTCTTCGCCGCCGAGGAAGGTGTCGCCGTTGGTGGCCAGCACCTCGAACTGCTTCTCGCCGTCGATTTCCGCGATTTCGATGATCGACACGTCGAAGGTGCCGCCGCCAAGGTCGTACACCGCGATCTTGCGGTCGCCGCCGTTCTTGTCGAGGCCGTAGGCCAGCGCCGCGGCGGTCGGTTCGTTGATGATGCGCTTGACGTCGAGACCGGCGATGCGGCCAGCATCCTTGGTCGCCTGGCGCTGCGAATCGTTGAAGTACGCCGGCACGGTGATGACCGCTTCGGTGACCTTCTCGCCGAGGAAGTCTTCGGCGGTCTTCTTCATCTTTTCCAGCACGCGCGCGCTGATTTCCTGCGGCGAGAGCTTCTTGCCGTCGCTGGTGCCGACCCAGGCGTCGCCGTTGTCGTGCGCGCTGATCGAATACGGGACCAGGCCGATGTCCTTCTGCACTTCGGCGTCGGTGAACTTGCGGCCGATCAGGCGCTTCACCGCGTAGAAGGTGTTCTTCGGGTTGGTGACGGCCTGGCGCTTGGCGCTGGCGCCGACCAGCACCTCGCCGTCCTTGGTGTACGCGATGATCGACGGCGTGGTGCGGTCGCCTTCGCTGTTCTCGATGACGCGGGCCTTGCCGCCTTCCATGATCGCCACGCACGAGTTGGTCGTGCCGAGGTCGATGCCGATGATCTTGCCCATGTTCGTTGCTCCGTGGAATTCAATGCGATGTGGGGCCGGCGCTGCCGGCATGTTCGATATCTATGGCTGCGATTGGCGCTTTCAAGTCTTGACTTGAAAGCATTCAAGCTCGGTCAAGTCTTGACTTGAAAGCATTCAAGCCCGGTCAAGCGCGGCTCAGGCCGCGACCACGACCAGCGCCGGGCGCAGCAGGCGTTCGTTCAACAGGTAGCCCTTCTGGAACACCTGCAGCACGTTGCCGGCCGCGATCGCATCGGTCGCCGGCGCCTGGCTGATGGCCTGGTGGTGTTCCGGGTTGAACGACTGGCCGACCGGATCGACCAGGGTCAGGCCGTTGTCGGTGGCGACCTTCAGCAACTGCTTCCAGGTCAGGTCGAGGCCATCGCGCAGCGGCGACGGTTCGCTGCCGGCGGCGGTCAATCCCGCGTCGAGGCTGTCGAACACCGGCAACAGCGCGCCGAGCAGCTTCTCGTTGGCGAACCGGCGCGCGTTGTCGATGTCGCGGGCCACGCGCTTGCGCTGGTTTTCGAGGTCGGCGCGCTCCAGCAGCACCGCGGCCTTGAGTTGTTCGAGGTCGGCGGACAATTGCTCGACCTGCGCTTGCAGGCGTTCTTCCGGCGACAACTCGGCCGCGTCGGCGTTCTGGGTGGAATCTTGGGTTTCTTCGCTCATGCTCGGCTTCCATCCGGCGGGTACCGTCCCGCCCAGACCCCGGTTATGGGGGGCGCAAGAGAGTGTTTCAAGTCGCCGCAATGATGAACGCGTCGCCACGCGCCCAGATTGCGAACCTTCGGCTTTTCGCCGCAAACCCTCGCCGTGGGCGGATCAGTTTTCCGGCGCGTCCAAGGCGGCGCCGAGTGCATCCGCGGCCGCCTGCACCACCGGAATCACCCGCTCGTAGGCCATCCGCGTCGGCCCGATCACGCCGAGCACGCCCAGCACCTGCCCCTTCGCCGTGTACGGGGCGGTGACCAGCGACACGCCGTCCAGCGGCGCCAACCCGGTTTCCTCGCCGATGAAGATGCGCACGCCCGGCGCATGGATGGTGCGTTCGAGCAGTTGCAGGATTTCGCGTTTGCGCGCGAAAGCCTCGAACAAGTCGCGCAAACGATCGAGGTCGGACAAGTCCTGCACGCCCATCAGGCGCGTCTGCCCGGCCAGCACCATGTCCTCGCCGGGCGGGACCAACACCTGTTCGGCCAGTTCGACCGTGTGCTGCAACAGGCCTTCCATCTCGGTCTGCGCATGGCGCAGCTCGCGCAGCAGCGAGGCGCGGATATCGGCCAGCGGGCGCCCGGCGAAATGCTGGTTGAGGTAATTCGCGGCGCGCTCCAGTTCGGCGCGGTCGAAGGCGCGGCGCGGTTCGATCACCCGGTTCTGCACGTCGTTGTCGGCGAACACCAGGATCGCCAGCACCCGGCGCGCGTCAAGCGGCACGAAGTCGATGTGGCGGAAGGCGAAGCCGCCGCGCTTGGGCGCGCTGACCACGCCGACGAAATGGGTCATCGCCGACAGCAGCTCGGACGCGTTGCCGAGCAAGGACTGGGTGCTGCCGCCGGACGGCAGTTCGTTGCGCAGCCGGGCCACTTCCGGCTCGCCCAGCGGCTGCACCTGCAACAGCGAATCGACGAACACGCGGTAGCCCTGCGCGGTCGGCACGCGCCCGGCGCTGGTGTGCGGCGAGGCCAGCAGGCCGACCTCCTCCAGTTCGGCGAGGATGTTGCGGATCGTCGCCGGGCTGACGTCGAGGCCGGCGGACCGGGCCAGCGTTTGCGACCCGACCGGCTCGCCATCGTGGATGTAGCGCGAAATCAGCGTGCGCAACAGCTGGCGCGAACGCGGATCGAGGTGGGCGGAGCGATGGGGCATGCGCCATTTATAGCAGTCGCCCGTCCTGCGGACACGTTGCGACGCGTTCGGCGTCACGGTCCCGGCCTCCGGTCCGGTCGCGGCGCTCTCAACGGATGAGACGGCCGCCGCTACAATCTGCCCCCATGCTGACCCGATTGAGCTTGCAGGACTTCGCCGTCGTCCGTTCCGCCGAACTCGAATTCGGCGCGGGCATGACCGTCATATCCGGCGAAACCGGCGCCGGCAAATCGCTGCTGGTCGATGCGCTGGGCCTGCTGTCCGGCCTGCGCGCGGACAGCGGCATGGTCCGCCACGGCGCCGAGCGCGCCGAATTGTCCGCCGAATTCGCGCTGGGCGACGCGCCGGCCGCGGCGCACTGGCTGCGCGAGAACGAACTCGACGACGGCGACACCTGCCTGCTGCGCCGGGTGATCCGCGCCGACGGCGGCAGCCGCGCCTTCATCAACGGCCGCGCCGCGACCGCCGCGCAACTGGCGGAGCTGGCCGGCCTGCTGGTCGAAATCCACGGCCAGCATGAACACCAGTCGCTGCTGTCGCGGCACAGCCAGCTCGCCCTGCTCGACGGCTGCGCGCAGGCGCAGGCCGAACTGGTGCAGGTGCGCGCGGCGACCAGGCAATGGAGCGCGCTGCTGGCCGAGCGCGACGCACTGTCGCAGCAGGGCGACGTCTCCGACCGCATCAATTACCTGCAGCACCAGTTCAACGAACTGGAAAACGAAGACCTCGATCCCGCATCGATCGAAACGCTGGACGCCACGCACAAACGCCAGGCGCATGCGGCGAGCCTGATCGATGCCTGCAATGCGGCGTATGCGCGCCTGAGCGGCGAGGACGGCGCCTCGGTCCTCGACGATTTGCAGCACACCCGCGGCGAACTCGGCCGCGCCGCGGAACACGAACCGCGCCTGCGCGAAGCCGAGGCGATGCTCGACAGCGCGGCGATCCAGATCGACGAAGCGCTGTCGCTGGTCGCCAGGATCCGCGACGACCTCGACGCCGACCCGGCGCAAATGCTGGAACTGGAAGCGCGCCTGTCGCGCCTGCACGACCTGGCGCGCAAGCATCGCGTGTTGCCGGAACGGCTGCACGAGCGCCATGCCGCGATCGCCTCCGAGCTGGAAGCGCTGCAAGGCGCCGGCGAGCGCCTGCTGAAACTCGATGCCGAAATCGAGAAAGCCCGCGAAGCGTGGCGCACGGCGGCAGCCGGACTCTCGGCGAAACGCAAGGCGGCGGCAACGACGCTGGCGAAGACCGTCAGCGCGATCATCGCCGAGCTGGGCATGGGCGGCGGCGGTTTCTCCGTCGACTTCGAGCCGACCGAAAGCGACAGGCCCGATGCTTCCGGCGCCGAGCGCATCGAATTCCTGATCGCCGCCAATGCCGGGCAACCGCCGCGGCCGCTGCGCAAAGTGGCGTCAGGCGGCGAACTGTCGCGCATCTCGCTGGCGATCGAAGTGGCCGCGCTCGGCGCGGACGCGGTGCAGACGATGGTGTTCGACGAAGTCGATTCCGGGATCGGCGGCGCCGTGGCCGAAATCGTCGGGCAGAAGCTGCGCGCGCTCGGCGCGCAACGGCAAGTGTTGTGCGTCACCCACCTGGCGCAGGTCGCGGCGCAGGGCCATGCGCACTATCGGGTCAGCAAGGCGCCGGTCGAAGGCATCACCCGCAGCGCGGTGGAGCCGCTGTCGGCGACGCAGCGCATCGACGAGATCGCGCGCATGCTCGGCGGCGTGGAGATCGGCAAGGAAGTGCTGGCCGCGGCGAAGAAGATGCTGCAAAGCGCCGCATGAGGATTGTCCTCTCCCCTGCGTGGGGAGAAGGGGAAATCACTTCTTCTTGCGCACGTACAGCACCAGCGAATGCTCTTCGAGCCGGTAGCCGTGCTTCTCGGCGATCTCGTGCTGCAGCTTCTCGATTTCGGTACTCTCGAACTCGATGATCTTGCCGGTGTCCATGTCGACCATGTGGTCGTGGTGGCCGCCGCGGTCCAGTTCATACATCGCCTGGCCGCCCTCGAAGTTGTGCTTGAGCACGAGGCCGGCGGCCTCGAACTGGGTCAGCACGCGATAGACCGTGGCCAGGCCGATGTCGTCGCCGTGCTCCAGCAACTGGCGGTAGACGTCTTCGGCGGTGAAGTGGTGTTGCGCGCCGCCCTGCTCCAGCAGTTCTAGGATGCGCATGCGCGGATGCGTCACCTTCAGGCCGGCTTTGCGCAGATCTTGGGATTCCATTGGAACTTTTCCGGGTTCTGTCGATCAGACGGGAGTTCGGCCGGTTCCGCCCGCGGCTTCAGGCCGAGGCCGGCCCGACAAAGTGTATCATCGCCCTTCCGGATTCCCGCATCTTTCCCACGCTCCCAGCAAATGCACGCCCATCTCCCCAGCACGCTCCGCAATCTTCTGCTGATCTCCGCCCTCGCCCTGTCCGCCAGTGCCTGCCTGTACCGTCAGCCGATCTATCAGGGCAACCTGCTGGAAAAGACCAACGTCGACCAGCTCGCCGCCGGCCAGAGCAAGCAGCAGGTGATGGCCTTGCTTGGCACGCCTTCGGTGGAAGATCCGTTCCATGCACAGCGCTGGGACTACATCGCCAGCGAACGCATCGGCCACCACAAGACCCAGGTCAAGGACCTCACCGTCTACTTCGACAACGACACGGTCGCGCGCTGGGAAGGCGACTACTTCCCCGAGCAGGACCTGCAACTGGCCGGCAAGACGATCAGGTTCTGGGGCCGCAACCTGGCCAAGGACAAGAAGAAGAAAGGCGGCGAATAACCATTGTGCCGGCGGCGGGCCGAGTCTCGCCTAGGCCGGCTTGCGGCGCACGAAGCCCTCGGCGCGCTTGCGCCGCGCCTCCTTCGGGTCGGCCAGCAGCGGCCGCAGCAGTTCGACCCGGTCGCCGTCATGCAATTTCGCGCCGGCATCGACGTTGGCGCCGAACACGGCCACGCCAGCGGCCTCGCCGGTGTCGAAGCCGGAGGCGGCCAGCGCATCGCCGACACTGGCGCCGTCGTCCAGTTCGAGCGCGATCCGTTCGAAGCGATGCGACCACGCTTGGATCACTTCGACCTTCATGCGCGCGCCTTCATTGGCCCGAATCCGCGACGCGCACGAAGTCGTCGACCATGCGATCGGCCAGGCTCTGGAAACCGAGCGCGAATGCCGGCCCCAGCAACCGATTGGCCGGCTCGAATTCCAGGGTCAGCGTGACCTTGCTGGCGTCCTCGTCGAGCGCATGGAATTCCCACAGGCCGTGCAGCTTCTTGAACGGCCCGTCGACCAGTTGCAGATCGATGCGGTGCGGGCGTTCCAGCGTGTTGCGCGTGGTGAACCAGGTGCTGAGCCGGCCGAGGCCGAGATCGAGCCGCGCGACCATGTGCGCATCGCTTTGCTCGATCACCTCGGCACCCTTGCACCAATTGAAGCGGCGTGGATACGCGGCCACGTCGTTGACCAGGTCGAACATGCGGCCGACCGAATGTTCGACCAGGGCGCTGCGGCGGATGCTTTGCATGGGGACGAATTCTACGATGAAACGCGCAACTCCACTCTCGTGAGACAATAGGCGGATGGCAAAGAAATCCGACAAGGACACGGCGAAACACGCGCAAGGCACGATCGCGCTCAACAAGCGCGCGCGCCACGAATACCACCTCGAAGAACGCCACGAGGCCGGCCTCG
>JAATFG010000058.1 GCA_015655355.1 Lysobacterales bacterium
GCAGGATGTTGTTGTCGTCCACCACCGGCGCGGAAATCCAGTCGTGGTCGGAGAACTGGCGCGCCACTTCGTTGGCGTTCTCGCCGACGTCGATCGCCGGTTGCCGGTCGTCGACCAGCTTGTTGATCGGCACGCCCTCCTCGTGCGTGACCAGCGAAGCCAGCGCGACGCGGCCGAGGTATTGATGGCGCTTGCTGACCACGAACAGGTGGTCGGTGTGGTCGGGCAATTCGCCGCGCAGGCGCAGGAAGCGCAGCACCACGCCGACGCTGACGTCGCTGCGCACGGTGACCACGTCCGGGTTCATCAGGCGCCCGGCGGTTTCCTCCGGGTACGACAGCACCTGTTCGAGGCGCTCGCGGTTCTCGCGGTCCATCGACTTGAGCACTTCGTCGATCACCGTGTCCGGCAGGTCCTCGACCAGATCGGCGAGGTCGTCGATGTCGAGGTCCTCGACCGCGGCGACGATTTCGTCCGGGTCCATTTCCGCCAGCAGCGTGGCGCGCACGTCGTCGCCTACGTGGACCAGCACTTCGCCATCGTCTTCCGCGTCGACCAGGCCCCAGACGATTTCGCGCTTGCCCGGCGGCAGCGATTCGAGCAAGGTGCCGATTTCCGCCGGAGAAAGCGTGTTGACCAGGCGCTTGACCGGGCCGAGGCGGCCGCTGCCGATCGCGTCGGACAGCAGGCGCAACTGGCGCGCGGTCTTCTCGTGGCGGGTGGCTTCGGCCATGCGCGGCTTCCTGGAGTCATGCCGCAGACGTCGGGTGCGCGGCGGGCTATGCGTTCATCGCGTGATTATCGCCGCTGCGCCGGCTTTGCGAAACAAATTTCAGGGGACGGAATCGAGCCACTTTTCGATGCCGGCGCGGTCGCGGCATTGCATCAGCCGCCAGCTCTCGGCGAGCAGCGCGGAACGGTCGGCGCCGCGGATCGCGCGGCGCACTTCGAGCAGGGTCGACGGATGCATCGAGAACTCGGTCAGGCCGAGCGCCAGCAGCAGGCGGGTGAAGCGCGCATCGCCGGCGATCTCGCCGCACATCGCCACCGGCTTGCGCGCCTGCCAGCCGGTTTCCAGCACGTTGAACAGCAGCCGCAGCACGCCCGGATGCAGCGGCGAATACAGCTCGCCCAATGCTTCGTTGTTGCGGTCGGCGGCGAGCATGTACTGGACCAGGTCGTTGGTGCCGATCGAGAGGAAATCGACGAGGTCGATGAAACCGTGCACCGCGAATGCCGCGGCCGGCACTTCGATCATCGCGCCGAACTGGATGCGGTCGCTGGCCGCGTGGCCGCGCGCGCGCACTTGTGCGACCGCGCGCTTGAGCCGGCGTTTCACCGCGAGCAGTTCCTCGCGGCGGCTGACCATCGGCACCAGCACGCGCACCGGGCCGTAGCCGGAAGCGCGGGCGATGGCGCGCAACTGGGTGTCGAACACGTCGCCGTGCGCCAGGGTCAGGCGCACGCCGCGCACGCCCAGCGCGGGGTTTTCTTCGTTGGCCACGGCCAGGCCGGCGTGGTCGGCCTTGTCCGCGCCAAGGTCGAGCGTGCGGAACGTCACCGGCCTTCCGGCCATGCCCAGCACGGCGTTGCGGTAGACGTGGAATTGCTGTTCCTCGCTTGGCAAACCCGCGCTCTGCAGAAACAGGAACTCGGTGCGGAACAGGCCCAGGCCCGCGGCGCCGAGCTCATGCGCGCTGGCGATGTCCTCGCCGGATTCGGCGTTGGCGGCGAGCACGACGTCGAAGCCGTCGCGGGTGCGCGTCGGCTTGCTGCGCAGGCGCGCCAGTTCGCGCCGCTCCCTGGCCGCTTCACGCAGGCGTTCGCGGTAGGCGTGCAGGTCGTCGCCGTTCGGTTCGACGATGATCGCGCCGCTGTCGCCATCGACGATGAGCGTGTCGCCTTCGTTGATCCTGCCCAGCGCCTGCGCCGCGCCGACCACCAGCGGCAGGTGCAGCGAGCGGGCGAGGATCGCGCTGTGCGACAGCGCGCTGCCTTGCGCGGTGACGACGGCGAGCACGCCTTGCGCCTGCAATTGCGCCAGTTCGCTCGGGGCGATGTTGTCGGCGACGAGGATGTCGCCGGCCACGCCTTTCGGCGCGGCGTGCTTGCCGGGCCTGCCGTCGATGAGCGTGTGGTCGAGGTTGGCGTGGATGCGGCCGATGACGTGGTCGAGGTCGTCGAGCCGGCTTTTCAGGTAGGCGTCGTCCATGCCCTCGAACACCGCGGCGAGCTTGTCGCGCTGCACCCGCAAGGCATAACCGGCGGCGTATTTTTCGCTGCGGATGAGCTGGTCGAGGTCGTGCAGCAATTCCGGGTCGTCGAGCAGCATTGCATGCAGTTCGATGAACTCGCCGACGTCCTTGTGCAGCGCGCCCTGCAGTTTTTCGCGCAGCGCCTGCATTTCGGCGCGGGTAACCGTGATCGCGGTGTGCAGGCGTTCGAGTTCGGCGGGAACCTGTTTGGCCGTGATGCGCTTTTCGGCGACGTCGAGCGCGCGCGGTTGGCGGACGCGGGCACGGCCCAGGGCACTGCCGCGCGAAGCCGGATGCCCGCCGAGCTGCACGCGCATCGGCTACCTCAACTCTCTTCGTCGAAGCGGCGCTCGAACAGCGCCACCAGCGCGTCCATCGCCGCCTGTTCGTCGTCGCCGTCGGTACGCAGCAGTACCGGCGTGCCTTGCCCGGCCACCAGCAGCATCACGCCCATGATGCTCTTCGCGTTGACCTCGCGTCCCTTCGCCGCCAGCGTGGCGTTGCAGCGGAACGGCGCGAGCACCTGCACCAGCTTCGCGGTGGCGCGAGCGTGCAGGCCAAGGCGGTTGGATACGGTGAGTTCACGTTCAAGCATCGTCGATGATCGCTCCATTGCGGGTACCGGCGGCGGCAGTCGCCGGCAGTTGGTCCAGTCCTTGTTCCGGGTAGTTCATCACCCGCAGCAGCATCGGCAGGCTCAGTGCGGAAACGCGCCGCACCGGCGTGCCCAGCTGCGCGAGCTTTTTCGCCAGATTGCTCGGGCTGGCGCCGTACACGTCGGTCAGCACCAGCACGCCTTCACCATCCTCGACCCGACGCAGCGCCGCGGAAGCCTGCGGCAGCAATGCATCCGGGTCGGCGTCGAACGGCACCTCGAAAGCTTCGGTCTTCAGCGGCAACGTGCGCAAGAGTATGTGCGCGACCGACAGCAGCGACGAACCGACGCCGGGGTGAGTGATGAGCAGGACGCCACAAGCCATGCCGCCAAGTTAGCAGATGGAGGTGAAGAAACGTAAGCCGCCGCGCGGACCAAAGCGTTGCAACGTGATGCCATTCGCTTTACGGGTGGGCACCGCGCAGCGCGGGCGGCTACTCCAACTCGCGGTGGTAGGTGCTCACGTCTTCCCAACCATGGGCGCGGGCGTGGCGGGCGAGGGTTTCGGCCAGGTACACCGAGCGGTGCTTGCCGCCGGTGCAACCGAAGGCGATGGTCACGTAGTTGCGGGTTTCGCCGCGCAACCGGGGCAGCCAGGTGTCGAGGAAGCCACGCACCTGGCGCACGTATTCGACGACGTCGCGTTGCGCTTCGAGATACTCGCGCACGGGCGGGTCGCGGCCGGTGAACGGACGCAGTTCCGGCAGCCAGTGCGGATTGGGCAGCACCCGCGCGTCGAACACGAAGTCGGCGTCGGCCGGCACGCCGCGCTTGTAGGCGAACGACTCGAACAGCAGCGACAGGGTCGGCGTGCAGTCTTGGGCGTAATCGGCGATCAGCTTGCGTCGCAACTGGTGCACGTTGAGTGCGCTGGTGTCGATCACCGCGTCGGCCTCCTCGCGCAGCGGCTGCACCAGCCTGCGCTCCAGCGCGATCGCGTCGCTGAGCGAAAGCTTGTGCGAACTGAGCGGATGCTTGCGCCGGGTGTCCGCGAAGCGCCGCAGCAGGGTGGCGTCGTCGGCCTCGAAGAACAGCAACTGGCCCTTGATGTGCAGTTCGCTCAGCGCCACTTCGCGCCAGTGCGAGAGCTGGCTCAGGTCGCTGTGGCGGCTGCGCACGTCGATGCCGACGGCGAGCTTGGCCGGCAGCGCATCGTCCTGGAGCATGCTGCGCACCAATTGCGGCAGCAGCTCGACCGGCAGGTTGTCGACGCAGTAGTAGTCGAGATCCTCGAAGATCTTCAGCACCACCGACTTGCCCGAGCCGGACAGGCCGCTGACGATCACCACGTTCGGCTCGTCCGGTGCTTTGGTCCGGCTTTGGTCCGGCCTCGCTGCTTCGGCGGGATGGAGCGGGTTCATGGCCGGTCGTTCACGCATTGCTGCTGCGTTCGAGCAGGCTGCTGTGGCGGGCGATGAACATCGCCGCCGGATCGATGCCCTTGGTACGCAGGATGTGCAGCCGCGTCGCCGCCTCGGTGAGCACCGCGAGGTTGCGGCCGGGCATGACCGGCAGGGTGATCAGCGGCACGTCGAGGTCGAGCACGTGGCGCGTGCCGGAATCGCCGGTGAGGCGTTCGTAGCCATGCGCGTTGGGTTCGGTCATCGGCTTGGTCAGGTGCACGATCAGGCGCAGGTACTTGCTGCGCTTGACCGCGGTGTCGCCGAACATCTCGCGCACGTTGAGCACGCCGAGGCCGCGCACTTCGAGCAAATCCTGCAGCAGCTCCGGGCAGGTGCCGTCGAGCACGTCCGGCGCGATCTGGGTGAATTCGGGGGCGTCGTCGGCAACCAGCCGGTGCCCGCGCGAGAGCAATTCCAGCGCCAGCTCGCTCTTGCCCGAACCGGATTCGCCGGTGATCAGCACGCCGATCGAGTAAATCTCCATGAACACGCCGTGCAGGGTCACGCTCGGCGCCAGTTTGCGCGCGAGGTGGTAGCTGATCTGGCTGAGCAGTTCGTGGCCGCGCTTGGGCGAGGCCCACAGCGGCGTGTCGCTGGCCTCGGCGGCGCTGCGGATGTCCTCCGGGCAGGCCTGGTTCTTGCTGACCACCAGCGCGAGCGGGCGGTTCTCGAACATGCGGCGTAGGGTTTCGCTGCGCGCGGGCGCGTCCAGCGTGTCCAGCCAGCCCAGTTCCTCGGTGCCGAGGATCTGCACGCGGTTGGGATAGATCACGTTGAGGTAGCCGGCCAGCGAGGGGCGCCGGCGGCGGTCGCTGTTGTCGGCCTCGATCTCGCGATTGGCGCCTTTCTGTCCGGCGAGCCAGCGCAGGCCGAGTTTTTCCTTCTGCTGCTCGAACAGTGCCTGGGCGGTGATGCGGGAGCTCATGTGTTCGCTTCGCGTGCGGGCTGTCGTCGATTCTACCCGCGCGAAGCCGAATGCGCGTTCGCGGAAATGAAACGGGCCGGCATCGCTGCCGGCCCGCGTCGTGGATTGGGGGGGGGCCGCGGCTTATTCGACTTCGGCGAACTCCAGCCGTTGCGCCTTCGCCGCCGCGCGGATCTGCTTGCGCTTGAGGATCATGCGGTCGAGCTTGTCGGCGAGGATGTCGATCGCCGCGTACACGGTCTGCCCGCCGGCATCGGCGTGCAGGCTGCGGCCGTTGAGCGAAACGGTGGCTTCGGCCATGTAACTCGGTTTGCGGACTCCCAATTGCGTTCGGACATCAAGCGGTTGATCGAAGTGGCGGCCGAGTCGGGCGAACTTGGTCTCGACATAGGCGCGCAGGGCGGGGGTCACTTCAAAGTGCTGGCCGTGGGTCTCGATACGCATTGCAAATCTCCTGACGTTTGAGTTGCCGCGTTCGCCATCGCGACGCGGATTCTTTTGGGTAGTCCGGGTTGCAGTTTCGGGTTTCGCGAAGCTCCTTAGTGTCGGTGGGATGACGGACCCATCATGCGACTTTCGGCGCGGAAGTTGTTAAAACGGGGTTGATGAATGCGTGACGCGTTGCCATGAACGGGCAACCGTTCGTCATCGGTTCCGGTAGTTGAACGCAATCGTTGCGGTTGCGACTTTTCCTTGCGCGTGACAGTCCATGCTCGTCTGCCCGGCGAAGCGCGCCGGGCATTCGCTCAACCGCGCAGCCGTGCCGCGCGGGCAGGTGTCGCTTGCCGGCTCGCGGCAAGCGCAAGATGGAATGTCACCCCATCCGCACGCGTTCGTGCGAGGACAGGATGTCCATCGCCTCGCGGTACTTGGCGACGGTGCGGCGCGCCACCACGATCCCGCTGGCTTTCAGCATGTCGGTGAGCTTGGCGTCGGACAGCGGCTTGCGCGGGTTCTCCTCGTCGATCATCTTCTTGATCATCGACTGGATCGCGGTGCTCGACGCTTCGCCGCCGCCTTCGGTGCCGACGCCGGAAGCGAAGAACGCCTTCAGCGGCAAGGTGCCGCGCGGGGTGCGCGCGTATTTGCGCGCGATCGCGCGCGAGACGGTGGATTCATGCAGGCCGATGTGCTCGGCCACTTCACGCAGGGTCAGCGGACGCAGCGCCGCGTCGCCGAATTCGAGGAAGGCGGCCTGCTGGCGCAACAGGCAGCGCATCACTTTCAGCAGGGTGTCGCCGCGCGCCTCGATCGACTTCAGCAGCCAACGCGCTTCCTGCAACTGGCTCTTGAGATACGTGCCGTCGCTTTCGCTGCACTGGCGGATCATCTTCTCGTAGCCGCGGTGGATGCCGATCTTCGGCAGCGCGTTGCCGGACAGCGCGACCTTCCACACGCCTTTCTGCTTCCACACCACGCAATCGGGCACGACGTAGGTGTCGTGTTCGAGCGCGCCGATCTGCGCGCCGGGCTTGGGATCGAGCGAACGCAACAGGGCGATGGCCTGCTCGATGTCTTCCAGCGGACGCTTGAGTTCGGATTGCAGCGCGTGCGCGCCGCCGCGCGGCAGGCGTTCGAGCAGTTGCGGATCGGCGGCGATGCGCAGCGCGATGTCCTTGCCGGCGGTGCCGTCGGCGAGCACGCCGAGCTGCAGGCGCAGGCATTCGCACAGGTCGCGCGCGCCGACGCCGACCGGATCGAAGCGTTGCAACTGGTGCAGCACGGCGAGGATTTCGGCTTCGCCGGCGACCGCGTCGGGCTTGATCGCCTCGGCGATCTCGGCCAGCGGCGTGCGCAGGTAGCCGTCGTCGTCGAGCGCGTCGATCAGGGTCATGCCGATGCGGCGGTCGCGCGGCGACAGCGGCGACAGGTGCAATTGCCACTGCAGGTGGCTGTGCAGGGTTTCGGTTTCAGCCACGCGCTCGGCAGCACTGCCATTGTCGTCGTCGTCGAAACTGCCGCCGTGGCCGCCGCTTTCCGCGGCCCAGTTCTCCTCGCCCGGCGCCCAGTCGGCGTCGAGTTCGCGCGGTTCGTCGGCGCTGCCGGACGCCGTGGTTTCCGGCGCTTCCTCGCCAGTGCGGCTTTCGTTGCCGGGCATGTCTTCGGCCCATTCCAGCAACGGATTGGATTCGACCGCCTCGGCGATCTCGGTTTCCAGCTCGGCGGTGGACATCTGCAGCAAGCGGATGGCCTGACGCAACTGCGGCGTCATCACCAAAGCTTGTCCCAGCGATGTCTGCAGGCGTGGTTTCATTCCATATCCGATGCGACGGGCGCGGGCCGTGCGTCAAAGCTGGAACGATTCCCCCAGGTAGACGCGACGCACGTCCGCATTGGCGAGGATGGCCTCGGGCGAACCCTGGGCCAGCACGCCGCCAGCGGAGAGGATATATGCGCGGTCGCAGATTCCCAAGGTTTCGCGCACGTTGTGGTCGGTGATGAGCACGCCGATGCCGCGATCCTTGAGGTGCTTCACGATTTTCTGGATTTCGCCGACCGAAATCGGGTCGACGCCGGCGAAGGGCTCGTCGAGCAGGATGTATTGCTGGCGCGCGGCCAGCGCGCGGGCGATCTCGACGCGGCGGCGCTCGCCGCCGGACAGGCTGGCGCCGAGCTGCTCGGACACGTGGGTGACCTGCAGTTCTTCCAGCAGCGATTGCAGCTCGGCTTCGGCGGCTTCCTCGGTTTTCAGGTCCTCGCGCAGTTCGAGCACGAGGCGGATGTTGTCGGCCACGCTGAGCTTGCGGAACACGCTGGCTTCCTGCGGCAGATAGCCGACGCCGAGCTTGGCGCGCGCGTACATCGGTTCGGCGGTGATGTCGCGGCCGTCCAGTTCGATCTTGCCGGCATCGGCGGAGACCAGGCCGACGATCATGTAGAAGCAGGTGGTCTTGCCGGCGCCGTTGGGGCCGAGCAGGCCGACCACTTCGCCCGGCTCGACGCTCAGGCCGAAGCTCTTGACCACTTCGCGCTGCTTGTAGCTCTTGCGCAGGCCTTCGGCGATCAGCATCAGGGCTTGTCCGGAGTGGTGGGCGCGGGCGTGGTGCCTTGCGGCGTGGTGCTCGGCACCTGCTGCGGTTGGCCGACCGTGGCGGTGCCTTGCGCGGCCCGCGGCTTGAGCACGGTGTGCACGCGGCTACCGTCGCCGCCGGCCTGCACGTTGCCGGTCTTGGTGTCGTAAGTCATGTGCTGGCCGCTGCTGGAACCTTTCGGCGAAGTGATCGTGTAGTTGCCAGTGAAGGTCAGCACGTCGTTCTGCGCGTCGTAGTCGATGCGATCGGCGACGCCGTCCATCCAGGTGCCGTCGTCTTGCTGCTGGCGCAGCGTGACCTGCTTGCCGATGAACGTGGCTTGCGAAGGTTCGCCGTCGCGGGATATCACGGTTGCGGTGTCGGCGTGGATGATCAGCGTGCCTTGGGTCACGACCACGTTCTGCGAATACACGCCCTTGCCGTCGCTGCTGTTGCCGTTGAACTTGTCCGACTGGATATCCATCGCTTGCTGGCGGTCACTGGTCTTGGCCAGTAGCGCCATCGGTGCCAGGAGCGCGGCGAATACAGCGAATTTAACGACGCTTGGGCGCATAGCGGGAATGGACCTGCGACTTGAAGGAGAAATTCCGGGTCTTGGTGTTGGCCGAAAAACCCGTGCCGATGAGTATAGAACCAGGCTGCGTGATCGTGGCTTGCGCATCGGTCATGGCCAGGTCCTGCTTCGGGTAGACGTTCAGCCACGTGGTGGTGAACGTGGTCGGCGTGCCGATGCCGTCCGGGCTGGTGCCGACCACGTCGTCGTGCAGGCGCAGTTCGTCGCCCTTCTCGCTGACCCAGCCGGTTTTCGCGCGCATCTGCCAGTGGTTGCCCTTGTCGTCCGGGATCAGGAACAGCGGCGCGGTGATGGTGGAGGAATGGTCGAGCGCCGAGCGCTGCAGCAGCGGTCCGCGCAGCGTCACCGCTTCGGTGCCGTCGGCGCCGAGCGCGACCAGTTCGAAATCGTGCATCACGTAGTCGGGGCGATCGCCGGGCGCGGCGACGGCCAGTGATTCCGGCGCGCGGTGATTCCATGCCGACCAGCCGAATATGCATGCGGCCAGTGCCAGTCCGCAGCCGATGACCACGCGCCAGTTGACGTGCGGCTTGCGCATTACGCCTCACCCGCGAGCATGGATTGCGCATGGCCTTGCGCGACGAGGATCAGGTCGGCCAGCTCGCGCGCCGCACCGGCGCCGCCGTTCGCGGCGGTTTTCCAGTGCGCGTGCTGCGCGGTCCATGCGTGCGCGTCGTTCGGCGCGACGGCGAGGCCGACGTGCTTGAACGGCGGCAGGTCGGCGAGGTCGTCACCCATGAACGCCACTTCGTCGAGCGAAAGCCGTTGCGCCGCGCAGATTTCGCGCAGCTTGGCGAGCTTGTCCTTGGTGATGTGCACCTCGACGCCCAAATCCTTGCCGCGCTGGGCGGTGACGCCGCCGGCGCGCGCGGTGATGAACACCACCTGCACGCCGTGCTTGTGCAGCAGGCTGATGCCGAGGCCGTCGCGCACGTGGAAATGCTTGGCCTGCACGCCGTTCTCGTCGAAGTACAGGCGGCCGTCGGTGAGCGTGCCGTCGACGTCGAAGCCGACGAGGCGGATTTTGCGCGCGCGTGCGAGCAGGGCGTCGTCGATGTCGTGCAGGTGCGAGAGCATGCGTCGATTACACCACGCGCGCGCGCAACAGGTCGTGGATGTTCAGTGCGCCGACCGCCTTGCCGTCGGCATCGACCACGATCAGGCCGCTGCCGATCTTGCGTTCTTCGAGCAGATGCACCGCTTCGGCGGCCAGCGCACGCGCGCCGATCGTCACCGGGTCTTGGGTCATCACGGTTTCGATCCGGGTGTTGCGCACGTCGAGCGCGCCGTTGTCGAGGCTGCGGCGCAGGTCGCCGTCGGTGAAGATGCCGGCGAGCTTGTCGTCCGCATCGACCACCGCGGTCAGGCCCAGGCGCTTGCGCGACATCTCCACCAGCGCTTCGGCCAGGGTCGCGCCGAGCGGTACTTTCGGGATTTCATCGCCGACGTGCATCACGTCGGACACGTGCAGCAGCAGGCGCCGGCCGAGGCTGCCGGCCGGATGCGAACGGGCGAAATCGCTGTCGGTGAAGCCGCGCGCTTCCAGCAACGCGACCGCGAGCGCATCGCCCATTGCCAGCGATGCAGTGGTCGAGGACGTCGGCGCGAGCCCGAGCGGGCAGGCTTCGGTCTCGACGCTCACGTCCAGATGCACGTCGGCTTCGCGCGCCAGGCGCGACGCGGGTTTGCCGGTCATTGCCACCAGCTTGTTGCCTTGGCGCTTCAGCGGCGGCAGCAGTTGCAGCACTTCGTCCGATTCGCCCGAATACGACAGCGCCAGCACCACATCGTCGCCGGTGATCATGCCGAGGTCGCCATGGCCGGCTTCGCCCGGATGCACGAAGAACGCCGGGGTGCCGGTGGAAGCGAGTGTCGCGGCGATCTTGCGCGCGACGTGGCCGCTCTTGCCCATGCCGGTGCAGACCACGCGGCCATGACCGTCCAGCATCAGCCTGCACGCGGCTGCGAAGCTGCCGTCCAGCCGCGTGGCCAGCGCGGACAGGCTTGCCGCCTCGGTTTCGATCACGCGGCGGCCGCTGGAAACCAGCGTTGCGGGATCGGTTGTATGCAGCGTGGCAGCCATGCGGGCGTCGGGGGCGGGTAAAATGATCCGTCATTTTAATCGCTTTGCCCGAGGAACGCCCCGTGGATGCCGCAACCGTTCGTGAACTCATAGAAAAAGGCCTGCCCGGCGCGCGCGCGCAGGTGGAAGGCGCCGACGGCGTGCATTTCGAGGCGACCGTGGTCAGCGAAGCGTTCCATGGCAAGCTGCCGCTGGCCCGGCATCGCCTCGTCTATGCAACGCTCGGCGATTTGATGGGGGGCGCGATTCATGCCCTGCAGTTGCGGACGTTGACGCCGGAAGAATCCGGCCAGTAATACCGTGCCGATTCCCATCGGCTTCCTTTCCCTTTTCCAGAATCCCGACATGCAGAAAATCCTCGTCACCGGCGGCGCGCCCCTCAACGGCGACGTCGTCATCTCCGGCGCCAAGAACGCGGTGCTGCCGATCCTGTGCGCGACCTTGCTCGCCGACGGCCCGGTGCGCATCGGCAACGTGCCGGCGCTGCACGACGTCATCACCACGCGCAAGCTGCTCGGCGAAATGGGCGCGAAGGTCGAGGTCGACGGCAGCACCGTCACCGTCGATGCGACCACGGTCGACCGCTTCGTCGCGCCGTACGAACTGGTGCGCACGATGCGCGCTTCGGTGCTGGTGCTCGGCCCGTTGCTGGCGCGGCACGGCGCGGCGGTGGTGTCGTTGCCGGGCGGCTGCGCGATCGGCTCGCGTCCGGTCGACCAGCACATCAAGGGCCTGCAGGCGCTGGGCGCGGACATCACGGTCGAGAACGGCTACATCAAGGCGCGCGCGGCGCGGCTGAAGGGTGCGCGTTTCGTGTTCGACGTGGTCAGCGTCACCGGCACCGAGAACGTGTTGATGGCTGCGGCGCTGGCCGAAGGCACCACGGTGCTGGAAAACGCGGCGATGGAGCCGGAAGTCACCGACCTGGCCGATTGCCTGATCGCGCTCGGCGCGAAGATCGAAGGCGCGGGCACCTCGCGCATCACCATCCATGGCGTCGAGAAATTGAATGGCGGCACGCATGAAGTCGTTGCCGACCGCATCGAAACCGGCACCTTCCTCGTCGCCGCGGCGATGACGCGCGGGCGCATCACCTGCAGGAAGGCGCGCGGCGACACGCTCGAGGCGGTGCTCGACAAGCTGCGCGAGGCCGGCGCGGAAATCGCCACGGCCGTCGACACGATCACCCTGGACATGCACGGCAAGCGCCCGCAGGCAGTAAGCCTGACCACTGCGCCATATCCGGCGTTCCCGACCGACATGCAAGCGCAATTCATGGCGCTCAACTGCATCGCCGAGGGCGTCGGCGTGATCAAGGAAACGATCTTCGAAAACCGTTTCATGCACGTCAACGAACTGCTGCGCCTCGGTGCGGACATCCGCGTCGAAGGCAACACCGCGATCGTGCGCGGCGTCGAGACGCTGAGCGGCGCACCGGTGATGGCGACGGATCTGCGCGCGTCGGCATCGCTGATCCTCGCCGGCCTGGTCGCCGATGGCGACACCACGATCGACCGCATTTATCACCTCGACCGCGGCTACGAGAACATCGAAGCCAAGCTCGGCGCGCTTGGCGCACAGATCAAGCGCGTCGACTGACCGGAGCGACCCGATGGCATTGCTGACCAACAAGAGCAACAAATTCTCCGCGTCGCGACGCCGCTGGTGGGGTTTCCTGATCGGCGTGCTGGTCGTCTACGCGGCGCTGTACTTCAGCCATGCCGCGGCGATCAGCGGCATGTCGATGCGCGAAATGGACTGGAACAACGACGGCAAGGTCGATTTCCACGAATTCGCCCAGTCGTTCTACGCGGTTGCGGCGAACGCCAAGACCGACGGCGGCCGTACCTGCACCACCTATGCCTGGCACGGCGGCGAGGCGATCAAGGTCGAGTGCAAGACCGAATTCGGCAAGAAATGATCGTTCACTCCTCCGCGAACGGTGCCCAGCGCTCGACGATGTGGCCGTTCTCGAATATCCAGACCGGGCCGAATTGCAGCAGCATGCCTTCGGATTGATGTGGGCGCAGGAACAGCATTTCATCCACGTCCAGTGCCGGTTGTTTCGGCCCGGTGTAGATGGCCTGGTTGTAGCTGGTGCCGAACACGCCGGGCCGGCGCAGCCCCGGCGGCGAGGCGACTTGCGCCGGCCAGCCGCCGCCGTAGATGAAATAGGTCTGTCTGGCCGCGTTCGGCCCGCCCGCCAGCGTGCGCGAGAACCAGTCCGGGCCCGGCAGGCGCACGCCGGGCAGGCGCTTGAGTACTGGCGTGGCGAGGAACAGCGCCGGTTCGAAAGCGGCCAGCAGATCGAGGTCGAAATCGGCGGGCTTGAGCAGCACCGAACCGGCGCTGACGTCGTTCAACGGCGAATCGCCGCCGCCGTGCAATGCAACGGTCGGGCTGCCGGCGCCATTCCAGCAGGCTTCCGCGCCCGCTTCCGGCAGGGCTTCGCGCACTTGCCGCTGGAAGCGCCGGTAAGCCTCGGCTGCCTTGGCGAAACCGCGTTCGCGCGACTCGACCCATCCCGGCAGTTTGCCGACGTGGGCGTCGTAACCCATCAGTCCGGCGAAGCGCAGCCGTTGCGGATGTTCGTGCAACAGTTTCAGCATCGCGTCCATGCCTGCCGCGTTCCCGGTGCCGCCGCGATGCAGGCCGACGTCGATCTCGATGTTGATGCGCAGGGTCAGGTCCAGTTCCTGCGCCAGCGCCGCGTATTCGCGCAGGCGTTGCGGCGTATCGACCAGCCATTGCAACTGGCGTTCGGGGACGAAAGCGGTGTCGCCGAGCCGGCGGTAAAAATGTCGCGCCGCCGCCACGGGCATCGGCTTGCCGAGCAGCAGGTCGGCATCGGGGAAGGCGTGGGCGGTCTGTCGCAACTGCGGCTCATGGAACACCATCAGCGCGCGCGTGCCGGTCAGTTGCATCGCTTCGTCGAGCAATTGCGGCACCGGCAGCGATTTCTCGACCAGGCGCAGGCGTTGCCCGCGGCCGACCAGCGCGCGCAGGCGTTCGGCGTTGCGGCGCATCCGCGCGCGGTCCAGCACCAGTACCGGCCAGGCGATGCCGGCGTCGCGCAGCGCCGTTTGCAGGCCGCTGAAATAGTGATCGTGGGCGTTGCTCGCGCGCATGTCAGTCCAGCCCGAACAGGCCGCGCAAATACGGGTTGAGGAATTTTTCCTGCGGGTCGAGTTCGGCGCGCAAGCGCAGGAATTCGCCAAGTTGCGGATACAACCCGCGCAAACCGGCGGCATCGACGGTGTGCAGCTTGCCCCAGTGCGGCCGCCCGCCATGGCGGCGCAGGATCGGCTCGACCCGCGCGAACAGCGCACGGTAATCCTGCTTGTGATACTGGTGCACCGCGATCGATGCGCGCGGGCCGTCGCCGAACGGGCTGAGCATGAAATCGTCACCGGCCACGTAGCGGTATTCGACCGGGAAGAATGCGCCGCGGCCGTCGCGCGCCAGTTCGCGGCAGACCTCGTCCATGCATGCCGGGCCGTGTTCGGCGGGGACGTGGTATTCCATCTCGTTGAAGCGCACGTTGCGCGCCGACGGATAGATCCGGTACGACAGGTTGACCCGTTCGCTGGGCGTGACGAAGCGCCCGACCAACTGCTGCAGGCGCGGCGCGGCGAACGGCAACCAGCGGCTCACCTCGCTGCACAGGTGCAGCAGGCCGTCTTGCGAATCGGCGCCCTCGGCCTGTTCGGTGATCGCATCGCCGGTGATGTCCAGGGTCTTGACGATGGCTGCGCCGCCGCCGGGGAACGCCCAGAACTCGAAGTGGCGATGCGCGCGCTTGAGTGCATCCAGTTCGGCGAACACCTGCGCCAGCGGTTGTGCGTGGACCCGTTCGCGCAGCCGATAGACCGGCATGTTGCGCAGTTCGGCCTGGATGATCACGCCGAGCGTACCGAGCGAAACGGCGGCGGCACGGAACAGTGCGGGGTCGCGCTCGCGGCTGCATTCGAGCACATCGCCCTGCGCGGTAAGCAGCCACAGCGAGGTCAGGCCGGCGGCAATGCAAGGCAGCGTTTCGCCGGTGCCATGGGTTGCGGTGGACAGCACGCCGGCGATGCTTTGGCGGTCCACGTCGCCCATGTTCGGCAGCGCTTGGCCGACCTTCTCCAGCAGTGGCCCGGTCTGGTGCAGGCGGGTACCGGCCCACAATCGTGCGGTGCAGTTGCCGGCATCGTGGGAAATCAGGCCTTGCAGGCGATCCAGCGACACCAGCGTGCCGTCGGTCGGCACCAGGGGCGTGAACGAGTGCCCCGCGCCGACCACGCGCAGTTTCGGTGACGCACGCACGATGGCGGCCAGTTCGGCTTCGTCGCCGGGCGTGGCGATGCGGGCCGGACGCGCCTGCTGGGCACCGGACCAGTTGCGCCAGGGCATCGTCGGCGTGGTGCATGCGGAAAGCGGACTCATGATCGTCCTTGCATGGATCGGGAGGATGAGGGCGGGCGCAGGCCATGCGCCGCGACCAGCGTCTGCACGGTCAGCAACGCGAGCAGGAAGCCCGCGCCGAGATCCCAACGCGCGCGGTCCGCGGCCAGCGACAGCGCGAACACCGCCGCCGATGCGCCGATGTTGCCGGCCAGCCAGAACAGGCTCAGCGCCATGCCGGCACGCGCTTCGCCGGCGGCATCGACGACCGTGGACACCAGCAGTGGCAACGTGCCCAGCAGCGCCGCGCCGAGCAGCAATCCGGCGGTGCACGACAATGCAAAAATGCCGTTGGAGAACAGGAATACGGTGATCGCGATGCTGCCCAGCGAGGCGAGCACCAGCAGCAGGCGCAAGCCGAGGCGGCGGCGCAGCGGTTCGACCACGAACATGCCGCCGATGCCGCCGGCCAGCATGCACAGCGCGACCAGGCCGGCGTGCAGCGCATCGATGCGCTGGCGTTGCAGGATCGGTTCGATCCAGGTCGAAATCGCATTGAAATAGCCGTTGCCGAGCAGGATCAGGGCGAGCACCGCCGGCAGCGGTGGCGTTTTCAGCAGCGGCAGCACTTGCCCGCGCCACAGCGAGTGATCCGCAGGTGCTGGTGCGGATTCCGGCGGTTGCGGATCGGGCGGGACGGCGACGAACACCAGCAACGCCAGCAGCACCAGCAACGCCACGTCGATCCACAGCGACGCGCGCAGCGTTTCGCCACCGGCCAGCGGCACCAGCACGAACGCCAATCCCAGGCCGACGAACAACGCCATGCTGCCGATTTCGGTCGCGACCAATCGTTCCCGGCCTTCGAACCAGACCGTGGCCAGGCGTCCGGCCAGACCCATCACCAGTGGCTGCACCAGCGCCAGCGCGGCCTGGAAAGCCAGCGCTTCGGCATAGCCATGCGCCGTTGCGCGGCCCAGCACGGCCGCCGCCATCGCCAGTGCCGACACGCGCAGCGAGGTGCGTACCGGCCAGCGGTCGATCAATGCGCCGACGGGCAGGGCGAGCAGCACGAACAACGCGGGGAACGCCAGCGAGAACATGCCGATCGCGCCGGGCGAAACCGCATACGCGGCCGCCGCATCGTCGGTGACCGGCGCAAAGCGCAGCCATTCGGCCTGCATGGCCGCCTGCAGGCAGGCGTACAGGATCAGGACGCGAATGCGTGCGGGCATCAGACGGCCTCCAGACGGAACTGCCCCGGGTTGGTACCCGACCAGCGCTGTAACGCCTGCCGGAACGCGCGCGCATCGCTGAAACCCAGCGATTGCCCGATCGCCGACACGGTCATGCCTTGCTCGGCGAGCAAGCGCCGGGCCTGGCGCAAGCGGACCTGCGAACTGACTTCGCGGAACGAACTGCCGCTTTCGCGCAAACGCCGGCGCAAGGTGCGCACGCTCAAGTCGAGCAGGCGCGCGGCATCCTCGATCGAGAGGGCCGAAAGCCCTGGCCATTCGAGCAATTGTTCGAGCGTCTGCACCATGTCGCGGGGGAAGTCGTTGTCGCGCTGTTCCAGTTGCTGCAACAGTTGCGTCGGCGACGCCGTCACCGGCATGCACCGCAACGGTTGTCGCAGCCATGCGCCGGCGATGACCAGGCGATTGCCGTTCTGGCCGAAACGCGGCATCACCCCGAGCACGTCGCGATAGCGGTCGGCATGGGCCGGCGCGGGATAGTCCAGATCGACCCGTTGCGGCACCAGCGGCTGCCCGAGCAGCAGATGGGCCAACGCCAGCAGGCTGGAGAACAGTTCTTCGAGCAGGAAGCGCTGCACCAGCGGATCGGCGAACGTCGAACGCGCGATCAGGCTGACCGCGTCGCCCTCCTCGGCGTAGTCGACCTCCAGCAGCGCGCCACCCTGACGCTGGTAGCGCACGCCGATCATGATCGCTTCCATCAGGTCGCGCGCCGCGGTCATCGCATGGCCGGGCAGGCCGAAGCATTGCAAGCCTTGGCCGCGGCCCACTTCCAGCCCAAGATCGGGGCGTCCGGTCATGCGCAGGGCGCGGCGGATGATCCGCCAGACTTGCCGACGCGACACCAGCAGGCCGCGCCGCAGATACTCGACGTCCAGTCCCGTGTCCGCGCACAGGCGATGGGGCGGAATCCCGCGTTCGGCGACGCGCTCGATCAATGCCAGCAGCAACAGCGGCTCGGTCTGCGGAACGAATTGCTGCGGTTCGAGGCGGGGGCGGGACATGGCGCGTATCCATAGCACAGGTTCCGCCGACGCTCCATTTGCAGTGCTCGAATGGGCGTTTTGGCCGAAATTATCCCTGTGGTGGGTGCGTCGGCTGTGATTTAGTGAATCCGCCTCTCCCCCATCCCGCCGGCCCGGAACATGGACGTTGTCTGGATCCCGCATTGCCGCGGGCGTCCGCGTTCCGGGCCGGAGTACAAATGCATCCACCGCCGCCAGCCATCGAACCATGAGAGGTCGAAACCCATGAAGACGCCGAACCGCACGCCGCTTTCCCTGGCATTGGGCTGTGCCATGATCGGATGGATCGGTTGCAGTCAGCATGCGCTGGCGCAAGCTGCCGCCACGGGAACGCAGGCAGCCGATGCGAATGCCCGGGTTTCGCAACTGGACACGCTCGTGGTGACGGCGCAAAGCCGCAGCCAGGAAATGCAGAAGGTGCCGATCGCGCTGCAGGTCGTCGATGCGAAAAAGATCGATGCGCTGGCTGCCACCGACCTCGGCCAGATGGCGCTGTTCGTGCCCGGCCTGCAAATCAACAGCGACCAGCCCACCCAGCCGATCTACAAGCTGCGCGGCATTTCCACCGACAATTTCAGCATCGGCACCGACCCGGCGGTGGGTGTCTACGTCGACGGGGTCTACACCGGACGCGCCGGCGCTTCGCTGATGGCCTTCAACGACATCCAGCGCGTCGAGGTGCTGAAGGGCCCGCAAGGCACGCTGTTCGGGCGCAACGCCGCCGCCGGCGCGATCTCGATCGTGACCAACGAGCCGGGCGACGATTTCGATGGCAATGTCCGCTTGCGCGCGGGCAACTACGGCAAGCGCTACGGCGATGCGCTGGTGAACCTGCCGATCACCGACAGTTCCGCGTTGCGCGTGAGCGTTTACGACAACCAGAGCGACGGCTGGCTGCAGGATGCCGCGACCGGCAAGCACTACAAGAAGGATGACGACTGGGGTGCGCGTGCCTCGTGGCGCTGGAACGTCACCCCCGACACCAAGGTGCTGTTGAGCTGGGAGCATTCGCGCCTGGACCAGCCATCGCGGCCGGCGGTCAGCCTGTTGCCGCTGTCCGGCGATCCCGGCGGCTCGGCGAGCTATCCGCCCGATCCGGCCACCTACGTCAATCCGCTGCACGCGCCGCTGTACAACGATGCCTTCAATGACGGCGAGTCGCGCACCTA
This sequence comes from Lysobacterales bacterium, assembly GCA_015655355.1. Lineage (GTDB taxonomy): Bacteria > Pseudomonadota > Gammaproteobacteria > Xanthomonadales > Xanthomonadaceae > Pseudoxanthomonas_A. The sequence continues at coordinate 18,764 of JAATFG010000058.1, forward strand.
CAATTCCGCGACGCTGAACATCACCCATGATTTTTCCTGGGGCCAATTCAAGTCGACGACTTCGTGGCACGAGTTCGACAACTACAACGCCGGCGACTACGACGGAACCAACTACGTCGCCGACCATTTCGACACCGTCAACATCGAGAGCAATCGCAACATCTACCAGGAGTTCAAGTTCTCCGGCAACAGCGACCTGCTCGACTGGGTGGCAGGCGCCAGCTACTACCGCGAGAACGCGCACCAGGACAACGAGGTCGTCACCAACACCGACACCATCGACAGCCTGCTCGGCCACTCGCTGGGCATCGCACCGCCGCTGACCGACCTCGATGCGGTGCTTGAAGCATTCCAGTTACCGTACAGCCTGCGTGGCCACGCCTGGACCGAGTCGATCCGCAACAAGCTCGATTACACCTCGGAGGCCGCGTATGGCGACGTCATCTGGCACCTGACCGACCGCCTCAACCTGACCACCGGCCTGCGCTTCACCCGCGACCAGAAGGATTTCTCCTGGTACAACGCGCCGCGCCAGTCCGATGGACTGGATGCGACGCTGGCGGGATTGGGCAGCCTCGGCCTGCTCGGCTTGTTGCCCGACGACGTGCAGCAACTATTGGCCGCGGTGCAGTCCAACCTCATTTTCCCGAACGAGGCCGGAATCCCGGTTTCCGCAAGCAATACCTGGTCGAAGTGGAGCCCGCGCGTCGTGCTCGATTATGCGCTGACGCCCGATTCGATGATCTATGCCTCGTACGCCAAGGGCTACAAGGCCGGCGGTTACGACAGCACCAGTATCGGCTCGTTGTTGCAGCCGGAAGACGTGACCAACTACGAAGTCGGCTACAAGGCCAGCTTCCCGAATCACCACCTCTCGCTGGCCACTTCGGCCTACTACTACCGTTACGACAACATCCAGTCGCTGGTCGCGGTCGACGAGGCCTACAAGACCCAGGCCACCAACCAGCAGGCGTACGGGCTGGATGTGGATTTGCAATGGCGCCCGGTGCGTGCGCTGGAACTGGGTGTGTCCGCCGGCTACATCGATTCGACTTACCGCGGCGACAACAGCATCCACACCGACTTCGGCGACTATGCGGTTGGCGGCGAACCTTCGGGCGAGCCGAAACTTTCCTACACCGCGAATCTCGCCTACACGTGGAGCAACGTGCTCGACGGCAACGTGCGCTTCACTCTTTCGCACGCGTACCGGGGCAGGGCACGCTGCAATTCGGCATCCGCCGCGCTCGGGCGTTGCGACGTCAGCGTGAACGTGCCGATCGAAGCGGCGCAGCAGCAAACCGATGCACGCCTGGATTGGAATGCGACCAGCGGTGGCTGGGGCGTGGGCATGTACGTCAACAACGTGTTCGACAAGCGCTATGTCACCTACGTCGACTACATCACCCTGACCGCGCTGGGCACGCCCTATGCCTACATCTCCGCGCCGCGGTTGTGGGGTGCGGAGCTTCGCGTGCATTTCTGAGTCGAAGCCGGATCGGGCATGTCGTTCCCGGGCCAGATGAAAAACGCCGCGAAAGCGGCGTTTTTTTCGCCCCGGAGCGACGGGTTATTGCGTCACTTTCCAGTCCAGGATGGTCAGGTCGATCGAGTCGCTGCCGTTCTCGCGTTCGAGGATGCGCGCCGGCACCGGCATGTCCGGCACGATCCACGCGATCGTCTGCTTCTTGCCCGAATCCTGCACCACCTTGGTCGCGGTGACGCTCTTGCCGGCGATGGTGACGGTTTCCTTGCCGGCGACGGTGTAGGCCAGCGGCTTGGCGCTGCCGTTCTCGACCAGCCGGTATTGCAGCGGCTTGCCCGCGGCGAAGTCGCCGACGATGGCGAGATTGATCAGCAGCGCGTCCATGTCGCCGGCCTGCAGTGGCACCGGGCCGCTGCGGTCGGGCTTGATGTCGCCGCTCCACGTGGCCTGCTTGCTGTTCCAGTCGTAGACGGCGGCGACCGCCTTCTTCTTGATCAGCATGCGGCTGACGTCGTTGCCGGACAGCGGCCGCAGCCAGCCGTTCTGCACGTCGAACACGGTGCTCTGGTTGAGGTCGACCAACTGGTTGCTGACGTTGAGCGAGTATTGCCAGCGGTTGCCGTCCTGCGCGGCAAGGGTCATCTTGCCCGTGCCCTGCATGCCCATGGCGCTGGCCTGGTAGTTGGCGGTGAAGCCCTGCAGGGCGAATGCCGGCAGGCTGGCGAAGAACAGTGCGGCCGCGGCCGCGACGTGTGCAAGCTTGATACGCATCATTGGGCTCCTTTTCATCGGGGCGAGGTGTAATCGACGAGGTGCAGGTCGACGAAATCCTCGCCGTCCTTGCGTTGCAGGATGCGCACCGGCGTCGGCACGCCGCTGGCGATCCAGAAGATCATTTCGTTCTTGCCGCCGTTGCTGCGGGCGACACGCAATGCATCGTAGCTGAGATCGTTGACCGCGACGATCTCGGTCTGCGCCGACACGCTGAAAGCGTATTGCCGCGCCTTGCCGTAATCGACCACGCGGTAGTTCAATTGCTTGCCCGGCGCGGCATCGCGGATCACCGACAGGTCCAGCAGCAGCGCGCTCAGGTCGCCCGGCTGCAGCGGCACGTTGTCGTCGCCCTTCCTTTCCTTCTTGAACTTCAGGTCGCCGTCCCAGCTCGCGCGCATCGCGTTCCAGTCGTAGGCGCCCTGCATCTTCTTGTCGCTCCAGAACGCGCGTCGCGTGGTGCTCTGCGCGAGCGGCACGAAGCGGCCGTTGCGCTCGGCGAAGGTCGTGCTTTGGTCGACGTTGATCGCGAGCATGTTCAAGAAGCCGATGTGGCCATGGATGTCGAGGTCGAGCGTCCATTGTGCGCCGCCGTCCGCGTCCGCGAGCGGCGTCACCTGCAGTTTGGCGTCACCGGCGTTCTTGCCCTGGTAGTAGGCGCTGTAGGTCGCGGTGAACGGCGCCAGTGGCGGTGATGCGGACAGGGCGCTTTCCTGCGCCAGTGCGTCCGCGCCGAACAGCAGGGCGGGCGGCAAGGCGAAGAGGGCGGTCATGACGGAAGCGTGGCGCGGCATCGTGTGTCCCGGGAGTGCGGCTCCGACTAATGGAGCGGATTTTCCGTGACGTCCGGTGACAAGGGACTGAATATCGGCGCGCCGTCGCGCAAGGCGATGCCGTTGCGTTCAGTCAGCCTTCCGGCGACGGCGAGTTTCAGCACTTCGACGTACAGCGCATGTTCGCGCGGCAGCAGGCGTGCGGCCAGCGTTTGCGGCGTGTCGCCGGCGAGCACCGGGATCTTCGCCTGCGCGATCACCGCGCCGCCGTCCAGTTCGGCCGAGACGAAATGCACGCTGGCGCCGTGTTCCGCATCGCCGGCTTCGAGCGCGCGCTCGTGCGTGCGCAGGCCCTTGTATTTCGGCAGCAGCGAGGGATGGATGTTGAGCAGTTTGCCGGTGAAGCGGCGCACGAAGGCATCGCCGAGGATCTTCATGTAGCCGGCGCAGACCACCCAGTCGGGCCGGCTGGCCTCGATCGCGTCGGCGAGCGCGGCATCGAAATGCTCGCGCGTGGCGAAGTCCTTTGGCGTCGCGCTCCAGCGCAGGCTTTCGTCCACGCGCAACAGGCCTGCGGCGTTGGGTTTGTCCGAGAACACGCCGACGATTTCCGCATCGAGTTCGCGCGTGGCAATCGCGTCGAGGATGGCTTGCAGGTTGCTGCCGCGGCCGGAAACGAGAACGACAAGTCGAGGCAGTGGCGAAGTCATCGGAATGTTCGTAAGTGCCCCCGTACTACATCGAGCGGCTGGCGGTAAGGTGGGGACCGGTCGGGTACATTTGGCCAGCGGAAGCCGAAGCGGCTTACTATTGGCAACGGGCGGGTCAGGCCAAGGTGGCCTGACTCGAAAACAGCCTCCGAAATGGGAGAGGGAAAAGATGAAGTTTTCAATGACGGAGTTTCAGGTCAGGAATGTACTTGTTGCCATATTAACCAATCTGTTTCTGTGCTTCCTTCTGCTTTTTGCGAAGACGGCTTTTGCGCAGGATGAGTGCGCTTCAAACTTCAAGGTCAGCGGCGACCCGCGCAACGGAGCCGGCTATGTCACCTTCGTGACCATTCCTCACCTCGACATTCACAGCGCACTCGGTCAGGTGGAAAAGACTGCCATCGACAATGGCCTGGCTGTCGGTTCCGAAAATTATGAAGGCAACGAGGGCACGCTCACCGTTTTCAAGAAAGACAAAAGCGGGCTCCTGCATCAGGACAAGGGCTTTCCCATCATGGTCAAGGCCAACAAGGCGAACAACCGATTGATGATGGCGCTTCAGCTCAACCAGGGGCAGATCTCCACGGCCGAGAACATGCAAGGTTTGATGTGCGGCATGCTGGCCCATGTCACGATGGACGGCGCGGGCGCCGCCGCCGCCGCCGCGGCCCATGCCCAGACCCATAGCGATGAGATCACCAACATCACGGCCACCGAACTCGCCCAGAAGCTGACGAGGCGTGCCTGGGGTCGTGCATTGAAACCGGAAGACATTGAAGTTCAGTACATGGGTCGCGTCTACCGCATTGATGGCCAGGTCTCGATCATGATGACGCCTGGAGAGGCCCTCTCCAGGAGCCAGCGTATCCAGGATGGACGCAACTCCATCGACATCTCGTACGACACGTCCAAGGTCAAGGTCGGTTTGCTTGGGACCCAGGCCGGCAGTCAGGTAGGTTCGATCACCTGCCACACCGATCCAAAGCAGTTGAACCGTTTTCTCGCATTGCGCAACGGGGATTACGCCACGCTTGTCGGCAAGGTCGTACAGGTCGTTTCGAATCAATACGCCGCGACGCTCTACCTTGACTGCCATTTTGAATAAGAATGGCCAAGCATCTGCGGCGAGGAGTCGACACTCGCCGCAGTTGGTCCTCATTCTTGCAGGGCACACGGCATGACGTTACGCGCATTCGCTCTTTCGATGGTGCTGGCGCTTGCGGCCTGCCCGGCCCTCTCGCAGACCGTCATCATGGGGCACCACATCGGGGAAAGCGTCTCCCAGTTCCTCGATGCAGAGCCAGACCTGCAAGGCATGATTGGCTCTTGCCGTGCGTCGGAACCGAAACCGATGACCCCGGAGCAGATTCACGCCCTGTCGAAACAGGACGTGCACGTGATCGGAGAACAGGTGTATGCCGCGGTCTTGAACTCTCCCGGCACGAGATTCCGGGTCAAATTGGAACGGCTTCCCAGCCGCGGCGAACTGGAAGATCTTGCGAAGCAGGGGATGCCCATTTTCATCGACAAGCGGATGCCTGACATGGTTGCCGCCTGCGACTCGCTGCTGGCCCTGACCGCAACGGCTTCGTCCTCTCCGGTGCTGGTGCAATCGTTGCCCAACAGCAGGCCACGCCCGATCACCTGGCACTTCAAGAACGGGGCCTTGTTTCAGATCGACATCGATTTCCATGGCGCCGATTTCGCCACGGTCGCCAACGACTTCTCGGCCAAGACCGGCGTGGCTCCGAGCGAGAACCAGGAGGTCGACACGCCCAATCTGTATGGGGCGACCCTGCATGTCGACCGCAAGGCGATCTGGCTCACGCCCGAGTTGTACGCGCTTCTCGTGGACGAGGAGGGGCTCGCCGATGGGCAGATGCAGGCCTTCATCATGGGCCGGGCGGAGTACGAAGCTTGGGCTAGAAGCCACACACAGAAAAGCTCCCTGGATTGAGGCCTTGCTGCATGACCAGCGCGCAGCCGCTGGCATGGGGGCATCAGAAAATCCTGAGGCGTTCGTCGCCGGATGGCTTGGTGACCTTGCCGATGCGCCAGTGCGGCAGTTGCAGGCGGTCGAGATCAGCTTCGACCGCGGCCACGTCGCTTTGCGCCAGCATCAGCACGAAGCCGACGCCGCAGTTGAAGGTGCGCCACATTTCCTCGCGCGGCACGTTGCCTTCGCGTTGCAGCCAGTCGAACACCGGCGGCAGCGGCCAGCTTGAAGTGTCGATTTCCAGGCCCAGCGGCCTGGGCACGACGCGGATGATCTTCTCGACCAGCGCGCCGCCGGTGACGTGGGCCATCGCGTGGATGTCGTGTTTCGCGAGCAATTCCAGCACCGGCTTGACGTAGATGCGGGTCGGTTCCATCAGCGCGTCGGCGAGCTTGCGTCCGCCGATTTCCAGATCCAACGGATTGCCCGCGCGCTGCAAGATCTTGCGCACCAGCGAATAGCCGTTGCTGTGCGGGCCGCTCGACGCGATGCCGACCAGCACGTCGCCTTCGCGCAGCCTGCTGCTGTCGACCAGTTTGGATTTTTCGACCGCGCCGACGGTGAAGCCGGCCAGGTCGTATTCGCCCGGCGGGTACATGTCCGGCATTTCCGCGGTCTCGCCGCCGATCAGCGCGCAGCCGGCGATTTCGCAGCCCTTGGCGATGCCGGCGACCACGTCCACCGTGGTCTGCACGTCGAGCTTGCCGGTGGCGAAGTAGTCGAGGAAGAACAGCGGCTCGGCGCCTTGCACCAGCACGTCGTTGACGCACATCGCGACCAGGTCCTGGCCGATCGAATCGTGGCGGTTCAACTGCTTCGCCAGAATGAGTTTGGTGCCGACGCCGTCGGTGCCGGAGACCAGCACCGGCTCCTTGTAGCGGTTCGACACGTCGAACAGGCCACCGAACAGGCCGACGCCGCCGAGCACTTCCGGGCGCATCGTCGCCTTGACCAGCGGCTTGATGCGTTCGACGACTTCGTTGCCGGCGTCGATGTCGACGCCCGCGTCACGGTAAGTGAGGGGAGTATTGGCGGTCACGGGCGGGCCACGGATGCGATGGGATGCGCAATTTTAAGCCAAGCCAGCCCCGCGCCGGGCGTTTTCGCGTCGACGAATTGGTGCGCGGGCCGGGTTTGCGGGACAATTCGCCCATGACGAGGAACGGAAGAAGCCAAATGCGTCGGATTTCTGTGCTTGTGCTGGGTGCGCTGCTGTGCCTGTCGCCGCTGCTGGCACAGGCGCAATTGCGTACCGAAGGCGACGTCGCCGGCGCCAAGGGCGTCTACCAGGCCGAAGTGGCGGTGGACAGCCAGAGCGACGCCGACCGCGGCAACGCGCTGGCGCGCGCCTTCGGCAAGGTGCTGGCGCAGTTGACCGGCGACCGCAACGTGGTCGGCCGTCCCGGCGTGGTCGCCGAGATGCGCAAGGCGAACGACTACGTGCAGGGCTACGACTACCGCCAGGACCAGGGAACCTCGCCCAGCGGCGCGCCGCTGTTCCGCACCACGCTGGTGGCGCGGTTCAAGCCCGACGCCATCGATCAGGTCGCCGGCGTGCTCGGCCTGCCGGTGTGGCCGCAGCCGCGGCCGAAGCCGGTGGTGTGGCTGGCGATCGACGATGGCCACGGTCCGCGCCTGGTCGGCCTGCCCCAGTTCAATGCCGCCAGGCCTTTGTTGAATCGCGCCAGCGAGCGCGGTTTTGCCCTTGGCCTGCCTGCCGGCAACGCCGCCGAACAGGCGCTGGCGGCGGCGATCTGGCGCGGCGACACCGACGCGGTTGCGCGCGCATCGGGCAGCTACCAGCCGCCGATGCAGTTGATCGGCAAGCTGTACCGGCAGACCGGTGGCTGGAAGGCGGACTGGATCTTCGTCGATTCGGGCAAGGTGCTGTCGACGTGGTCGGCCACCGACGTCGACGCGCGCCGGCTGATGGCGACCGGCGCCGACGGCGCCGCCGACGCGCTGGTCGCGCGCTACGCGAAGAAGCCGGTGGGCGATCCGGCCGGCACCTACCGTGTCGCTTTCGGCAATCTCCGTGGCAACGACGATTGGCTGCGTCTGAGCGCGGCATTGCAGAACATGGCGGTGGTGCAGAAGATCACGCCGGTGCATGCCGAAGCCGACAAGCTTGTCGTCGACCTGTATCTGGCCAGCGGCCTGGGCGGGTTCCGCCATTCGCTCGGCGACGACGCGCCTTTCAGCGAGGTGGTCGACGCGAGCGCCGCGGCGAACGCGCCGGTGAACGCCACCGGCAGCGATGCGACAGTGGCCAACCCGGCGCCCGTGCCGGTGCCGTTGTTCCTGATGAAGTGACTGATACCGATAAATTGAGCAGACACGCCACATGAGCGCCGATCCGTCCCTGCGCGAAATCGCCAAGTTCCTGCTGCGCCTGCAGTGGGCCGCGCTGGCCATCGCCGTGGTCTGGTTGATCTGGTTGCTGGCGCCGGTGCTGACGCCGTTCGTGTGCGCGGTGCTGCTCGGCTGGCTCGGCGATCCGCTGGTGCGCTGGCTGATGGCCAAGGGCCGTTCGCGCAACACCGCGGTGGTGCTGGTGTTCGTGCTGATGACCTTGCTGATCGTGCTCGTGGTGCTGATCGTGGTGCCGCTGGTCGAGGACCAGATCGTCACCTTGTTGCGCTCGTTGCCGAAATACCGCGACTGGCTGCTCGGCACCGGCCTGACCTGGATCGAGCAGCGCAGCGGCATGCAACTGCACCAATGGCTGGACATGAAGAAGATCAGCGATTTCCTGCACGCGCACCTGCAGGGCGCAGGCGATCTGGTGCGCACGCTGCTGAGCTATGTCACCCGTTCGGGCTTCGCCGTGTTCGGCTGGCTCGCCAACGTGTTGCTGATCCCGATCGTCACCTTCTACGTGCTGCGCGACTGGCCGAACCTGGTTGCGGGCGTGCGGGAAATGATCCCGCGCGATCAGGTCGATACCGTCGAGCGTCTGGCGCGCGAATCCAGCGACGTGCTCGGCGCGTTCCTGCGCGGGCAGTTCCTGGTGATGGTCGCGCTCGGCGCGATGTACGGCCTCGGCCTGTGGGCGGTCGGCCTCGACCTCGGCATCCTGATCGGCATCATGGCCGGGCTTTTCACCTTCATCCCGTACATGGGTCCTGCGACGGGCCTGAGCCTCGGCACGTTGGCCGCGGTGATGCAGTACGGCGACGCGCCGCACGTGCTCGGGGTGCTCGTCGTGTTCGGCATCGGCCAGGTGATCGAAAGCTATTTCCTCACGCCCAAGCTGGTCGGCGACCGCATTGGCCTGCATCCGGTCGCGGTGATCTTCGCCGTGCTGGTCGGCGGGCAGTTGTTCGGTTTCCTCGGCATGCTGCTGGCGTTGCCGATCGCGGCAATCAGCAACGTGCTGCTGCGCTACGTGCGCGAACGCTACAAGCAAAGCCACCTGTACGTCGGCGAGAAGCCGAAGGTGCACGTGGACACGTTCTTCGACCGCGCGCTGGCGTCGCGCGACGACGACAAAAAAGAGCCGTGAGCTCGTCGATCACGCCGCAATTGCCGCTGGCCCTGCGTTACCCGCCCGACCAGCGCTTCGACAGCTTCATCGCTGCGCCGGCCGCTGCGCTGGAGCAATTGCAGGCGCTCGCCACGCAGCCGCGCACCGACTGGATTTTCCTGTACGGCGCGGCCAAAACCGGCAAGACGCATCTGGCGCTGGCGCTGTGCGCGGCCGCCGAGCAGGGCGGAAAACGTGCCGCGTTCCTGCCCTTGATCGCCGCCGCCGGGCGCCTGCGCGACGCGCTCGACGCGCTCGACGGCAACGACGTGATCGCGCTGGATGGCCTGGAGCGCATTGCCGGCAATCGCGAAGATGAAGTCGCGCTGTTCGATTTCCACAACCGCGCGAAAGCCGCCGGCGTGAACGTGCTCTACACCGCGCAGGTTGCGGCCGACGAATTGGGTTTGTCGTTGCCGGACTTGCGCTCGCGCCTGCAGCAATGCACCCGCATCGTGCTTTCGCCGCTGGACGATGCCGCTCGCGCCGAAGTGCTGCGCGACCGCGCCCAGCGCCGCGGCTTCGCCATCGACGACGCGGCGATCGACTGGCTGTTGACCCGCGCCGAGCGCGACCTCGGCACGCTGATCGCGCTGCTCGACAAGCTCGACAAAGCCTCGCTCGCCGCGCAGCGGCGCGTGACTGTACCGTTCCTGCGCAAGGTGATCGAAAGCAATTCGTGATAACTATTCTTCGGAATGGTGTAAGTCGCTGCGAGGGATTAACCCGCTCAGCACAAGCTCGCGATAACGAGATCCCTGTTCCAGTGTACGAAGCAGATGCTCACCATCATTCTGAAGAATTATTTCTTCGTAGAGCGTTTGACTGCCAGTGAAGTGCAGTGCAATGCAATTCATCACTTTGCGTAATGCTTCCAAAGAGGCGTTTATCTCATCTCTTGAAGGGCCGATAAGCCCTATTGCAGGGTCAGTCAATGTTTTTAAGTCGAAATGCCCAATCCACTTGTTGCGCCGGTGTTTGATCTTGGTACAAGAGCGGCTGAATTCGGATACGAGTTTGGGCAGGTCGTTGATTGCGGGCGCTAGTTTGGCAACTATCGCGTACAGGGTGTGGA
>JAATFG010000134.1 GCA_015655355.1 Lysobacterales bacterium
ACGTGGCGGCGGCGGGCATGGCGCTGGTGTTGCCGGCGGGGCAGGATGCGGTCTGGGGCGGCGACGCGCCGGCATCCGCACGCATGCGCATTCCGACCGGCTTGCTGGACACGGCCGCCGAACAACTCGGTCAGCGCGCGCTGAATCGGGTGGAAATCCGCAACATCTTCGAGATACGCGATTCCTTCATCGAGCGCATCGCGTGGATATTGGTGGCGGAGCTGGATCGTCCGGCCCATCCCACCCAGTTGCTGATCGCCGAAATCATGTCGTGCGCGCTGGCGGCGCACATGTTGCGCAGCTACAACGCATTCACGGCACCGCCGTTGCCTGCTTCGCCCGGCGCACTGGACAAGGCCGAGCTGTACCGGATCAGCGAATTCGTCGAGGAAAACATCGAGCGGCCGATCAGTCTGTCCGAGCTGGCGCAACTGGTCGGGGTCAGCCGTTTCCACTTCTCGCGGATCTTCAAGCAGAGCACCGGCCTGACGCCTACCCGCTACATCGAGGATTGCCGCATCAAGCGGGCATGCGCCTACATCAAGGACACGAACATGCCCTTGTCGAACATCGCGTTGATGCTCGGCTACGCCGACCAGAGCCATTTCACCCGTCGCTTCCGCATGCACGCCGGATGCACGCCCGGGGTGTTCGCGCGCGAGCAGGGCAAGCGCCGCACGCGAAGCCTGTCGGGACACGAAATGGAACCGGGCGACTGAATCCGGTCGATCGTCAGGGCGCCGAATCCAGTTCACCGGTGGCGAGGGCAAGCGTCGCGGCCGCCGAGAGCGCGGCACTGAACGCATCGGCGGAAGCGGTCTTGGCTTCCAGCAATTGGCGCTCGGCGACGAAGGTGTCCGTCGCCGTGCCCACGCCGTGGCGATAGGCGGCGAGGGTCGCATCGAACGTGGTCTGCGCGGCGGCGACCAGCTCGGTGGCGGCGCGATGCGCTTCCAGGCCGGTGCGCAACTGGTTGTTGGCATCCACGATTTGCCGGATCGCTTCGATCCTGGTCTGGTCGAACAGCGCACGCGCGGTGTCCGCATGCACGTTGGCCTGCGAGAGTGCGGTGCGGCGCCTGCCGCCGTCGAACAGCGGCACCGACACCAGGCCCATCACGCTGAATCCATCGCTGCGGTGGGTGAGGTTCATCGTCGGCGCTTCGTTCGGCGTCGCCGCCGGCAGGCCGCTGATCGACAGATCGCCGTCGGTGTGCGAGCTGCTGGCAAGCAGGAACACGCGCGGACGGTAATCCGCCTTCGCCAACTGGATGCCGGCCTGGCTGGCCTGCACGGCCGAATACGCCGCCAGCACGTCCGGCCGGCGCGTCATCGCCGCGGTGACCGCTCGATCCACGTCGCCTGCCAGGGCCTTGCCAAGTGGTTGATCCGTGGCATCGGCGATGTTGATCCTGGCCAGTGGGGACAGGCCGATCGCGGCCAGCAACGCGACGTAGGCGTTTTCGCGCAGTCCATTGGCGCGGATGTGTTCCAGCGACGCTTGCGCCACCGCCTGTTTGGCCTGCGCGGTTTCGACGATGGTGCCGACGCCGCGGCGGTAACGCGCATCGGCCGCCTGCTGGATCGACATGGCGTCCTGCAGCGATTGGCTGCTGCTGGCTTCCCTGAGCTGCGCCGCCGAATAGGCGTAAAAAGCCAGGCTGACCCGATGGATCAGGCGTTGATGGCTGGCGTTGAACGACAGTTGCGCGGTGACGACGGATTGCCTGGCCACATCGAGGACCGCCTGGCGCCTGCCGAAGTCGAACAGCAGCCATTGCAGCGACAATGCCGCGACGGTTCCGTCGTAGCTGTTGTCCTGGCTGACGCCGATGGCGTCGTCACTGGTGCGGCCATTCGCGTTCTGGTGGCCGGCCAGCGCGACCGCGGAAAGCTGTGGAAGATACACGCTCCTGGCAAGGCCGACGGTCAGCGCCGCGTCGCGCGCGGCGTTCCACGCGACGCGCGTCTCCGGATTGATCGACTCCGCCAGATCGATCAATTCGGCCAGATCGTAAGGATGCTCGTCGAGTGGCGGGGCGGGGATCGAACCCGGCTGGAACGCCATGTCCGGCGGCAGCGAAGACGGTGGCGCGAATTCCTGGCCGATCACGGGCAACTTCACTTCGGGACGCCAGACATCGCTGGTCTGCGCTGCGCACGGGCAGGCCAGCATGCACGCCAGTGCCAGCGGGAGCAGTCGCAGTGCGCGAGCAGCGAGCGAGTCAGCGGGACGAGGCACAGGACTTCTCCAGGACGGAAGCCAGGCTGGCGGCGCGCTTGTGCCTGTGCTCCAGCCAGGCGTCGGCGTGGTCGCTGGCGGCGGCGGAATCGGTCGAAGCGGCGTTCAGGCGATCCGCGATCGCGTGCAGGATGCCCGCATCCTCCTCGAGGAACACGATCGGTTTCAACTTGTCCGCCGCGGCCAGTGACCGGCGATAGGTCGCGTGCCATGGGTTCGCGGTTGCCTGCTCGCTGCTGTCATGGCGATGCAGGGCAATGTCGTTTTCGATCCCGGCCAGTTGCGCGTCGAACGCCACGAGTTCCCGTTGCCGCGCCGCCGGCGGCAGCGCGGTCAAGCGCAGGATGCGCGCGCGCAGCGCCGCGAATGCGGCATCCACTTGTGGCGCGATGCTCACCGGCCACAGCACGGCGAAGGCGAGATAGACCGTGGCGTCGCCGACGAGAATGCCGATCACGCGGTCGCGGGCGATGGTCAGGTCGAATCCGGGGTTGTCGCCCTGCACGACGCAGAGCAGGAAGGCGAAGGCGAACTGGAAGCCCGCATAGGCGATGCGGCTGCCGCCGGCGGCGATCCATGCGCCGCAGAGGGTGCCGGCGAACACGACCGCGAGCAGTGCATTCAGCGAATCGATCATGGGTACGACATATACGATCGCGCACAAGCCTGCGGCCGCGCCAGCCAGGCAGCCGGCGATGCGCAGGGTGAGTTTCTGCACCGTCTCCGCCGTCGTCGGCAGCGCCACGATGTAGCAGGTGATCAGGCAGGTATGGATGCCCGGCCAGTCCAGCATGGTGTAGAGGAAGTAGCAGAAGATCGCCGCGGCCGTGGTCTTCAACGCGTATTGCAGGTAAAGCGGATTGCGTTCGGCATCCGGCGCGAGGAATGGCGCGCGTTGCTTCGGTTCGCTTTCATCGAGCGGCGCTTGTCCCGGGAATGCCGCCAGCACGGCGTTGAATTGTTGCACCAGCGCCGCAGCGTCGTGGGGCAATGCCTGCAGCCCGGGCATGGCGGGCGGTTCGACCTCGATGGGGCATTTGCCACGCAGCAGGCAATCGGCCATCGCATCCAGCACCGAGGCGGCTTTCCGTCGCCATTGTTCGGGAATCGATGCCTCCTCCCGCATTGCGTCCACCAGCAGGGACAGCAGGGCAACGGATTGCGCCGCAGCGCCGAGCGCGGACAGCTCGCTCGGGTCCAGCGATGAATCCTTCGCGGCCAGCGCAAATTTTTCCTGGACGTCCGCCATGCGCACCGGACTGCGCAGGCGCCGCACGCCGGGGCGCGGCAATGCATCGGCCAGCGCGGACGATGCGTTGCGCAAGTGCACGCCCAGATCGACCCATGCCAAATGCGCGGGCGTGGGTCCGGCCACCAGGTTGACGATCAGCGAAACCGCCGCCGGGATCGCAACGAACAGCCACGCATACAACAAGGCGCGCGTCGCCAGTTCGCCGATGGCTGCACGGTCCAGCAGTGCGAGCGCATAGACGACGACCATCGCCAGGATCGGACCGAGTGGCTTCAGCTTGCTGGCCGCCCCCAGCCACAACAGCAGGATCGAGCTGGTGGCCATCGCGGCGATGCGCCACGCCGGCGCGTCGATGACCCGATTGGCGATGGCGAAGATCATCCCGATCAGAAGGGTGATGATCAACGTCAGCGCCACGGGCAGGACCAGGCTGGTGGTGCGGTCGGGCTTGAGCAGGAAGAAGGCCAGGTAAATGGTCAACGCCGGATCGGGCGTGCCGTAGTACGAGACGATGGCGGCGGTCAGCGTGCAGATCGTCGCCAAGCGCAGCGCGAATTCCATGCGTCCGGGATGCGCGCGCAGAATCAGCGCGCCATAGTGGCGAAGCCAGTCGCCCCGTCCGTCAGCGGCAGGCCGGGCCATGGCCTATCTCGATGACGGCGCTGGCGCCCAGGCGCACCAGTTCCGGCGCGGGCGCCTCCAACCTGATCCGCACCGGGAAACGCTGCGCGACGCGAACCCAGTTGACCGATTTTTCGACATAGGGGACCGAGCGCGGCAGGTTGACCCGGTCGGTGTCGAGCACGCCGGAACCGATCGACTCGACTTCGCCATGGATGTATCGGCCGCGGTCGATCATCGAATAGACGGTCGTGCATTCGCCGGGCCTGATGTACTTGAGCGAACCTTCGCGGAAATTCCCCACCGCGAACCACGGATCGCCGACGACCAGGGTGAACAACGGCTGGGACGGAGCGACGACTTCGCCGGCCAGCACCGACAGGCCGACCACTCGGCCATCGTGCGGCGCGCGCACCGTGGTGTCCGCCAGTGCGCGGCGGGCGAGGGCGAGCACCGCTTCGCGCGCCTGGATGGACGCAGTCGCGCCTTGCACGGTATCGATGGCGTTGCGGGAAGCGGTTTGCTGGGTTTGCGCCTGCGCCAGCGAGGTGGTCGCGTCACGCAAGGCGAGTTCGGCCTGATCGAGCTGTTGTTGCGGCACGTAGCCCTGCGCGGCAAGGGGGCGCAGCCGGGCCACCGTGGTGGCCGCCAGTTTCTGGTTCGCCTGCGCACGCCGGACCTGGTCGTCGGTGACGTCGGCGAATGACGTTTGCGTCGCCACCGAGCGCGTCTGGGTGCCGAGGCCGGCCGTTGCCAGCGCCAGATCGGCTTCGGCCTGGGTCACGGCGGCCTGATACGGGAAGGGATCGATCTGGAACAACACCTCCCCGCGCTTGACCGTGGCGCCTTCGCGCGTGGAAAGCTGCTGGATGCGGCCGCCGACTAGCGGCGCGATGTGCACGATGTCGGCGTCGATGGTCGCATCGTCGGTCGAGGGATGTTCGCGGGCGCGCTTGAGGCTGAACCCCAGCGTGAGCAACGCCACGAGGGCGACCACCCCCACGGCGATCCTGGCCATCCGGCTGCCGCGAGGCTTGTCCATCGTCTTCATCGGTTATCGCTCCAGCCACAACCAGGCCAGGCACGCGGCGATCAGGCCGATCGCGCAACAGGCCAGCATCCGCACCGGGACGATCCGGGACAAGCGCCCGCGAACCAGGAGCATGCGCGTGAAGGTGGCCGCGGCGACGCCGATCAGCGCGCAGGCGATCCACGCCGGGAAGTAGGCCCCGAAGAGGCCGAGCGTGGGCGCGGAGCGAGACGAACATCCCGAGACGAACAGGCTCGACATTGCCAGGCTCGAACCAACGCCAGTCCACCGCCAGTGCATGTATTGCAACCTCCCCGAGTGCCCGCCATGGGATGCCATGACGCATGTGCCAACCAACTTGCTGAATAGAGCAGCAGATCGACGTTGCCTTCTTGTCGATTCTTGCGCGTTTGGAACAAACGTGCACATCGGATGTCGTGCATGTCCGATGCGCGGCGCTTCAGTCGCGCCGTGGGCGCAGGACGATGTTCGACCAGAATTTGCGCAGGCTGTCCAAGCCACCGGCCCTTGAGCTGAAGATCGTCGTGTCGCAGACCAGCACTTTCCCGGCGAAGGTGGCAGGCGTGGATTGCAGCAGCGCATCGAAAGTCGCGTGTCCGGCGCCGGTGAACGGGTGCGGCGGCGCCGACGGATCGATCTTCTGCCGGGCGAGGACGTCCATGCGCCGCAGGCCTTCCCCGATGCGCGCCAGATGCGGCAGGTGGGGGTGCGCGTTGAATGTGTCGACGCCGCGCAGCAGCGACAATTCATCGCGCTCGCGATCCAGTTCGAGCGGGGATGGCGTGCCGTCCGCCTCGACCGCGGGACGGAGCCCGTGCCGGTTCTCGACCGGCAGCCCCAGACCGGCGAGCAGCGTCGTGGCGAAATGGCCGAACGCCTGACGTGGCGGGATCGCGATGTCGCCGTGGTGCAGGTATTCCAGTTCCTGACGCTGCGTTCGCCTGGCCGGGTCGGGATCTGGGCTGTTGCCGATGTCGTGGTGCGGGCAAACGAAGACCAGATGATCCGGCACCGCCAGGAATTCCCGGACAGCCGCGATTTCGGCGACCGTCGCCGCTTGCCGGGTGCGCACCGAATCGAAGCTGATGACCACGAGGGTGTCCGCTTGCGACGTCAGTTGCGTGTCGAGCAGGGTGAGTTGGCCACCGCGCGACACGCGTTCGATCCGGGCGACGGGGTTGCCGCTCAACGTGCTGCACTGTTCGGCGAACTCGGCGAAATTCTCCTTCTGCACGTGATCCAGGAATCCCGAAATCCCCTGATCGATTCGGTTGGAGGCGGCCAGCGCTTCGTATCTCGGATAAAACAGTCGGCGCAATTCGAACAACGCGGGGAAGCGGTCTTCGATGCTGAACAGCGGTGCTTGTGCTTCGTCGGGGTGGTTCCAGGCGAAGTACAGCAACACCTTTCGGCCCGAAGGCGTGCCGGCGCCGCTCATGGCTGCACCAGCGCCATGTCGCGATTGTCGACTACAGTACCGAGGCCGCCGACGAGGCTCATCGCGAGCATGCAGGGAATCCACATCACGCCGGTGAGAAGAATGACCAATGCGAGATCACGGTATTCCATAAGCCCCAGCCCACCCGGATTTTTCCAGCCTTCGACGATATGGATCGGCGCGATCCCAGTCTAGTCGGATATTGCGCTGAACCCGACATTGACTGAGTCGACATGCACGCCGTCGCCGGTCGAATGCCGCGGCGGGAATCGCCTTCGTTCAAGGTTGCGCAAGATCGTTCTATTCGGTGCGATGGAAATGCCGGATGTTGAGTCGCTGAATGGCGCGGTTTGGTTGCAATGGGTTCCGGGTTCAAGGCTTTTCCAGATCACGTCAGGAGGGATGGAGCATGGCCGAGACGCCGATTCCGGGTTCCGGAAGATCGTTCGTTCAAGCACTGGCGATTGTTCCGGCTGTCGGAACACGGGGGTTGTCCGGTTCATCGCCGTGCTCGACGGACACGAATGCCAGGGCCGTCAACGAGAGCGCTGAGCGGTGATGCCGACTCAAGCGGTTCTCGATGGGTTGGGTCACTTCACGCGCCGAGTGGCACCGTATCTATTGATGCTGTTTGCGTGTTCCGGTTTGTCGGGATGCGCCACCGTCAACTTCAGGAACGACCTGCATCGCAACAACAGCGAACATCAACGCGCCGATGTCTTGAATGCCGGGCGGATCAGTTCCGCGACGCGGCTGAGCCTGATCGTCGCCGGCACGAACGAAACCGAGTGCCGCGAACGGCTGGCATGGTGCTTGCAGAAAATTTCCGGCAGTGAAGCGCTCAACGATGAAATGCGGCTGTCGGCGCAGTCCGAGTTGTGGCTGGACAATGCGATTTCGATGTCGCCCGACAACGCCGACAAACTGACATCCGACGCCGCCCTGGATGCCTACGTGCAATCGGCGCGCGCCGCCTATGCCTACCTCTTTTTCACCAGGCGCACTCCGGAAAGCCGCACGTTCGAGATCCGCCAGGCGCAGGTCGTGGGGTTCTACAACTACGCGGTCAGTCGCGCATTGGTGACGTTCTTCAACGAGCTTTCTTCCGGCAACCGCCGGGAGTGGGGTTACCAGCGCGCCGGCTGGAAGTGGCTGCGCCCGGACACCGACGTGGTGTTCGGCCCGGATCAGCGCGTTCCTTCGGAACTGATTCCCGCCGACGGATTGAGCTTCAAGGGGATGCGCAGCGATTATCGCCGCGACGGGCTCGGCGCCACCTTTGTTGCCGTCGCGCCGAAGCAACCGCAACCGGCGAACCAGCCGGTTGCGGGACAGCCGTGGCGACAGCCGCAGTTTTTCCCGCTGACCGGGCTGTTGGTGTTTCCGGGCGAGAGCCTCGACGAAGTGTTGGGCAGCGACCAGGTGCAGGTCGTCGGCAAGGACCCGTACCAGGATGAAGACATCCACATGCACGAGCGCCGGATTCCGCTGGCGGGCAATTTCACCGCGCCGTACGGAATCTGGCTGGCGCGCTCGAAATTCAATCGCGAGTCCAAGTTCGCGTTGTTCGGAAGGGATCGACGACTGACTTCGCCGCGCGTGCTGGTGATGCGGCCTTTCGATCCGGACCGCTTGACCATCGTGATGATCCACGGCCTTGCCAGCAGTCCGGATGCGTGGATCGACGCGGCCAACGCGATGGTCGGGTTCGATACGAAAATCCGCAGGAAATACCAGATCTGGCAGGTGTTCTACCCGACCAACGCGCCGATCGCGGTGAACCGGAAGGAGATTCAGGACGCACTGGAAGCGACCCTCGACCACTTCGATCCGCAGCGCACCTCCCGGGCGTCGCGGAACATGGTACTGATCGGGCACAGCATGGGCGGCGTGATCGCGCGGTTGCTGGTGTCGTCCAGCGACGACAAGCTCTGGGACGCGATACCCGTGCGCGAAGACTATCCGCAGGAAAAGAAAGCCGCCCTCGACGAAAAGCTGCGTCCCTATCTCCAATTCGAGCCGATGCCGGAAGTCACGCGCGCCATCTTCCTGGCTGCGCCGCATCGTGGCAGTCCCTTCGCGCACATGACCCTGGGACGGTTCGTGCGATCGCTGATCCGCTTGCCGAAGGAATGGGTCGACACCAACAAGACGGCGCTGGACTTGATGCGCGAGGCGGCGCCGCATGACATCCCGTTCCGGTTGCCGACCAGCGTGGACAACTTGAGCGAAAGGGACCCCTTCGTGCGCGCGGCATCGTCGCTGCGGATCGCGCCATGGGTGAAATACCACTCGATCATCGGCAACGAGGCCGGCGACAACCGGCCTTTGCAGGATACCAGTGACGGCATCGTGCCTTATTGGAGTTCGCATCTGGACGGCGCGGATTCCGAGCTGATCGTGCACTCGTCGCACGGCGTGCAGGAAAACACCGATGCCATGCTGGAAATACGCAGGATCCTGCACGTCCATCTTGATGCGACCGCGGCGCCTGCATCAGGAGCCAACTGACACGGCCGGCGCGGATTCGCGGTTGCCCGATCGAACGGCAGTCATTGGGCGAGGGGGATTGGGTCCGTGCGTTCAGTTGCCGACCGGCCGCGGCCAGTGCGCTTTGACCTTGTGCGCGGCGCCATCGTCGACCAGCGCGAACTGGAGGCCCGCCTGTTCCACGCCGTCCAGCCACAACCTGGCGGGGGTTGCATCAAGCTGCTCCACCTCGATCAGGTACGTCGTGGCCGCGCCATGGCGGTAATGCAGCCGGTAGCCCGGCCAGTCGGCGGGGATGCACGGCGCCAGCGCCAACCGCTCGCCGTTGCGGCGCAGGCCGAGCAACGACTCGGTCAGCAAGCGATACATCCATCCGGCCGAACCGGTATACCAGGTCCAGCCGCCGCGGCCGACGTGTGGCTCCACCGCGTAGACATCGGCGGCGAGCACGTAGGGTTCGACCTTGTAGCGCGCCACCGCTTCCGCATCCAGCGCGTGCTGGACGGGGTTGATCATGCGCGCCAGTTCCCAGGCGCGCGCGCTGTCGCCCAGTTGCGCGAACGCCATTGCCGCCCACACCGCCGCATGCGTGTACTGCCCGCCGTTCTCGCGCACGCCGGGCACGTAGCCACGGATGTAGCCGGGGTCCTTGGCGGTCTTGTCGAACGGCGGATCCAGCAACTGCACCAGGCCGGCTTCGCGGCGCACCAGGTGGCGATCCAGCGAGTCCATCGCCTGCCGCGCACGCGCGGGATCGGCCGCGCCGGACAGCACCGACCAGCTTTGCGAAATCGAATCGATCCGGCATTCGTCGTTCTGCGCGGAACCCAGCGGCGTGCCGTCGTCGAACCAGGCCCGGCGGAACCACTCGCCATCCCAGGCCTGCGCCTGCAGGTTTTCGCGCAGGCGCTGCGAGGATTCCGCACAGAAGACGGCGAATGCCGCATCGCCGCGCGCGCGCGCCACCTCGCCGAAGCGCACCAGTGCATCGAACAGGAAGAAGCCCAGCCACACGCTTTCGCCCTTGCCGGCCGCGCCGACCCGGTTCATGCCGTCGTTCCAGTCGCCGCTGCCGATCAGCGGCAGGCCGCGCGCGCCCAGCAGCCCGGCGCCGCGCTTGAGCGCACGCACGCAATGGTCGTAGAACGGTTCGCGCAGGTTCGAATCCGTCGGCAGGCCGTAATGGGATTCCTCGTCGGCGTTGACCGGGTGCCCTTCGATGTAGCCCACGCTTGCGTCGAGCACGCCGAAGTCGCCGCTGACGTCGAGGTAACGGCACGCGGCCAGCGGCAGCCACAGGTAGTCGTCGGAACAATGCGTGCGCACGCCGCGGCCCTGCGGCGGATGCCACCAGTGCAGCACGTCGCCCTGCGGGAACTGGTGTGCCGCGCTCAGCAGCAGGTGTTCGCGGGTCAGTTCTGGTCGCGCGTGCACGCTGGCCATCGTGTCCTGCAACTGGTCGCGGAAACCGAACGCGCCGCCTGACTGGTAGTAGCCGCTGCGCGCCACGTAGCGGCAGGCCAGCGTCTGGTACAGCAGCCAGCCGTTCGCCAGCACGTCCACGCTCGGGTCCGGGGTTTCGACCCTCACGGCGCCCAGCGTTTCCCGCCAATGCATGTGCACCGCGTCCAGCGCGTCGTACGCGGCCTGCGCGCCTCTTGCCTGCCGCGCCAGTTGCAATGCCTCGGCGTAGTCCTTGCCGACGCCCAGGCGGAAGATCGTTTCGCTTTCCTCATCCTCCGCCAACGCGATCGGAACCTGGATCGCGGTACACGGGTCCAGCCCCGCGCCCAGGCGGCCGGACAGGCGTTCGCGGCCCAGCGCGGCCGGATTGCCGAGACTGCCGTTGCGGCCGATGAACTCGGCACGGTCGGCGGTGAAGCTGCGTTCGTCGGAATCGGTATCGAAGAAGGCCACGTAGCCGTTGAACTCGGTGTTGTAGGGATTGCGCGCGGTCAGCACGCCGCTGCCGGCGTCGATTTCGCTGACCACATGCATCTGCGACTTCGCGCGCAGGTCGCCCAATACCCATTCCACGTAGCCGGTGGCGGACAGGTGGCGCACGCGGCCGGACAGGTTGCGCAGCTTCAGCACCGAGAACTTGACCGCGTCCTCCAGCCCCACGTACACCCACAACTCGCTGGCGATGCCGTCCTCGACGTGCTCGTAGACGCTGTAGCCGAAGCCGTGTCGTGTGCGGTAGGCACCGCGCCCGCGGCAAGGCAACGGCATCGGCGACCACACCCGCCCGCTGTCCTCGTCGCGCAGGTAGAACGCCTCGCCGCCGGTATCGGCGACCGGATCGTTGTGCCATGGCGTCAGCCGGAACTCGTGCGCGTTCTCGAACCAGGTGTAGCCCGGCGCGCTTTCGCTGACCACCGTGCCGAATTTCGCATTGGCCATCACGTTGGACCATGGCGCCGGCGTCGGCGCGCCTTCGCCCAGCACGATCGCGTATTCGCGGCCATCGGCGGAGAACGCGCCGGTGCCGTTGCCGAACAGGAAGTCCGTCGCCGCTGCGCCGAACGGCCAGGGGTCGCCGTGTTCGTTGTCAATTCGTGGTGGCGGCAATCCGAAAAGTTCGTCCGCTTCTTCCGGCCTCGACGATGCCGTCTCCTGCGCAATCGCCGGCAGGGCAGGGATGACCCGTTCCGGCGGCACGTGGCGCCCGACCTGCGTCGCCAGCGTGCCGTTGCGGTCGCTGACGATCACCCGCGCCACCGACTGCAGCAGGATGCGGTCCTCCGGCGATATCTGCTGCGCCGGGCGCACGAAGATCCCGCCCGGTCGATCCAGCAGGTTGCCTTCCGGCCCCGCCGAGACCAGGCCCAGGATCTGCTCCTGCAACTGCTGGCGGTAACCGGCCTGGTCCTCGTTCCAGATCACCAGGTCCACCTCCAGCCCCTTCAACCGCCAGTACGCATGTGCCTGCACCATCTGCCGCACCAGTTCGATGTTGTCGGCATCGGCGATCTGCACCAGCACGATCGGCAGGTCGCCGGAAATCGCATGCCCCCACAAGCCGGATTGCCCGCGCCGGTTCTGCACCAGCACCGCGCCATCGGCGCGCAGGAACGGATGCGCGTACACCAGCAGCCCGGCCAGGCGCTCGTACAGTTGCGCGTCGGCCTGGGTCGCGTTGATCTGGCGCCGCACCACCTGGCTGTGGGTCCAGGCCAGGTCGAACACACGGTCGGCCAAGCGCCGGTCGCGGTATTTGTCGATCAGCGCGATGCAGGCCTCGCGGTCGCTGCCGACGCCGGTGACCATGTCGATCACCGCGGCCTGTTCCGGGGCGAGGGTGATGCGGCAACGGATCGCGACGATCGGGTCCAGCACCGAGCCGGCCGTATCCGACAGCGCGTCCAGTGACGTCAGCGCCAGCGGCGAGCGCGGGGTATTGCCGCGGCCGAGGAAACGCGCGCGGTCGGTTTCGTAGGAAATCTCGCCGATGTCGGCGTCGTGCACGGCGACCAGGTGGAACATCTGCGGCGGCGTTTCGTCGTGCGAACGCGGGCGTCGCGTGCACAGCAGCGCCTGCTTGTCGCGGGCGATCTCGCTCTGCACGAACAGGTTGCCGAAGGCCGGATGCAGTTCGTCGGCGACACCCGGCGCCAGCACCACTTCGGCATAGGTGGTGATTTCGATGGTGCGCGCGCGGCGACTGCGGTTGACCACGCGCAGCCGGCGCAGTTCGATGTCGTCCTCGGCGGAGATGGCGATTTCCAGATGGCTGTCGTAGCCGCGCTTGCGTCCGCGGAATTCGGCCTTGGCATCGGAGAAGATCGCCTCGTACTGTTCCACCGGCACCCCGGTCGGCTGCAGCGCGGCGGACCAGTATTCGCCGCTTTCCACGTCGCGCAGGTAGCAGAAATTGCCCCAGTGGTCGCGGGTGCCGTCTTCGCGCCAGCGGATGACCGCGAGGTCGCGCAGCCGGTTGTAGCCGCCGCCGGCGCTGCTGAGCAGGCCGTGGTAGCGGCCGTTGGAAAGCAGCTGCACTGCCGGCCGCGCGGCGTCCGCGCTACGGAAGATGCGCAGTTGGGTTTCGCTGTCGGCCGGCGCGGCGCGCGCGCTGGCGATTTCGGTTTCGTGCGGATGGAACGCGCCGGCATGCGGGATGCGTTCCTGCAACAGCAGCAGCGTGGCCTGGAATTCGGCGTCGGCGACGAAGCGCTTCTGCATCGGCTGGTCGCGCAGCAGGTAGTCCAGCGCCAGCAGGCCCATGCCCTGGTGATGGACCATGAACGAGCGCACCACCGCGCATTCCTGTCCGCGCGGCACCCGTGCCGGGGTGTAGTCGATGGCCTCGTGCAGGCCGAAGCGACCGCTGAAGCCCAGTTCGGTCAGGCGCTGCAGGTTTCGGCACGCCGCTTCCGGCACCACCATCAACGCCATCATGCTGGCATACGGCGCCACGACCAGGTCCTGGCCCAGCCCGCGCCGCAGTCCCAATCCGGGCACGCCGAACGCGCGGTACTGGTAGTTCATCCGCGCATCGACAGTGTTGTAGCCCGACTCGGACACGCCCCACGGCACCCCGTGTCGTGTGCCGTGCAGGATCTGCGCTTCGACCACGTGGCGCGCAGTCTGCTCCAGCAGCGTGTCCGGATAGTTGGGCATCACCAGTTGCGGCATCAGGTACTCGAACATCGAGC
The DNA here is from genome assembly GCA_015655355.1 of Lysobacterales bacterium. Lineage (GTDB taxonomy): Bacteria > Pseudomonadota > Gammaproteobacteria > Xanthomonadales > Xanthomonadaceae > Pseudoxanthomonas_A. The sequence continues at coordinate 13,749 of JAATFG010000134.1, forward strand.
CGCTCCACGACAACAAGGCGGTGCCGCCGTCGACCTCGGTCAGCCGCCGGCCCAGAGCGAACCAGCTTTCCTGCGGCAATTGGCCCTGGGCGATGGCGACGAAATTGCCGAGCCTGGCTTCGGAAGCCAGCAAGTCGTAGTAGCCGCCATCGAGGCGACGCTCGTCGACGTTGTAGCCGATCGACAGCAGGTGCCGCGCGCGGTCGTACAGGAAATCGTATTCCATCAACGAATACTGGCCGACGACGTGCGCCAGTCGTTCGAGTTGCTGGATGCGCGCGCGCGCGCGATTCCGCGCCAGGGCATGCGACGCGCGTCCCTGCAATTCGCGCAGGCTGGGTATCCGGCCATCGGCGGTCTCCGCCGGATCGCCTTGGCCTGCGTCAGTCGCCGCCAGCCATGGCGCGAAATGCAGCAACTCCGCCTGCGCGGATTCGCAGGCGGCGACCAGGGCCACCGGCCAATGCGGCTCCGCTTGCGCCTCGGGCGCGGCGGTCGGCAACGGCCACGCCGTCGCGATGGCCTGCGCCGATGCCGCCAGCCGTGCCAGCGTGCGTTCGATCTCGCGCAGCGAACGCTGCGGTTGCGCGCGCACGGCGTCGAGCTGCGCGTGGAATGCCGCCAGCGCCCGTTCCAGTTCCTCGCCATCGTGGTGTGCGGCGCGACGGGTTTCTTCGAGCACGCCCAGCGTGTCGGCCAGGCCGTCGAAGGTGTGCGCCGCCAGTATCGGTTCGTCCGCCAGCGCCAGCAGGCCCTGGCGCAGGGTCAGCAGATGCCCGGCCAGGTTGCCGCTGTCGACCGTGGAGATGTAGTTCGGCGGCAACGGCTGCAGGGTTTCGGTGTCGTACCAGTTGTAGAAGTGCCCGCGATGGCGTGGCAGCCGTGTGAGCGTGGCGACGACCTGGCCGGTGCGTTCGATTACGCCACTGGCCTGCAGGTAGCCGAAATCGTAGGCCGACAGGTTGGCCAGCAGCGATAGGCCGATATTGGTCGGCGAGGTGCGCCGCGCGACCACCAGGGCCGGGTGTTCCTGGATGTTGTCCGGTGGCAGCCAATGGTCCTCGGCGCGCACATGGGTTTCAAAGAACGCCCAGGTACGCCGCGCCAGTCGGCCCAGGAAGGCCAGTTGCGCCGGCTACAGCTCCGCGCCGCGCTGTCGCGGCGGTCGGCCCAGCCAGGCCATCCACAACGGCGAGAGCAGCCACAATCCCAGGAAGGGAACGGCCACCCACAGCGACCGCGGATTGATCGCGACCAGCAGCACGGCGACGGCGATCACGAACAACGGCGCGAACGCCATGCTGCGCAACTCCGCGCCGACTCCACTGTCCAGGCTGCGCTCGGCTTCGCTGGACGGATTCCATTGCAGCAAGTGCCGGCGGCTGACCGCCAGCCGCCACAGCGTGCGCACGATCGCACCGAGGCTGAAGGACGCCTCGTAGGGCAGGCAGGCCAGTTCGACCGTGGCCCGCCGCAAACGGCGTGCACAGGAACCGCCTGCCTGCAGCAGATGGGTTTGCAGCGACATGTCGACCGGCTTGGCCCAGGCATCGCGCAACGTCGGTGCCAGCACCGGCAGCAGCGGCAGGCACAGCAGCCACACGGTCCAGCGCAGCGGTTGCGGTGACAGCGCCCAACCCAGCGCCCACAACGCGGTCGTCGCCACCGGCACCGCGCTGCGGCGCAGGTTGTCCAGCAACTTGCCGCGCGACAGCCACGACAGCGGATTGGGTTCGTACTCGCCGTGCCCGCGCGGCACCCACGGCAGCAGCCACGGCAGCAGTTGCCAATCGCCGCGGATCCAGCGGTAACGCCGCTTCACGTCGGCGGCATAGCGCGATGGATAGTCCTCGAACAGGCGCACGTCGCTGACCAGCCCGGCGCGCGCGTAGCAACCCTCCAGCAGGTCGTGGCTGAGGATGCCGTTCTCCGGGAAACGGTCGGCCAATGCGTGCTCGAACGCATCGACGTCGTAGATGCCCTTGCCGACGAACGAGCCTTCGCCGAACAGGTCCTGGTACACGTCGGACACCATGCGCGTGTAGGGATCGATGCCCGGTTCGCTGCCGAACAGGCGCGCATAGCGCGAAATGCGCTGCCCGCTCATGCTGCTGCCCACGCTGGGCTGGAGGATGCCGTAGCCGCGCACGACCCGGCGCCGGCGCTCGTCGAAGCGGGGGCGGTTCAACGGATGCGCCATGGTGGCGACGAATTCGCGCGCCGCATCGCGCGGCAGGCGGGTATCGGTGTCCAGGGTGATCACGTAGCGCACGCCGGCCAGCACTTCGGTGTTGCCGGAGACGCGCAGGAAATCTTCGGATGTCGCGCGCGTATCGCGCAGCAACCGGTTGAGCGCCGCCAGCTTGCCGCGCTTGCGTTCGTGGCCCATCCACTTGCCTTCGCGCCGGTTCCACCGGCGCGGACGATGGAACAGGAAAAACCGGTCGTCGCTTTCCGGCGCGTAGCGGGCGTTGAGTCGTTCCACCTGCCGCACCGCATGCGCCAGCAAGGCTTCGTCGCCGGGCAAGGTCTGGCTGTCGGCGTCGAGGAAATCGGTCAGCAGGGCGAAATGCAGGTGCCGGTCGCGGTTGGCCAGGAAGCGTACCTCCAGCGCCTCGACCAATGCGTCCACGCCATCGGCGCCACCGATCATGCTGGGCACCGCCACCAGCGTGCGCGAATCGACCGGGATGCCCTTGGAAAAATCCATCCGCGGCAACGGCCGCGGCGCGACCAGCAGGGTGGCGGCCCAGTTGACCAGGGTGATGGCCAACTCGCTGAAAGCGATCACCGCCAGCACGGCCAACACCGCCATCGACCACGGCGACATGCCATGCGCGATGATCGACGCGTTCGACAGCAATCCCCAAACGAACAAGGCGGTGATCGCGGCGATCGGCGCCAGATAGATCGGTAGCGGAATCCGGCGTGGACCCAGGCGCACCGGCCGGCGTGCGTTGCCCGATGCGGCCAGTGCGGCCTGCGTCTGCGCCACGCCGTCGTCCACCAGGTAATAGCCGACGTGCGCCTTGCCGCCTCCGGCAAGGGCGTGCGCCTGCGCCAGTTGCAAGGCGATGCCCGCCACGCCGATCTCGTCGGCGCCACCGAGCCGCGCGATCTTCTCCACCACGTGCCGATAGGCGTCGCGGGTATTGAAGTCCATCAGCGCATAGGTGCCGGCCGGGTCTTCGCGCAGGCGGGCTTCGACCACGCTCATGGCCTCGACGAAGTCGCGCCAGTCCATGTTGGTCAGGAAGCGCAGGCTGCCGATGCTGTTGCCGATCGACACCTGGTCGGCGGCCTGTTGCTGGCTTTCGGCATGCACCAGTTCCTCGATGCTGCTGCCACCGTCGGCGGCCCATTGCTCGACCCAGGTGAGCGGCATCGACAGCACCGCGCCGCGGCCGCGCAGCCCGCGGGTGAGTTCGGCGACGAAAGCGCCCGACAACGGCGGCCGCGAACGCGCCAGGTCGGCGACCACCAGTACCACGTCCTTCGGATCGCGCGTGGCGGTTTCGTTCAGGCGCGCGGACCACTCGCCCGCCAGCCGATGATCCGCGCCATCGCGCATGATCCGCACCGCGATCCGCCGCAGGTTGTCGATCAGGGCCAGCCGCAGCATGATCGGGATTGCCCACAGTTCGCCCAGCTTCAGCGCCGCGATCGACTGGTAGGCGGCGACGAAGCGGCCGATGGCTTCGGCATCGATGCGCCCGTCGCCGTGCGCGATGGCTTCCAGCGACAGGTCGTATACGCGCGGCAGGCCGGTCGAGGGGCCTTGGTCCAATGAGGGCAATTCGCGGCTGTAGCCCTTGGGAAGATGCCGGCGCGCAGTGAGGATCTGTTCTTCCACCAGGAAATAGTTGTCCAGCAACCATTCGCCGGCGGGGGTGATGCGCATTTCGTCGCGCACCATTCCGGTCAGCAGGGCACGGGTGTCATCGAGCAGGCCTTCGTTCTGCTTGAGCCGCGCCAGCAGCAGGTCTGGCCCTGCGCGCGAGCGTATCCGGTGCGCGCGCGCCAGCGCCCGGCCGTGCGCTTCCATCTGCTCGGCACTGAAAAGCCGCGCGCGCAACGGGGCTTCCGCCTGCGCGGTTTCACGGGTGGCGCCGTGCTGCCAGCGCCATGAGCGCTCACGCATGCGCAACCAGCGGCGGAAAATCCTCCAAGCATGTCGCATCGGGTTTCTCGGGAAACCAAACGGTCATCGTTGCTTCCATCCGCGCACCCATGCGTGGACGTGAAAGATCGGTGCTACCGCAAGGGTGTTTCAAGAGGGCCTCGACGGGAAGCGTCGAGTCGGTTGCAGAGCATACGCCGCGCACGCATTGGCCTGACGGCGGTACCGAAGAGGTGGCAGTGAACGCACGACGTTGCATCGCCGCATGCGTTCACTATGTGCCAGTTCGGCAAGATGTGCCAGTTCGGCAAGATGTGCCAGTTCGGCAAGCTGCGCCGGTTTGACCAGGCCTTGCTTGGCGCTGCCTTACCCAATGGAACGGGTTGTGCGGGCAGGGGACGGCGGCGCTGTTGCCGGTTTTTGTTTCAGCAGGAAGAGAGGCGACGGCTTTCCGGTCGTTACACTGCGTGTCCCGTTTCCCTGGTTGTCCCCATGCCCGTTCCAGTCCGACTTGCCCATTGCGTCGCTGAATTGTTCGGCCGCTCGCGCGCCGAGGCCGAGCAATTCATCCGCAACGGCTGGGTGACGGTGGACGGCGAGGTGATCGAAGCGCCGCAGCACAAGGTGACCGTCGAGCGCGTCGAACTCGATCCGGAAGCGCGCCTCGATGCGGTGGAGCCAGCGACGATCCTGTTGCACAAGCCGGCAGGCTTCGATGCGATCGAAGGCGACAAACCTGCCAGCGCGTTGGTGACGCCGGAAACGCACTGGGCCGATGACGCCAGCGGCATGCGCCTGCTGCGCCGCCATTTCCATCGATTGACGCCGTTGGTGTCGATGGATGCCGAGGCCAGCGGCCTGATGGTGCTGACCCAGGACGGCCGGATATGGCGCCGCCTGACCGAAGACGCGGAATTGATCGAGCACGAATACATCGTCGAAGTCGGCGGCGAGATCGCCCCTTACGGCCTGCAAAAACTCAATTGCGGCCTGAGTTTCAACGGCTGCGCGCTGCCACCGTGCAAGGTGAGTTGGCAGAACGAAACGCGGCTGCGCTTCGCGATCAAAGGCGTGGAAACCGGGCAATTGCGCGACATGTGCGCGCAAGTCGGACTGAGCGTGGTGTCGATCCGCCGCTTGCGCATCGGCAAGATCGCGTTGGGCAAAGGCCCGAATGGTGCGATGCCGCCCGGCGCGTGGCGCTATCTGCCGGTGGGCGAGAAGTTCTGAAACATCGCGGTTCGGCAAGTGGTCGCGTCAGTCTTCCTGTTCCGCCGCCTCGCGGCCTTGCTGCCGGATCAGCGCTTCTTCGCGCGCATCGTTGATCGCGTGGCGGACGCCGTCGAGATCGACCGTGGTTTCGTCCGGCGTGAACGTGCCAGTCAATTCGGTATCGGGTTGCAGCTCGCCGGCCTCGAACAAGGCCCACATCTCTTCGCCGTACCACGTCTCCAGCAACTCGGGCGCCCAACGTCCAAGATAGGCGGTGAGGTTGTTGACGTCGCGCAGCAACATCGTGCGCGCGGCATTGTTGCCGGCAGCGCTGACGACCTGCGGAAAATCGATCACCACCGGCCCATCCGGACCGACCAGCACGTTGTATGCGGACAGATCGCCGTGGATCAGCCCGCAGCACAGCATCAACACCACTTGCCGCACCAGCACGCGATGGAATTCGCGCGCCTGAGCCGCGCTCGGTTCGACCTCGCCCAGGCGCGGCGCGGAGAAGCCATCGGCGTCGGTGACCAGTTCCATCACCAGCACGCCGTGGAAATAGCCGAACGGTTCGGGCACGCGCACGCCGGCATCGCGCAATTGGTAGAGCGCATCGACCTCGGTGTTCTTCCAGGCGACTTCCTGCTGCTTGCGCCCGTACTTGCTGGCCTTGCCGATCGCGCGCGCCTCGCGGCTGCCGCGCACCTTGCGCCCTTCCTGGTATTGCACGCGCTGCTGGAAGCTGCGCTGCGCCATGTCCTTGTATACCTTCGCGCAACGCACTTCGCCGCCGCTGCGCACGACGTACACCGCCGCTTCCTTGCCGCTCTTGAGCGGTCGCAGCACTTCATCAATGACGCCGTCGTCGATCAGCGCCTGCAAGCCTTGGGGGGTCTTCACGGTGTCTCTGGGGGCAACTGGCGGGGCAAGGCCCGCCATAAGCGATAAATCTTCGCATTTTCCGGTGGGTGTAGCCATCGCGAGATGGGGCTGCGCGTACAACCGGACCCGGTGCGGCACCTGCGAACGTCCGTTCTTGGCCGGCCGTCCCGACGCAACCACGTCAGTCCTGGCGCAGCGTTTTCAGCATTCGCGCATGGTCCTTGCGATAGCGCTTGGCGAGTTGGATCTTCTGCGCATGACCCAGAATTTTCCCCGAGACTTGGAAGAACTTCCTTTCTTCCTCGCGCAGGTGGTGATGCACTTTCTCCGACAGCTTGCGCGCCTTCGCCATCCAGCCGCTGCCGTTGTGGTCGAGGGTTTGCATCTCCTCGACCAGTTCGTCCATTTCGTGATGCTCGTGCAGCGCATGGCGCGACGAATCGAGGCCGGCGTCGTCCATCAGGATCGGCACGTACAAGTAGCGCTCCTCGGCGGCTTCGTGCGCGGCGAGCTCGATGCGCAAGTCGGTGAACAAGGCAATGCGCCTTTCGCTGTGCGGCGGTGACCGCAGCAGCTTGCGGCACAGCGAGCGCTGGATGGCATGGCTTTCGCGCATGGCGTCGTAGATCGTCTCACTCATGTCGTGGTTCCTTCCTTGTTGGGCTGGCCGTGCCGATGATGGTTCGTGCCGCACCCGCTTCCGTCGGGCTTCGATTGCGCGGGGTCCTCCACGCAGGTACGTCCCAGCGTGATGTTCTTGCTGGCGCGTACGTCGTGGTTGGCGAAGGTCCACACCTCGCCGGTTTCAGTGATGAATACCGTCCAGTACAGGTCGGATTCCTGTCCGTAGTCGATCAGGATGTGGGCGAAGCCTTCACCCTTGGGTGTCCGCATCGGCAACGGGGGATTGAGCTGCAGCATAGTCCCATCTCCTTGGTTTCGTGGCAGCGCGATCGCCGCCACTTTCATGCCAGCGTTCGCAGCTTCGGTTCGCGGTCCCATTGCCGGGTCGCGACGGCTTCAAGGAAGGCCGACACGTTCGCCGCCTTGAGCACGCCCGCGTCTTTCGCCACGCCTCCTGCCTGCAGGAGGGGTTGTGCACCTTCGTCAAAGGCGATCGCCTTGAGGTGGCCATAGGCGTCGCGGACCCAGTCCACGGCCGCGGCCTCCTTGGCCAGCGCCTTGCCTGCGGCACTGGAAAGCACCACGGCTACGGCATCGAATACTACCGAAGGTGTGCCGGCGAGCTGGCCATTGGCGGCGATGCCCTTGTTGTCGCTAAGCTTCGCACCCCCGATCCTGGGCGCAACGATCTTCACCATGGCGCCGGCATCCGTCGCGGCCTTGCGCAGGGCGCGGACCGTTGTCGCATCGGAACCATCGTCGACCAGGATGCCCACGCAGCGACCCTCGAGCAGGTGTTTGGCCTTGCCGATGATCTGCAGCGCCGGTGAGGGCGGCATGTCGATCGGCTTCACCGCGACCGGCGGCACCGGCGGCAGCGCATGCATGCCCAGCCCGGCGGCGACGCGTTTGGCGAGGTCATCGTCGACATGGCGCAGGTGACCGACCACGCGCTCGCGCACCGTCGGCGTTTCCACCTTGGACAACTCGAACACCAGTGCGAAGGCGATGTGCGCCTGCTCGATCCCGGTCTGGCTGCGGTAGAACATGCGCGCCTGGGAATAGTGGTCGGCGAAACTCTCGGCACGGATGCGCCCCTTGGCGCCGTCGTCGGCCGGCTCGGCGAAGCTGCGATAGCCTGCCGGCGTCGCGCGCGGAGAGTCGCCTTGCAGCGAACTGGGTTCGTAATTGACCCGTCCCTTCGGTTGCGACATCTGCATGTGGCCGTCGCGCTGCTGGTTGGCAAACGGACACTTCGGTGCGTTGACCGGGATCTGGTGGAAGTTGGGTCCGCCCAGCCGGGTCAACTGCGTGTCCAGGTACGAGAACAGCCGGCCCTGCAGCAGCGGATCGTTGCTGAAGTCGATGCCCGGCACGATGTTGGCCGGGCAGAAAGCAACCTGCTCGGTTTCGGCGAAGAAATTGTCCGGCCAACGGTCCAGCACCATGCGCCCGACGATCTGCACGGGGACGAGTTCCTCGGGGATCAGTTTGGTCGGGTCGAGGTGGTCGAACGGGAATTGGGCGGCCTGTTCCTCGGTGAACAGTTGCACGCCGAATTCCCACTCGGGGAAATCGCCGCGCTGGATGGCCTCGAACAGATCGCGGCGATGGAAGTCGGGGTCGCTGCCGGCGATCTTCACCGCTTCGTCCCAGCAGGTCGATTGCAGGCCCAGCTTTGGCCGCCAGTGGAACTTGACGAAGGTGCTGCTTCCCTTCGCATCCAATAAGCGGAAACTGTGGATGCCGAAGCCCTCCATCATCCTCAGCGAACGCGGGATCGTGCGGTCGCTCATCGCCCACATGATCATGTGCATCGACTCGGGCATCAGCGAGATGAAGTCCCAAAAGTTGTCGTGTGCGCTGGCTGCCTGCGGAAAGCCGCGGTCTGGCTCCATCTTCACCGCGTGCACGAGGTCGGGGAACTTGATCGCGTCCTGGATGAAGAACACGGGAATGTTGTTGCCCACCAGATCCCAGTTACCTTCCTGGGTGTAGAACTTGACCGCGAAACCACGCACGTCGCGGGGCGTATCGACAGAACCGGCACCTCCGGCGACGGTGGAGAAACGGCAGAACACCGGCGTGCGCACGCCGGTCTCGGTCAGGATCCTGGCCGTGGTGTATTTCTTCAGCGATTTCGCCAGTTCGAAATAACCGTGCGCGCCGCTGCCGCGCGCGTGCACGATGCGTTCGGGAATGCGTTCGTGGTCGAAGTGGGTGATCTTCTCGCGGAGGATGAAGTCCTCCAGCAGGGTCGGTCCGCGCGGTGTTGCACGCAACGAGTTCTGGTTGTCCGCGACCGGGATGCCCTGGTTGGTGGTCAGCAATGGGTGCCCATCGCTGGCCAGCTGATGCAATTCGTCGCCGTAGCCGCGTTTGTCGGCGGCGTTCTTTCGGGATGGGGCGTTGGAGCGATCCTTGGATTTCTGTGCCATGGCTGACTCTCCTTAATAGCCGGGCTGGGGGGGGGAATCCTATTGTGATTTCATTGAGTAAAACTGCTCTTTGGATTTAGCTGGAATATACCCCCATGGTCGTCGCCGTCATCTTGCAACGCGTCATCGGGTTTATTGAAATACGTGGGTGAGCACTCTGAACATTTCGTGAAGTTTCATCGCGATCCGATTTCTCGAAACCGACGTGCGACTATCGTCATCGCATTCCGGATGAGGAAGAGCGGCGCATCGCGCCGCTCTTCCGGGATGACGCTTACAACTCCTGGTCGAATTCATCGACTTGCTTCTGCGCCTCATCCTTGGCGATGCCGTAGCGCTCCTGGATCTTGCCAGCGAGGTACTCGCTGTTGCCTTCGGCCATCTTCAGGTCGTCATCGGTCAGCTTGCCCCACCTTTCCTTCAGTTTTCCGGAAAGTTGCTTCCACTGGCCCTTGATCCTGTCCTCGTGTAGTCCCCTCGTTTTTTCGAGTCAGGCAGAAGTAGAGGTAGTTGGGGATTGTGCCATTGCGTAGCGAACCGGCGGAAGGCCGCCGAGCGCGCTGTGCGGACGATGGTGGTTGTAGCGGTGACGCCAGTCCTCGGTCAT
>JAATFG010000070.1 GCA_015655355.1 Lysobacterales bacterium
AGCGCAACCCAGCCTGATTTGGCAAGGCCGATAGGCAGAACAGCCCCAAGTAAGACCAGGCAGTAGGCAATCCTTGTGATAAACGACACTTCTTTTGTCACGGGCAACCTCTCCATAAAGTTTGGTTGAGGGGTCTAACGCCTGAATTAAGCCGACTTGCGAAGCAAGTTCGGCTTGAATGAATTGTTAGGCAGCGGGAAACCTCCTGCTGCCACGTAAAAACTAGGAGCGTCGGCGCGGATTGGAGCGCCGAGGTGCAGAGTCATCATTGGTAATCCATGCGATCAACGGCAGCCAGACTAGATAGAAAAGAATCAGTGGGATGAGAAGCCAGTGTCCGACGTAAATAAATGGGCCGAGCCCTTCAAAACCGCTCATCCATCCGGAGATGAGCACCCAAGCCAGGAGTGGCATGCAGTACAGAATTCTGCGTGTCCGCTTGGGATTCTTGATCTTCATGGCCGCATCCCCTAAGCAGTCAGTGCCTAACGCTAGAGTTAAGCGGCGGCGAAGCCGTCCGCCTTGAACGAGATGTTAGGGCTCAACCGCGGCCCTAAGGAACTACGAAGCCGGCGGCGCTTGCGACAGATGGCCAATTTGCACTGCCAAGGCCGGCCGCCATAAGAGTGTCGCGCCAGTCTACTTGGGACTGTTTGATTGTTTTGCGAAGTAACTCGACATCGCCTTTGGCGAGAATGAGAGCTGCAATTTGCACGCGAACTCTTGCTACCGCCCACTCTGGCGTGGAAGGCGGTTGCTGCATGCTGGTAAGTGCAACGAGCGCTGCACTTACGTCTTGCGACGAAAACACGGCCCGAACATTTGTCTCGATCGCTTGGGAAACTTCCATTTGAGCCCTAACGCCTATTAGACCCCAAAACGGGGTGATAGCGCGGAGTGTCGCGGGCATGGGTGGGACGTGTCAAACGGGAATCCCGGCGGGATTCAACGGGTTGGATGACAGAGCGAGACGACCATCGCGGAGCGATGGCCGTGTTATCCGGCGCGGATGCGGTGCTAACCGATATGACCATGGATTTGCGGTGATATCCGCATTCGGAGCTTCGCTCAGTAGAGCTTCCGCTCGCTCGGCGGCGGCGGGTTCCACTGGTACAGCCAGGTTTCGGTCAGCGCCTTGCCGTTGCTGCGCAGGTACAGGCGGATGTCGATCTGCTGCGTGGTGTCGTCCGGCGGGACCACGTCGAACATCGCGCGGAACCCGTCGATCTCGTGCAGCGGGCGCGCGGATACGATTTCGGTCTTGCCGCGCGAAATTTCGACCACCGCTTCGACGTCGTTCTTCGCGATGTGCGATGCGAGTTCGCCACCGGCGAAATCCACCGCGAAGCGCCACGAGAAATAGGTGCGCTTCTGGCCGACGACGCCGCCCAGGCCGGTGCGCGTGGCGACCGTCGTCGCCAGCGGCGATTGCGCCGGCGCGTGCGCACCCCAATAGAGGCGATAGCCGAACAACAGTTCCTGCCCCGCCTGCGGCTTGTCCTGCGGATTCCAGAACGCGACGATGTTGTCGAAGGTTTCATCGACGGTCGGGATCTCGACCAGTTGCACGCTGCCCGCGCCCCAGCCGGCTTTCGGTTCCACCCACAGGCACGGGCGCTTGTCGTAGAACACGCCGTCGTCCTGGTAGTGGTCGAAGTTGCGGTCGCGCTGCAGCAGGCCGAAGCCGCGCGGGTTCTCGTCGACGAACATGTTGAAGCGCAGGTTGGCCGGGTTCACCAGCGGCCGCCAGAGCCACTCGCCGCCGCCGGTGTGCAGTTGCAGGCCGTCGCTGTCGTGGATTTCCGGGCGCCAGTCCCAGCCCATGCGCTTGTCGTTTTCGCCGTACTGGAACATCGAGGTGCACGGCGCGATGCCGAGGCGCTCGATTTCCTTGCGCGGATACAGCGCGCTGTCGATGTCCATCAGCAGCACGTCGCCGTTGGTGATCGCGAAGCGGTAGGCGCCGGCGACGCTGGGCGAATCGAGCAGGCCATAGACGACCACGGTGTCCGAATCCGCGCTCGGGCGTTCGAGGTAATAGGTGATGAAGTCGGGGAATTCCTCCGGCTTGCCCATGCCGGTGTCGATCGCGAGGCCGCGCGCGGACAAACCGTACTGGCCTTCCTTGCCGACCGCACGGAAATAGCTGGCGCCGAGGAACGCGGCGAAATCGCGGTCGGTGTCCTTCTTCGTGTTGAGGCGGAAACCGGCGAAGCCGAGGTCCTTCGGCAATGCCTGGCCCTTCAGGCCGCTGTTGCCGTAATCGAACGCGGCCGGGTCGTAGGCCAGTTCGTAGGCCATGCCGTCCTCGACGTCGTACATGCGCACCGGCGAATGGAAATACAGGCCGAGGTGGAAGAACTTGGCCTGGAACCTCGTCGCCTCGTCGCCCCACAGCGCATGGTCCTGGCGGTAGTGCAGGCTCTGGTACTGGTCCCAGGTCAGGTGTTCCAGCGGCCCCGGCAGCACGCGCTTGTGCGACTGGTATGGCTGTTGCGCAAGCGCGCGCGCCTGGCCCTTCAACGCGGCGAAGTCGAATTTCTGCGGCGCGCCGAGCTTGCGCACACGTGCTTGCGACGAGCCCGCGGCTTCGGCGAGCAGCGACGCGTTCGACAAACCGAGCGCGGCGAAGGCGAGGGTGGCGTTCTTGATGAACTCTCTTCTTTCAAGCTGGCGTCGTTGCATGGGCGCGTTTCCAAGGATTTCGGCAATGATAGCCAGCGCAGGGTGAAGCGGGGTCGAAACGCGGTCACGCCGCGTCGGCAAGCGCGGCGGCGGCTTTCTTCTTCGCGTATTTCTGCGCGATCACGGCGCAGACGATCAGCTGGAGCTGGTGGAAGACCATCACCGGCAGCACCACCGCGCCGAGGCTGCCGCCGGCGAACAGGATCTTCGCCATCGGCACGCCGGTGGCCAGGCTCTTCTTCGAGCCGCAGAACACGATGGCGATTTCGTCGCCGCGCTTGAAGCCGAGCCTGCGCGCGGAAAACGTCAGCAGGCTCATCACCAGCGCCAGCAGCAGTGCCGACAGCAGCACCAGCGCCAGCAGCGAGCGCAGCGGCGTGTCGTGCCACAGGCCTTCGACGACCGCGGCGCTGAAGGCGGTGTAGACGACGAGCAGGATCGTGCCCTGGTCGGTGTAGCGCAGCACGCTCTTGTAGCGCGCGACCCAGTCGCCGATCCACGGCCGCAGCAGATGCCCGGCGACGAACGGCACCAGCAGTTGCAGCATGATCGACATGACCGCGTGCAGCGGGTTGCCCATCGCGCCGGACGTGCCGGCGATCATGCCGGTCAGGAACGGAGTGAGGAACACGCCGAACAAACTCGACGCCGACGCGCTGGTCACCGCCGCCGGCACGTTGCCGCCGGCCATCGAGGTGAACGCGATCGACGATTGCACGGTCGAGGGCAGCGTGCACAGGAACAGCACGCCGAGGTAAAGCTGCGGCGTCAGCAGCCACAGGCCGAGCGGCTTCAGCAGCACGCCCAGCAGCGGGAACAGCACGAAGGTGCCGCAGAAGATCACCAGGTGCAGGCGCCATGCGGTCAGTCCGGACACGATCGCCTCGCGCGACAGGCGCGCGCCATGCAGGAAGAACAGCGCGGCGATGGCCAGGTCGGTGACGATGTCCATCACCGGCGCGCCGGCGCCGTGCACCGGCAAGATCGAGGCCAGCAGCACGGTGCCCAGCAGCGCGGCGTTGAAGCCGTCGATGCGCAATTTTCTCAACAGGTTGGCGAGCAGGTTCATGCGGGGATTTTCGGAAGGCGCGCAGCGGGTTGCTAGTGGCTTTTGGCACGCGCGGCGAGCAGCGCGCGCAGTTCGTATTTCTCGACGTTGTCCAGGCCGGCCTCGCGCATCCTGGTTTCCAGTTCGTCGATGCGTTGTTGCATTGCCTGTTTTTCCAGCTGCGCGATCGCATCCAGGAATTCGCTGCGCCACGCCGCTTCCTCGCCGGGCAATTCCTGCAAGGCGAGCTTCTGCAGCGCGGCGAATTGCTCGTGGCCCTCGAAATGTTCGACCAGCGCGCCGACGCCGATGCCCGGGCGGGCGTGGATCACGTCGAGCAATTCGCACAGCAGTTCGATGCCGGGCAGGCGCAAGCCCGCGAACGCGAACGGTGCCGGCACTTCCAGCGCGATGTCCGGTGCGTGCAGCAAAAGCACGATCGCGCTGCGCACCAGCGACATTTTCTGCGTCGGTCGCACGCCCGCGCGCCGCGGCGGCATCGTTGCATGGGCAGTGGGTACGGCTTGCGCCTGTGCGCCGATGCCGGTGAGTTCGGCCAGGCGTGCGCGCATCAGGTCGGCGAAGGCGCCATCGGGAATCTGCGCCAGCAGCGGCTTGCAGCGCTCGGCGAGTTTGGCCTTGCCGTCGAGCGTGCGCAGGTTCACGTCCTTGCCCATCTCGTCGAAGAAGAACTGCGACAGCGGCGTGGCGTCGCGCAGGCGCGCATCGAACGCATCCTTGCCTTGCGAACGCACGATGGTGTCCGGGTCCTCGCCTTCGGGCAAAAACAAAAAGAACGCTTGCCTGCCGTCCTTCATCCGCGGCAGCACCGATTCGACCGCCTTCCACGCCGCGCCGCGCCCGGCCTTGTCGCCGTCGAAGCAGAAATACGCATCGGGCGCGTTGCGGAACAAAAGCTCGGCGTGATCCGGCGTGGTCGCGGTGCCGAGCGTCGCCACCGCCTGGGTCACGCCGAACTGGAACAGCGAGACCACGTCCATGTAGCCTTCGACCACGATCAGGCGGTCGAGTTTCTGGTTCGCCTGCCGCGCCTGCCACAGGCCGTAGAGTTCACGGCCCTTGTGAAAGAGCTGGGTTTCCGGCGAATTGAGGTATTTCGGCGAATCGTCCTTGTCGATCACGCGGCCGCCGAAGGCGATCGCGCGCCCGCGCCGGTCGCAGATCGGGAACATGACGCGGTTGCGGAACTTGTCGTAGACGTGGCCCTTGTCGCTGCGCGAAAACATGCCGCCGCGTTCGAGCAGCTTCATCCGCCGCTCGTCGCCGCCGAGCGTGTCCTTCAGCGCGGAAAAGCCTTCCGGCGCGTAGCCGAGCTGGAACTGCTCGCGCGTGGCCGCATCGACGCCGCGCGCATCGAAATACGCGCGCGCCTTGTCGCTTTTGGGCAATTCGCGCTGGAAGAACTTCGCCGCCGCTTCCAGCGCCGCGTACAGCTCGCGGCTGTCGTCGTCGGCATCGCGCGGCTTGTTGTCGCGCGGCATTTCCATGCCGGCGCGCTTGGCCAGTTCCTCGACCGCGTCGAGGAATTCGAGGCGGTCGTACTGCATCACGAAGTTGATCGCGGTGCCGCTGGCGCCGCAGCCGAAGCATTTGTAGAACTGCTTGTGCGGCACCACGTAGAAGCTCGGCGTGCGCTCGTCGTGGAAGGGGCAGCGCGCGGTCCATTCCTTGCCCTTGCGCTTGAGCGGCACGCGCGCATTGACGACCTCGACGATGTCCGTCCGGGCCAGCAGGTCGTCGATGAATGCGTCGGGAAGTCGTGCCATTGCGTCAATTTTACCCGGCGTACCGCTGTCATGAATTGGTCAAGCCAAAGCCCGCGGGATTTCGGGGTTTGACCTTGGTTCGATTGACGCTGCGCACGGATTGGTCTTGAATGCCCGCATTTCCCGCCGTCGCTGACGGAGATTGGACAGGCCAATGATTCGGAAGGAAACGCGATCGGTCAAGCTGGCCGACCACCTCGCCAGCCAGCTGCAGGAGCTGATCGCCGTGCGCAGCCTGCGCGCCGGCGCGCGCCTGCCGGCCGAGCGCGTGCTCGCGGTCGAGCTGGGCGTGTCGCGGCCGTCGCTGCGCGAGGCGATCCAGAAACTCGCCAGCCAGGGCATCCTCGAAAGCCGTCGCGGCGGCGGCACCTACGTCAAGGCCGCGCCGGAAAACTGGGCCGAGGCGAGCATCGTCGCGCCGCTGGAATCGTTGTTGCGCAGCGTGCCCGAATACGGCTACGACGTGCTCGAAGTGCGCCATGCGCTGGAAAGCGCGACCGCGTGGCACGCCGCGCATCGCGCCACCGACGAGGATCGCGCACGCATCCGTGCCGCGTTCGAGGCGATGCAGGCGGCGAGCGACGATGCCGAAATGCTGTCGCGCCGCGATGCCGAATTCCATCTCGCCATCGCCGAGGCCTCGCACAACGCGGTGCTGATCCAGGTCATGCGCGGCCTGTTCGAGTTGCTGCATTCCAGCGTTTCGCAGAGCCGCCAGCGCATGTACAGCGTGCCGCGCAACTTCGAGGACCTGAGCGCGCAGCACCGCACGGTGATGGACGCGATCCTCGCCGGCCAGGCCGATACCGCGCGCGAGGCAATCCATCGCCACCTCGACTACGTCGACGGCACCTTGCGCAAGCTCGACGAGGACGAGGCGCGCCTGGCCCGTTCCGAACAGGCGCGCTCGCGCCTGGCGGCCACGTCGGCAAGGCCGCCGCGCGCATCGGCCGCCTGAGCCACCCACGCCATCGCAACCCGCATCGCGAATCCGGACCATGATCATTTCCGCCTCCACCGACTACCGCGCCGGCGCGCAGAGCCGCTTGCCGCCCTTTCTTTTCCACTACATCGACGGCGGCGCCTACGCCGAGCACACGCTCGAGCGCAACGTGTCCGACCTCGGCGACATCGCCCTGCGCCAGCGCGTGCTCAACGACATGAGCCAGCTCGATCTTTCGACCGAATTGTTCGGCGAGAAACTGGCGATGCCGGTCGCGCTTGCGCCGGTGGGACTCACCGGCATGTACGCGCGCCGCGGCGAAGTGCAGGCGGCGAAAGCGGCGGCGAACAAGGGCGTGCCGTTCACCCTGTCGACCGTGTCGGTGTGCCCGATCGAGGAAGTCGCGCCGGCGATCAAGGCGCAGCGGCCGATGTGGTTTCAGCTCTACGTGCTGCGCGATCGCGGCTTCATGCGCAACGCGCTGGAACGCGCGCAAGCCGCCGGTTGCTCGACGCTGGTGTTCACCGTGGACATGCCGGTGCCCGGCGCGCGCTACCGCGACGCGCATTCGGGCATGAGCGGCCCGAACGCGAAGCTGCGCCAGTACTGGCAGGCGGCGACGCATCCGCGCTGGGCGTTCGACGTGGGGTTGTTCGGGCGTCCGCATGACCTCGGCAACATCTCGAAGTACCGCGGCGCACAGACCAGGCTGGAGGATTACATCGGCTGGCTCGGCGCGAATTTCGACCCGTCGATTTCGTGGAAGGACCTCGAATGGATCCGCGAATTCTGGAAAGGCCCGATGGTCATCAAGGGCATCCTCGATCCGGACGATGCGCGCGATGCGGTGAAGTTCGGCGCCGACGGCATCGTCGTGTCCAACCACGGCGGCCGCCAGCTCGACGGCGTGCTTTCCACGGCGCGCGCACTGCCGGCGATTGCCGACGCGGTGAAGGGCGAGATCAAGATCCTCGCCGATTCCGGCATCCGCAACGGCCTCGACGTGGTGCGCATGATCGCACTCGGCGCGGACACGGTGTTGCTCGGCCGCGCCTTCGTCTACGCGCTGGCGACGGCGGGACAGGCCGGCGTCGAGAACCTGCTCGATCTGGTCGACAAGGAAATGCGCGTGGCGATGACCTTGACCGGCGCGAAGCGCGTTGCCGCGATCACGCGCGATTCGCTGGTGCAGGGCAAGTCGGGCTGAGCCATGTCCTCGTCGGAAGCGTTGCTGCGACAACTGCGCGACCACGTCGGCGCCGCGCACGTGTTGAGCGGCGAGCGTGCCACGCGCCGTTTCCGCAAGGGCTATCGCTTTGGCGACGGCAAGGTGTTGGCCGTCGTCCGTCCCGGCACGCTGCTGGAATTGTGGCGCGTGTTGCAAGCCGTTGTTGCCGGCGACCGCATCGTCATCCTGCAGGCGGCGAACACCGGCCTCACCGGCGGATCGACGCCCGACGGCGACGATTACGACCGCGACATCGTGCTGGTTTCGACGCTGCGCATCGCCGGCGTGCAAGTGCTCGGCGACGGCGAACAGGTCGTGTGCCTGCCCGGCGCGACGCTCGACGTGCTGGAAAAAACCCTGGCGCCGTTGCAGCGCGAGCCGCATTCGGTGATCGGCTCCTCGTGCATCGGCGCGTCGGTGCTCGGCGGCATCTGCAACAACAGCGGCGGCGCGCTGGTGCGGCGCGGGCCGGCGTACACGCAACTGGCGCTGTTCGCGCAGCTCGGCGACGACGGTGTGTTGCGCCTGGTCAACCATCTCGGCATCGAACTGGGCGACACGCCGGAGCGGATTCTCACGCGCTTGCAGAGCCGCGATTACGCCGCGGCGGATATCGCGCACGATGCGTCGCGCGTTGCGTCGGGCAAGGATTATGCGGCGCACGTGCGCGACGTCGATGCGGACACGCCGGCGCGCTACAACGCGGACGCTTCGCGCTTGTACGAAGCATCGGGTTCGGCCGGCAAGCTGTGCGTGTTCGCGGTGCGCCTGGACACGTTCCCGAAGGAGGCGAGCGCGACGTTCTACATCGGCAGCAACGCTCCGGACGATTTGACCGGCGTGCGCCGGCACCTGCTGACCGCGTTCGAGCGCGTGCCGATTTCCGGTGAGTACATCCACCGCGACGCGTTCGACATCGGCGCCAAATACGGCAAGGACACCTTCCTGCTGATCGACAAGTTCGGTACCGACAAGGTGCCGAAGGCGGCGGCCCTGCAAAGCCGCATCGACGGTGCGTTCGAGCGCATCGGTTTGCGCGGCGTTACCGGCTACATCATGCAGGCCGTGATGGCGCTGTGGCCGAACCATCTGCCGCGGCGCATGCGCGAATGGCGCGACCGTCACGAACATCACCTGCTGTTGAAGGTTTCCGCGCAGGACGCGGCGGCGACGCGCGAATTCCTCGAATCGTTCTTTGCATCGAAGTCCGGCGATTTCTTCGAGTGCGATGCGGAAGAGGCGCGCAAGGCGTTCCTGCACCGTTTCGCCGTGGCCGGCGCGGCGGTGCGTTACCGCGACACGCATCGTGCGAGCGTGCAGGACATCGTCGCGCTCGACGTGGCCCTGCGCCGCGATGACCGCGATTGGGTCGAAACGCTGCCGCGCGAGATCGAGGACACGATGGTCGCCAGGCTGTATTACGGCCATTTCTTCTGCCACGTGTTCCACCAGGACTACATCGTGAAGAAGGGCAGCGACCCGCTGGCGATCGAGCATGCGATGTGGAAGCTGCTCGACGCGCGCGGCGCCGAATATCCGGCCGAGCACAACGTCGGCCATCTATACAAGGCCAAGCCGGAACTGGCGGCGTTCTATCGCGCGCTCGATCCGGCCAACACCTTCAATCCCGGCATCGGCCAGACCTCGAAGCGCAAGCATTGGGCCGAAGGCGAGTGCTGCAGCGAACACTGAAGCGAATGAAAAAGCCCGGATTTACCGGGCTTTTCGCGTTCAAGCCGAGAGTGGAAATCGAGTGTCCTGAACTTCACTCAAAGCGGGATAGTCGGTGTAACCGACAGCCGTGCCGCCGAAGAATGCGCTGCGGTTGGCGTCGTTCATTGGCGCGTTGGACTTCAGCCGTTCGACGAAATCCGGATTGGCCAGCACCATCTGGCCGTAGGCTTCCAGATCGGCCAGTCCTGAACGCACGTCGGTTCCGATCTGGTCGCGAGGGCGGCCTGGGCGATTCAGGACCAGCGTGCCTTTCCACAGGTCGCGAATGTCCGCGAGCAATGTTTCGTCGCCGTGATCAATGACATGGAGGTAGGCAAGGCCAAGCTTGCCGAGTTCGGCGGTCAGGTGACGGTAGAGATCCGGCCCTTCGACGCCTTCGTCGATGCCCCACATGGCCAGGCCGGGAGACAGGCGGATCGCCGTCCTGTCCGCGCCGATTTCCTCGGCAATGGCGCTGGCCAATTCGATGGCGAAGCGGGAACGGTTCCGCAGGGAGCCGCCGTATTCGTCGGTGCGCGTGTTGGCGCTGGGTGCGAGGAACTGTTGGACCAGGTAGGCGTTCGCGCCATGGATTTCGACGCCATCGGCACCGGCCTCGATTGCACGACGCGCCGCAAGGCGGAAGTCGGCGACGGTCTGGCGCACTTCATCGGTCGTCAGTGCGCGCGGCACGGGGATGTCCTGCATGCCCTTGAGCGTGAACATGGGCGTGCCCGGGGCGATGGCGGAGGGCGCGACGCCCTGGCGATGATGCGGGGTGTTGTCGGGATGCGACATGCGCCCGGCATGCATGAGCTGGATGAACAGATGGCCGCCCCTGGCATGCACGGCATCGGTGGTTTTCTTCCAGCCGGCGACGTGCGCATCGGTGTAGATGCCCGGCGTGGTCAGGTAGCCCTGCCCATCATCCGAAGGCTGCGTGCCTTCGGTCACGATCAGGCCGAGGCCGGCGCGTTGGGCATAGTACTCGGCAGCCAATTCTCCCGGCGTACCGTCGGGCTGCGCGCGACTGCGGGTCATCGGCGCCATGACCAGGCGGTTTTTCAGCTCGTGGCGTGCGACGCGAACGGGAGCGAACAACCGGTTCATGCGTGTTCTCCTTGGTATGGGTTCGATTGGTGCATGGGTCGATGGATCAGAGGTTGAAATCGACGACGGTCTTGCCCAGATGCGGGTGCGTGCGGTGCCGTTCGATGGCGTTGGGCAGATCGTCGAAGCGGATGGTTTCGATGGACGGCAGGCGCAGGCGATCCGCGGCGATATCCGCAGCGATCGTTGCGAGGGTGGCGGCGTCGGGTTTCATCATGAACCAGTGGCCGCGGCGGCCTTGCGGGACGTGCGCGAGGATGTCGGGCGTCGCGGTGGACACGAGGGTTCCGGTTTCCGACAGGATGTCCCAGGACCTGCCCACCACCTCTGCACCGACGTAGTCGAGTATCAAATCCACGTCGCGGGTCGTTTGCTCGAAGCGCTGCGTTTCGTAGTCGATGACATGGTCCGCACCCAGGCCATGCACATAGTCGGCATGGCGCGCTCTTGCCGTTGCCACCACTTTGGCGCCGGCACGGTGTGCGAACTGCACGGCGAAACCGCCAAGACCACCGGCCGCCCCGTGTATCAGCACGACTTGTCGCGCACGAATCGGGCCGACCGCATGCAGGCTTTGCCAGGCTGCAAGCGCCGCGACGGGCACTGCGGCGGCTTCCACGTAGCCGAGTCCCTCGGGGATGCGGCACAGATGGGAAGCATTGACCGCGGCCCGCTCGGCATAGGCGCCCAAGCCGCCCATGGGTCCCATGACCGAATCACCGATTGCAAACCCGGTCACTTCCGTGCCGAGCGCCTCGACGATGCCGGCAAGCTCGATGCCGAGAACGGCGGGAAGTGCCAGCGGAAAGGCGTTTCGGACGAATCCCTCGCGCACTTTCCAGTCCAGCCCATTGAGGCCGGCGGCTTGTACCCGAACGACGACCTGATTCGGGCCAGGCCGGGGCACGGGCATGGAGGACACCGCGGTCGTGCTCGGGCCGCCATATTCCCTGAGTACCAAGGCGCGCATGTTGTTCATCGACAAACTCCTGTCCAAATCCAGAGACCGCACGATAGGCGTTTGATATTTGGCTGCATAGACGGCAATCTGTAGACATCTTGTCTCGATTACGGAACAGGCATGGATCTGAATGCCCTCGCGGATTTCGCCCTTGTCGCGGCGCATGGCGGCTTTGGCAAGGCCAGTCGTGCCAGCGGCAGATCCAAGGCCACCTTGTCGCGCCGGGTCGCGGATTTGGAAACCGCACTGGGGGTGCGTCTGCTTGAGCGCGGCACGAATCGTCTTGCGCTGACCGAAGCCGGCCAACTCCTGCTGGACAGGGCCGAGGCGCCACTGCATGAAGTGGCGGATGCCATCACTGCGGCGCGCGAAGGTCTCGCCGTGCCGCGAGGGCGCTTGCGGGTTGCCGCGCCCCTGTTGTTCTCCCAACTGGCCCTCGGAAAACTGGGCGCGCGGTTCATTGCGGCCTATCCCGAAGTGCAGTTGGAAGTTGTCGCGGAAGATCGCGTCGTCGATTTGATCGACGAGCACTTCGACGTGGCCATACGTCCGAACCCGCGCCCCGACACCACGCTGGTCGGCAAATGCTTCGCCAAGGACACGCTGGTCATTGCGGCCGCACCTTCCATCCCGATGCCGAAATCGGCGGGCAATGAGCCGATTCCGGTTGCGGCCGTGGTGATGCCTTCCAACGACAATCAAATCTGGCCAATCAATGCCGCAGGTTGCACGCTGGAACCGCGACCGGTTCTGCGTCTGTCTTCTCTGCTGATGGTTCGCGACGCCGTTGTCGCAGGTGCCGGCGCCGGCCTGTTGCCCCGATCGATCATCGGGCACCAGTTGGACACGGGCCAACTGGTGCAGTGGGGCACGACGGGCAAGGAGGTCGAGCTCTGGATACTGCACACGTCACGCCGGCTGCTCAGCCCCAAGGTGCGGGCGTTCGTCGACTTCATGTACAGCGCCTATCCGCTCAAGGTGCTCGTTCTGGACGGACCGGTTCCTTCCTGACCGTTGCAAGCGGCCGTCCATGGCCACTTGCCGCTTGCGGTCATTCGACGATGGTCAAGGTCACGTCGATGTTGCCGCGGGTGGCGTTCGAGTACGGGCAGACGATGTGCGCTTTCTGCACCAGGTCTTCGGCGACGTCGCGGGCAATGCCGGGCAGGCTGATCTTCAGTTCGACCTGGATACCGAAACCGGTCGGGATCTGGCCGATGCCGACGTTGCCGTTGATGCTGGCATCGGCCGGCAGCGCGATCTTTTCCTTGCCGGCGACGAACTTCAGTGCACCGATGAAGCAGGCCGAATAGCCGGCGGCGAACAACTGTTCCGGGTTGGTGCCGACGGCACCGGCGCCGCCGAGCTCCTTCGGCGTGGTCAGCTTGACGTCGAGCACGCCGTCGGACGACACGGCGCGGCCGTCGCGGCCGCCGGTGGCGGTGGCATGGGCGGTGTAGAGGACTTTTTCGATGGACATGATGGTTTCTCCTGAGGGATATGGTGCTGGAGAGGGGGCCGGGCACCACGACCGGCTTTGTTTGCTATTGAATTGCGCGCTATTTGATTGATGAATGCGATGCCGATTTGGGCGCGTTCAGGCGCTCTGGCCCAGGTTGGTGCGCAAGGTTTCCAGATCACGCTTGAGTGCGGAGAGTTGATCCAGGTTGCACGCGGCGGCACAGAACACCTGTTCGGGAACCTGCATGGCCTTGCCGCGCAACTGGCGGCCTTCCTTGCTCAGCGCGACGATGACTTGGCGTTCGTCACCGGCTGCGCGGGTTCGGGTCAGCAGGCCGGCAGTTTCCAGCCGTTTCAGCAGCGGGGTCAGCGTGGCCGAATCGAGGAACAGGCGTTCGCCGATGTCCGACACGGTGAGGTGGTCGCGTTCCCACAATACCAGCATCACCAGATATTGCGGATAAGTGAGATCCAGCGTCTTCAACAACTGCCGGTACAGTTTGTGCATCGCCAGATTGGCCGAATACAGCGCGAAGCACAGCTGGTTGTCCAGGCGCAGGATCGAGGCGTTGGCGAGTTTGGAGTTCATGTTTTGCAAATTACATAGCGCACGATGTAATTGCAAGCGGTTTCGCGCAAGGGCCGAATTCAGCCGACGAACGGCAAGAGGGGAGGCTGTCGAACGAGGCGCGAGATGCGGCAGCGTGAGCGCGGATTACGCTTGTTCGGCCAGCGTCTGCAGCGCTTCGCCGGTCACGCGCTGCACTGTCCATGCGTCCATCGGGCTGGCGCCGAGGCTGCGGTAGAACCTGATCGCCGGTTCGTTCCAGTCGAGCACCGACCACTCGAAGCGCGAGCAGTTGCGCTCGACCGCAATCTTCGCCACCTGCGAAATCAGGCGTTTGCCGACACCGGCACCGCGAAATTGCGGGCGCACGAACAGGTCTTCGAGATAAATCCCCGGCTGGCCGGTGAAGGTGCTGAAGTTGTGGAAGAACAACGCGAAGCCGGCAGATTCTCCGTCGACTTCGGCGATGATCACTTCCGCATACGGGCGCGCGCCGAACAGGTGCGCCTGCATCTGCTCGGAGGTGGCGACGGCTTCATGCGCGAGCTTTTCGTACTCGGCCAATTCGCGGATGAAGGCGAGGATTTGCGGGATGTCCGCAGGCATGGCGGGACGCACAGCCAGGCTGGAACTTTCCGGCGTTTGATGAAGGCTTTTCATGGCTTACGAACTTCCGTCGCGTATATCAACTACGGTAGCCCAGTGCGGTGGATATCTGGTTGGCGGTTTCGCACAGGGCCGCGATGTTGGCCGGATCCGGCTCGGTTGGCAGGAAATGGATCGAGCCGACGATGGCGACGGTGCCGAACAGGCTGCCGTCCGCCTGCCGCAGCGGCGCCGCCAGCGCGTTGATGCCGGTATAGAGTTCTTCGGGCGCATCGGCCCAGCCGCGGCGCCTGACCAGTTCGACCTCGCTGCGCAATCGCTCGGGATCGGTGATGGTGCGTTGGGTCAGGCGCGGCAATGATGTGGAGAGGGTCTGCGGCAACAGCGCTTCAGGGCCGAAGGCCAGCACGACCTTGCCCTGGGCGACGCTGTTGAACGGAAACCGCGTGCCGGGGCGCAGGCTGATCTCCACCGGCGAAGTGCCGCGCAGCAGGTCGATCACCACCACCTCGCTGCCGTCGAAGCTGGACACCACCACGGTCTGGCCGATGCGATCGCGCAGTGCCTCCATGGCCGGTTTGGCCAGCGCCATGATGTCGAAGTGGCGGTTGCATGCCTGCGCAAGCAGGTACAACTGCCAACCCGCCTGGTAGGCACTGCTGCGGGGGTTCTGGATGACGTAGCCATGCTCGCGCAGCGCGGTCAGGTGGCGGTGCATGCGGGCCTTGGGCATGCCCAGCATCTGCCCGAGCTGGGTGACCCCCAGGCCTTCGGGCGCAGCGACCAGGGCCTCGATGATCTTCAGCGAAACGATGGCCACCGGCAGGGCGGTATCGCCGGTTTCCTCGGCGGGAAGAGAATCCTCGGTCATTGGCAACGGCAAGGGAGAGGCGGGTGCCAAGCCTAAACCAAGAGCAGCGATCCGTCTCGCCTGGCGTGACAATGCCTGTCAGGCCGTCGGCAGGGCGATGTAGCGCTCGGCATAGACCCGGTACTGCTGCACTTTCGGCGCCGCGGCGTCCTCGGGCCGGACGTAGCGGATCGAACTGAGCCCCTTCAGCGTCCTCGGCAGCAGGAAACAGCGCACGAACGCGGTCGGCTCGGCCTCGGTGGTCGGCGCCAGCACCGGCGCGTGGCCGAGTTCAAACCACGCTTCGCCGGCATCGTGGGCATGGCGCTGGCCCATGGTCTCGATCTCGATCCGGCCGTGCTGGACCACCCGGATCCCCGGTCCCTGATGGACATGCGTCAAGGCCACGCCTCCGGGCGGGAAACCCACCCAATCACAGCGCATCAGCCATTCGAAACGCGCGTCCAGTTCGACCGCCGCTTCCAGCAGCAACCGGCTGGAGGTTCCCGGTGCCGACGGCAAGCCGGGCATCGCCGGCCGGCTGGACGAATCCAGCTCCCAGCGCCACAGCGAAGTTGCTCCGGCGCCATTCTTCAGTACGGTCATGCCGTCGATGACGTGGCCTTGGTCGGTGCGGAGCAATTGGGCCCCGGTTGCGTCCTCGGCGGTCAGTGTCCCCTCGCGGACATAGAGCGCGCGCGGTGCGTGCGGCAGGAATACCGGCGGGCAAGCGGCCGGCAGCGTGTCTTCATACAGGCGAAGCATCAATTGGGTCACGAATCACCTCCTATTTGAGGTTAAATTGATACTATACGTATCGACAATCGATACATTAGACGAAGGTAAGGTGGATTTATCTCCGTTTTTTAAAATACGATACATATGTTTCGACAGAAGAAACACTTGTGCCCTGGGAGGGGAAATACCGATGAGCCGAACCGATTCGCTCCCGCAACACGACGCTGCCCCAACCAGCGACCGCTGGTGGCGGGGAGCCAGCCACCAGCAATGGAACACGTTCCGCTCCGCCTACCTTGGCTGGGCGCTGGACATCATGGATCTGATGCTGTTCGCGATGGTCATCAAGCACGTGGGCCAGGCGCTGAGCTTCGACAAGTCCGCGGCAGGCATGGTGGTCTCGGCCAGCCTGCTGGCGACCGCCGCGGGTGGTCTGGTATTCGGGTATCTGGCCGATCGCATCGGACGGGCGCGTTCGATGATCCTGAGCATCGTTTGCTATTCGATCGGTACGGCGTTGTGCAGCCTGTCCGGGAGCCTCGGGCAACTGATGCTGTTTCGGATCATCGTCGGCCTTGGCGTTGGCGGCGAATGGTCGGCCGGCTCGGCGCTGGTGTCGGAGACCTGGCCGGCCAGGCACCGGGGCAAGGTGATGGCCTGGGTACAGAGTGCGTTCGCGGCCGGTTACGCACTGGCGGCGGTGCTGGCGGCGGTGATCGTGCCGCTGGTCGGCTGGCGTTGGGTATTCGTCGCCGGCTTGGCTCCCGCCTTGCTGGGCTTCTACGTGCGCCGTCACGTCGAGGAACCCGAGATATGGAGCCGTCAGGTCCGGCGAATGGGATTCGGCGAGACCCTGCGCACGCTGCTCACCGGGCATGCCCGCAGCACCATTGTCGGCCTGAGCTTCACCGCGGCGGCGATGTGCGGCTATTGGGGCTTGTTCACGTGGATTCCGACTTACCTGGCCACGCCGGTTGCCGACGGCGGCCCGGGCCTGGACCTGGTCAAGTCGACGGTCTGGATCGTGATCATGCAGGTCGGTGCGGCGCTGGGTTACATCACCTTCGGTTACATCGCCGACATGATCGGCCGCAAGAAAGCCTTCATCCTGTTTTTCGTTTGCTCGGCGCTGTCGGTGCCGGTGTTCGCGATGATCCAGCAACCGGCCGTACTGATGGTCTTCGGCATTGTCGTGGCCTATTTCGGCACCGGTTTCTACAGCGGCTTCGCCCCGACTTTCGCCGAACTGTTCCCCACTGCGGTACGCGCGACCGCACAGGGTTTCGTCTATAACGGCGGTCGTGCCATCGCCGCCGTCGCCCCGGCCCTGATCGGGTTCTTTGCCTCCAGCTACGGCGTTGCCGTCGGCCTGACCGCCACCGCTGGCTTCTTTGCCTTGGCCGCGTTGATCGTGGCGTTGTTCCTGCCCGAAACCCGTGGCGCCGAATTGACCTGAAGAGAGACCACGTACATGCCCATCATCCATGTGACCTTGGTACAGGGACGCCCCGAGGAGAAAGTGCAACGCTTCATCCGCGAGGTCGCGCGCGTGGCCAGCGAAACCCTCGATGCGCCGCTGCAAAGCGTGCGCGTGATGGTCGACGAGGTGCCGCCGCAACGCTTTGCGGTAGGCGATCGTCTCAAGAGCGACCCACCATCGGCATGAAGGCGCGTCATGCCTCAGTGCGACATTCGGTTAAATGAGGAGACACGCATGAGCAAGAAGATCAAGGCGGCGATCATCGGCAGCGGCAACATCGGCACCGACCTGATGATCAAGATCCTGCGCCACGGCCAGCACGTGGAGATGGCGGCGATGGTCGGCATCGATCCCCATTCGGATGGGCTGGCCCGCGCCGCGCGCATGGACGTGGCGACCACCCACGAGAGCGTGGAAGGCCTGACCCGGTTGCCGGTGTTCGCCGACATCGACCTCGTGTTCGATGCCACCAGTGCGGGGGCGCACGTCAAGAACGATGCGTTTTTGCGCAGCAAGAAGCCCGGCATCCGCGTGATCGACCTGACGCCCGCCGCCATCGGCCCGTACTGCATCCCGGTGGTCAATGGCGAAGAGCACCTGGACGCCCTCAACGTCAACATGGTCACCTGCGGCGGCCAGGCCACGATCCCGATGGTCGCGGCCGTTTCCCGGGTGGCCAAGGTCCACTACGGCGAGATCATCGCCTCGATTTCCTCGAAGTCGGCCGGGCCGGGGACGCGCGCCAACATCGACGAGTTCACCGAGACCACGTCCAAGGCGATCGAAGTCGTGGGGGGCGCGACCCGGGGCAAGGCCATCATCGTGCTGAACCCGGCCGAGCCGCCGCTGATCATGCGCGACACGGTCTACACGCTCTCGGACTTCGCCGACGAGGACAGGATCGCCCGTTCGATTGAAGAGATGGCCCGCGGCGTGCAGGCCTACGTGCCGGGCTACCGCCTGAAGCAGACCGTGCAGTTCGACCGCATCGATACCCCGGTACGCATCCCCGGCGTCGGTGATGCCCTCACCGGGCTGAAGACCTCGGTGTTCCTCGAAGTCGAAGGCGCCGCCCACTACCTGCCGGCCTATGCCGGCAACCTCGACATCATGACCTCGGCCGCCCTGCGCACCGCCGAGCACATGGCCGAGCGGATGCTGGCCGCCCGGCAGGCCGCGTAAGGTCCCAGTCGTCCAGGAGCATTGACATGATCACCGACCCGAAAACCCAGAAGATCTACATCTCCGACGTGACCCTGCGCGACGGCAGCCACGCCATCCGCCACCAGTATTCGGTCGAGCAAGCGAAGCGGATCGCGAAAGCGCTGGACGCGGCCAAGGTCGATTCGATCGAAGTGGCCCATGGCGACGGCTTGAACGGTTCCAGCTTCAACTACGGCTTCGGCGCGCACACCGACCTGGAATGGATCGAAGCGGTCGCCAGTGTGGTCGAGCACGCCAAGATCGCCACCCTGCTGCTGCCGGGCATCGGTACCCTCCACGACCTGAAGGCCGCCTACGACGCCGGTGCGCGGATCGTGCGCGTCGCCACCCACTGCACCGAGGCGGACGTCTCCAAGCAACACATCGAATACGCCCGTCACCTCGGCATGGACACGGTGGGCTTCCTGATGATGAGCCACATGACCACGCCGCAGAAGCTCGCGGAACAGGCCAAGCTGATGGAGAGCTACGGGGCGACCTGCTGCTACGTGGTCGACAGTGGCGGTGCGCTGTCGATGCAGGAGGTGCGCGAGCGCTTCCGCGCGTTCAAGGACGTGCTGAAGCCGGAAACCCTGACCGGGATGCACGCGCACCACAACCTCAGCCTGGGCGTGGCCAACTCCATCGTGGCGGTGGAAGAAGGCTGCGACCGCGTCGATGCTTCCCTGGCCGGCATGGGCGCCGGGGCGGGCAATGCGCCGCTGGAGGTGTTCATCGCCGCGATCTCCCGCCTGGGCTGGAACCACGGCACCGACCTGTACATGCTGATGGATGCGGCCGATGACATCGTGCGTCCGCTGCAGGATCGTCCGGTGCGGGTGGATCGCGAGACGCTCGCGCTCGGCTACGCCGGGGTCTACAGCTCCTTCCTGCGCCACTCGGAGGCCGCCGCGAAGAAGTACGGCCTCAAGACCGTCGACATCCTCGTCGAGCTCGGCCACCGCCGCATGGTCGGCGGACAGGAGGACATGATCGTCGATGTCGCCCTCGATCTGCTCAGGCAGCAAGCGCTTCAGAACGGCACGGCAGAGGCGGCGGCATGAGCGGCGCCGACCCGGAGGCCGTGCAGGCCTGTGCCCGCCTGCTCGACAACGCTCAGCGCGACGTGCGCGACGTGGAGATGATCACCGCCAGCAATCCCTGGATCGATGTCGAGCGTGCCTACGACATCCAAGACGCGCTGCGCACCATCAAACAGGCCCGCGGCGCGCACGTCACGGGCATGAAGATGGGCCTGACCTCGTACCCGAAGATGAAGCAGATGGGCGTGGATACGCCCATATATGGATTCCTCACGGACGAACTGGCCGTGGACGATGGCGGTACGGTGGACACCGCCACGTTGATCCACCCGAAAGTGGAAGCCGAGATCGCCTTCGTTACCGCCCGCGAGCTGTCCGGCCCCCATTGCGACGAGGCGCAGGTGTTGGCTGCCACGGCTTTCGTGCTGCCGGCCATCGAGCTGATCGACTCGCGCTACCGCGACTTCAAATTTGATTTGCCCAGCGTGATCGCGGACAACACTTCGGCATCGCGCTACGCGGTCGGTTCCAGGCCGTCTGCGTTGGATGGTCTCGACCTGGGGACACTCGGCGTGGTCTTGGAAAAGAACGGGCAGGTGATGGAGGTCGGCACCGGTGCCGCAGTGCTCGGCCATCCCGCCACCGCGGTGGCGATGCTGGTCAACATGCTGCACGCCCGCGGCCAGACCCTCCCGGCCGGCAGTCTGGTGTTGTCCGGCGCAGCCACCGCGGCGATTCCGGTGGTGGCCGGCGATTCGGTGTTGGTGCGCGCCGATGGACTGGGTACGGTAGGTTTCCGTCTGCGCTGAAGAATTCCAAGCTCAAGCGCTCAAGGCTCGCCGGTTGGTTGGACAGGCTTCGCCGTGCCGGGAAACTCAGCCGGCCAGCGCCTTCTTCACCAGTTGCGACACCAGGCCCATGTCGGCCTGGCCGGCGAGCCTGGGCTTGAGCACACCCATCAGCTTGCCCATGTCGGCGGCGGACTTGGCGCCGGTCTCGGCGATCGCCGCGTCGATGGCGGCATTGATTTCCGCTTCGCCGAGTTTTTCCGGCAGATAGGCTTCGATCACCTTCAGTTCGGCGCGCTCGACGTCGGCCAGATCGGTGCGGCCGGCGGCATCGTACTGGCTGATCGAATCCTTGCGCTGCTTGACCATCTTTTCCAGCACGGCCAGCACCACGTCGTCGGTGATTTCGATGCGCTCGTCCACTTCGCGCTGCTTCAGCGCGGCGTTGATCAAGCGGATGGTGGCGAGCTTTTCCTTCTCGCCGGCCTTCATTGCGGCCTTCATGTCGTTGGTGAGCTGTTCTTTCAGGGACATGGTCGTTTCCGTTGTGGAGATGGAAGCGGAAAAAGCCGGAACGCTTGCGCGTACCGGCTTTCGGATTCGTCATTATTGACGGCGCCGCGCAACGCGCGGGCGGCGATCAATACAGGCGCTGGCGCTTGGTGACGTCGCGCGAGGAACGACGCAGCTGGCGCTTCACCGCGGCGGCGGCCTTGCGCTTGCGTTCCTGGGTCGGCTTTTCGTAGAACTCGCGCTTGCGGGTTTCGGCGAGGACGCCGGCCTTTTCACAGGTGCGCTTGAAGCGACGCAGGGCAAACTCGAACGGCTCGTTTTCGCGGACTTTGACGCTGGGCATGGGGCAATTCTCTGGAGGTTTTCGGACGGTTCGGGCTGTGCGGCGGGTGCCGCAATGCCCGGACAGACCGGGCGAGCCGCGCATTATAATGGCCACCCCGCGCCGCTTGCAAGCCGGCCGCCCACCAGAATCAAGCACATGCGCGTCCTCGGCATCGAAACCTCCTGCGACGAAACCGGCGTGGCCGTCTATGACACCCAAAAACAGGGTGCCGACGGCCTGCTGGCGCATGCCGTGTACAGCCAGATCGCCCTGCACGCCGAGTACGGCGGGGTGGTGCCGGAGCTGGCCAGCCGCGACCACGTGCGCAAGCTGCTGCCGCTGGTCCGGCAGACCCTGGACGAGGCCGGCCTGAAAATCGACGAGCTCGACGGCGTCGCCTATACCAGCGGCCCGGGGCTGGTCGGCGCGCTGCTGGTCGGTGCCGGCGTGGCGCGCTCGCTGGCGTGGGCGCTGGACCTGCCGGCGGTCGGCGTGCACCACATGGAAGGCCATCTGCTCGCGCCGCTGATCGAACACGACCCGCCGCAGCCACCGTTCGTCGCGCTGCTGGTTTCCGGCGGGCACACCCAACTCGTGCATGTGGCCCGCATCGGCGAATACGAATTGCTCGGCGAAACGCTGGACGACGCCGCCGGCGAAGCTTTCGACAAGACCGCGAAACTGATGGGCCTGCCGTATCCGGGCGGTCCGCAGCTCGCGCGGCTGGCGGAACTCGGCACGCCCGGCAAATACAAGTTCTCGCGGCCGATGACCGATCGCCCCGGCCTCGATTTCAGCTTCAGCGGCCTGAAGACGCAGGTGCTGCTGGCGTGGCGCGACAGCGACCAGAGCGACCATACCCGCGCCGACATCGCCCGCGGCTTCGAGGATGCGGTGGTCGACACGCTGGCGATCAAATGCGCGCGCGCGCTCGACGCGGCGGATTGCGACACCCTGATCGTCGCCGGCGGCGTCGGCGCCAACAAGCGCCTGCGCGAGAAACTCGATGCGATGGCGAAAAAGCGTGGCGGCCGCGTCTGCTTCCCGCGTCCCGAACTGTGCACCGACAACGGCGCGATGATCGCCTTCGCCGGTGCACTGCGGCTCGAAGCCGGCCAGCGCGTCGATGCGCAGGTGAAAGTGGTGCCGCGCTGGGACATGGCGACGCTGCCCGCCGTGTAAAGTCCGGTTTGCCGGACGCAAAGGCTAGAATGGCTGCATGAGCTTCGCTTCCAGAGACATCGTCTTCATCGAAAACCTGCGCGTCGATGCCATCATCGGCGTGTTCGACCACGAACAACTCGCGCCGCAACCGCTGCGCTTCGACGTCGAGCTGGGTTTCGATTGCCGCAAGGCCGGCGCCAGCGACGACCTGGCCGACACCGTGGACTACGCTGCCGTCGCCGCGTTGATCGAGAACACCGCGCGCGGCATCCGCTGCAAATTGGTCGAAGCCCTGGCCGAAACCCTGTGCGCGCAAATCCTCGCGCAGTTCCCGGTACGCTCGGTGTGCCTGAAGATCGCCAAGCCGGCGATCCTGCCCAATGCCGATGGCGTCGGCGTGCGCATCGAACGCATGCGCGACGCGGCAGCGCGCGCATGAACGGGCACCGCTACGTGTTGCTGCTCGGCAGCGGCACCGACGAGGAAACGCGCCTGCGCACCGCGCGCGATGCGCTCAAGCGCGGCGGCAAGATCCTCGCCCGCTCCGGCATGGTGCACGCGGCCAGCGTGGTGCCCGGCGACGGCGACCATTACGTCAACCAGTCGCTGCTGTTCGCCAGCGACAAGGTGCGCGAGGAATTCGCGCCGTGGCTGAAAACGCTGGAGCACAAACTCGGCCGCACCGCCGAGGACGAACCGTGCATCATCGACATCGATCTGGTCGGCGAATGCGACGCGCGCGGCGTGATGCTGTGGGAAAACCTGGAAAAAACCGCGCATCCGCTGTTCCGCGAACTGGTCGAGAAAGTGCTGCGCCGCTGAATGCCTTGCAGGCGCGGCCTCCGGTCGCGACATGGGGTGTGGCCGGTCACACGAACGTCGAGCGTCCGCCATCGATGGCGAGGATTTGTCCGGTCACGTAGGCATTGCCGTGCAGCAGCCACGCCACCGCATCGGCGATTTCCTCCGGCGTGCCCTGGCGTTGCAACGGCACGCGTTCGCGCAGCAGCGCTTCGGTTTCGGCCTTGACCGGGTTTTCCGACCACAGGATGTTGCCCGGCGCGACCGCATTGACCCGCACCTGCGGCGCCAGTTCGCGCGCCAGTGATTGGGTCATCATCGCCAGTGACGCCTTCGCCATGCTGTAGATCGTGTGCTGCGGCAGCGGGCGCTGCGCGTAGATGTCGGCGATGCTGACGATGGCGCCGCCGCTTGCGCGCAGATGCGGCGCGGCGGCCTGCGACAGGAACAACGGCGCACGCGCATTCGAGTTGAACAACGCGTCCCATTGCGCCGGCGTCGCGCTGCCGATCGGCGTGGCGAAGTAGCTCGATGCGTTGTTGACCAGCGCATCGAGCCGGCCGAAATGGCCGACGGTTTTCGCGACCAGTTCGGGCAGGCGGTCGAATTCGTCGAGGTTCGCCTGCAACAGCAGCGTGCTGTCCGCGCGCGTGGCCTCCAGTTCCGCCGCCAGTGCCTGCGCCTCACGCTGCGAGTTGCGATAGTGCAGGGCCAAGGCGTAGCCGTCGGCGTGCAGGCGGCGGGCGATGGCCGCGCCGATGCGCTTGGCGGCACCGGTGACGAGGGCAACGCGGACGGAAGGCGTCATCTGTTTCGACCCATGTGGTTTCGTTTGCGATTATGCCGCAAGCGTTACGTGGCTTGACGCGCGCGGTGCTTGCGGGCATGTTGCGATGCAAGGGCCATCGCGGATGGACGCGATGGCATCGGGGCCAAGGTCGAGGATGGACTGGGACGATTACCGATCACCGAGCTGGGACGAGCTGATTGCCGCCGATGGCAAGCCGCGCCCGGTCGCGCGCCGCGTCGTCGAATATCTTTCCGGGTTGTCGCAGCGCGAAATCGGCGAACGCCAGCGCGCGGCGGACGTGATCGCGCGGCTGATGGGCATCACCTTCACCGTGTATTCGGACGGCAAGAACGTCGACCGCACCCTGCCGTTCGACCTGATCCCGCGCATCATTCCGCGCAAGGAATGGCAGCGCACCGAAGCCGGCTTGAAGCAGCGCATGCGCGCGCTCAATCTCTTCATCGGCGACATCTACGGCAAGCAGCGGATCGTCAAGGACAAGGTGTTTCCGGCGATGCTGCTGAAGGAATCGGTCAATTTCCGCAAGCAATGCGTCGGCGTCGGGCCGCCGCTGGGCGTGTGGGCGCACATCTGCGGCAGCGACCTGGTGCGTGACGGCGACGGCACGCTGTACGCGCTGGAAGACAACCTGCGCATTCCCTCCGGCGTCAGCTACATGCTGGAGAACCGCATGGTCGCCAAGCGGGTTTTCCCGGAAATTTTCGAGACTTCGTCGATCCTGCCGGTCGATGAGTACCCGTCGCAGTTGTACGACACGCTCGCGGCGCTGTCGCCGCGTCCGGGCGACGTGCCGGTGATCGCGTTGCTGACGCCGGGCGTTTTCAACAGCGCCTACTTCGAGCACGCGTACCTGGCCCAGGCGATGGGCATCGAGCTGGTCGAAGGCACGGACCTGTTCGTCGCCGACGATGATTGCACCTACATGCGCACCGTGTACGGGCCGCGCCGCGTGGACGTGATCTATCGCCGCGTCGACGACATGTTCATCGACCCGGAAGCGTTCCATCCCGATTCGGTGCTTGGCGTGCGCGGCCTGATCCGTTCGTGGCGCGCCGGCAAAGTCGCGCTGGCCAACGCGCCGGGCGCCGGTGTCGCCGACGACAAGGTCGTGTTCGCCTACGTGCCGAAGATGATCAAGTATTACCTCGGCGAAGAGGCGATCCTGCCGAACGTGCCGAGCTTCCTTTGCCACGACGCGAAGGATCGCAAGCACGTGCTGGCCAATCTCGACAAGCTCGTGGTGAAGCCGGCGAACGAATCCGGCGGCTACGGCATGCTGATCGGCCCGCGCGCATCGAAGAAGGAACGCGAGAAGTTCCGCGCGCTGATCGAGAAGAATCCGCGCAACTACATGGCCCAGCCGACGCTGTCGCTTTCGACCGCGCCGATCGTCACCGAGGAAGGCCCGAGCGCGCGCCACATCGACCTGCGGCCCTTCATCCTTTCGCGCGAGGACACCTACGTCACCACCGGCGGCCTGACCCGCGTGGCGATGGTGAAGAATTCGCTGGTGGTGAATTCCTCGCAGGGCGGCGGCGCCAAGGACACCTGGGTCGTGGACGACGTCGAACTCGACGAAGGCGAGGTGGCCTGATGCTGTCGCGCGTCGCCGAGAATCTGTACTGGTTCAGCCGCTACCTGCGCCGCGCCGAGAACACCGCGCGCCTGATCGGCGTCGGCTCACAACTGCAGCTCGACTTGCCGCGCAGCGCGCGCTTCGCGTGGCGGCCGTTGATCGACACGGTCGGCGTCACCCATGTGTTCAACACCCATTTCCCCGAGGCGGGCGAGGACCTCGCCGATGCCGAAGTGGTGCGTTTCCTGCTGCTCGACGAACGCAATCCGTCCTCGCTGCTGAGCTCGGTCGAGGCGGCGCGCAACATCCTGCGCGGCATCCGCGACGCCTTGCCGCAGGAAGTGTGGGAAGCGATCAACGACCTGTACCTCGACATCGGCGAGAACGGCGAGCGCGGCATCGGCCGGCGCTACCGCATCGATTTCCTCAATCGCGTGATCGACGGCTGCCTGAAGGTGTCCGGCCTGTTGAGCGCGAACGTCAGCCGCGACGTCGGCTATCGCTTCCTGCTGCTCGGCACCGCGCTGGAACAGGCCGAAATGAGCACGCGCATCATCGATGCCGGCGCTTCCGGCCTGGTCACGCCGCGCAAGGTCGACGACCTGGAGACGTTCCAGAACCTGCAATGGATGGCGGTGCTGAAATCGCTGGCCGCGTACCAGATGTTCCGCCGCCACGTGCGCCAGCGGGTCAATCCGGAACTGGCGCTGCGCTTCCTGCTGCAGAACGAGGAGTTCCCGCGCAGCGTGCTGTTCTGCCTCGAACGCGCGCAAACCGCGCTGGGCGGCATGCCGTCGCGGCCGCAGGTCAAGAAGCAGTTGGACCGGATCGCCAGCCACGTCCGTCGCGCCAAGCCCGCGCTGCTCGCGGCGAAGAACCCGGCGGTGTTCATGGACAACATCCAGCTCGAACTCAGCGCGCTGCACGGCCAGTTCGCCGAGGCGTATTTCAAGGGCTAGCAGTGGTCGGCGACATGCTCGGGGAAGTGCTGGGCGGCATCGCACGCTTCGTAGGGCAAATATTTTCCGAGTTGATCGTCGAAATCGGTTTCCGCGGCACGGGCCATGTAGTGTTGCGCTTGTTCGGCTGCAATACGGATTTGGGTGATGACGCCAGCCTGTGGACAGGCGTCTTCGTTTGGCTCGGCATCGTGTCGGCCGGCATGGCGCTGTGCTGGAAGCTCTGGCGGTAAGGCGCTTGCGTAGAGCATGCTCGTTTAGAATCTGCGCATGAACGACCAACTCCCCACGCCCGATGCCGACGCGCTGGCGCACAGCAACGAACTGGCCGCGCTGATCCGCAACGAAATCCTCGCCAGCGGCGGCAGCATCCCGTTCTCGCGCTTCATGGAGCGCGCGCTGTACGCGCCGGGCCACGGCTATTACAGCGCCGGCAGCACCAAGTTCGGCGCGGCCGGCGATTTCGTCACCGCGCCGGAGATCGGCCCGCTGTTCGCCGCGTGCGTGGCCGAAGCGGTCGCGCCGGTATTGCGGCAGATCGGCGCGGAGGCGCAGTTCCTCGAAATCGGCGGCGGCAGCGGCGCGTTCGCCGAAGTGGCGTTGAAGCGCCTGCTCGAGCTCGACGCGATGCCGGCGCGCTACGCGATCCTCGAACCGTCCGCGGATTTGCGCGAACGCCAGCGCGAACGCTTGCAGCGGGCATTGACGCCACTGGTGTTCGACTGCGTCGAATGGCTCGATGGGCCGATCAACGAGGAATGGAACGGCGTGCTGTTCGCCAACGAAGTGGTCGATGCGCTGCCGACGCCGCGCTTCGCCATCCACGATGGCGAGGTGTTCGAGGAATGCGTGGTGCTCGACGGCGAAGGCCGCTTCATGCGCACCGAGCGTCCGGCCGATGCGCTGCTGTCCGCGGCGGTACGCCACGTCGAGCGTTACCTCGAAAAACCTTTTGCCGAAGGCTATCGCAGCGAATTGCTGCCGCAACTGCCGTACTGGCTGCAGGCGGTGGTCGGCGGCATGCGGCGCGGCGCGCTGTTGTTCGTCGATTACGGCTACAACCGCGCCGAGTTCTACCAGGAGGAGCGCGACGACGGCACCCTGCGCGCGTTCTTCCGCCACCACGTGCACAACGATGCGCTGCTGTGGCCGGGCTTGCAGGACATCACCGCGTCGGTGGACTTCACCGCGCTGGCGGAAGCGGGAACCGGCGCCGGTTTCGATCTGGCCGGCTACTGCACGCAGGCGAATTTCCTGCTCGGCAACGGTTTGGCGCAACGCCTCGAAGAAGTGAACGCGCGCGGCGACGAGCGCTTGTCGCTGAAGTTCAACAACGAGGCGAAGAAACTGACCCTGCCGACCGAAATGGGCGAACGCTTCCAGTGCATCGGGTTCCAGCGCGATGTGGAATTCGAGATCGCCTTCATGGCCGGGGACCTGACGTGGCGCTTGTGAACGTGCGGGCCGGAAGCGTGGCTTCGCTCAAACCGTTCAAGCATTCGGTGTTGTGGCTCGCGCTGTGGTGGCTGGCGATCGTCGTGCTGGTCGTGCTGTGTCTGCTGCCGGCATCGGACATTCCCGAAGTGCCGAACGGCTGGGACAAAGTCGAGCACGCCTTTGCCTACATGGTGCTCGCGTTCGGCGCGGTGCAGTTGTTCGCCGCGCGGCGCGCATTGTTCCGCGCCGCGGTCGGCCTGATGCTGCTCGGCATTGCCATCGAAATCGCGCAGGGGGTGTTCACCGCCACGCGCAGTGCCGACGTGTTCGATGCGCTGGCCGATGCGGTCGGCATCATCATCGGCATCGCCGCGGTGCGCACGCCGTTGCGCGATTTTTTGCTGGAAATCGAGCGCAAGGTTTTCTGATCCGTCATTCCCACTTGCGCGGGAACGAGGTGCTTCAGTCGTACTGCGCCAGGTATGCGTCGAGCTTCTGTTTTTGCAGCAGCGCCGCGGTTTCTTCCCAGGTGAAATCGCGATGCAGGCGCAGGCTTTCGAGGATGCGCACCACGCTCAGTTCCACTTCCGGCGCGGTCGCCAGCGCGCCGTGGCCGTTGCGCCAGTCGATCGCGTCGAACATCACCGCATTGCCGTCGGCGTAGCCCAACGGCGCGTGTTCGCCGTTCGCGGCTGTCCACTTGTTGCTGGCGAGCACGGCGTTGACGTGCGACTGGATCAGGAAAGTCGCGCGGCCGTACAGCTTGAGGTTGCTCGGCTGCACCGCGGTCATCGTGTTGCCGACCACGCGGCCGAGCTTGGCCATGATCCCGGTCGAATGCGCGTTGAGCAGCATCTTCAGGCCCAGCGTCTGCTCGAGCTGCAGCGGGTCGTGCGCGAACGGCAGGGCGAAATCGAACACCTGCGCTTGCGGCGCGGACGTGCGGATCGCGTCGAGCGCCTTCGCATCGAGCGACGCATCGCCGACGTGGACGATGGCCAGGGTCGCATCCTTCGCGGCGAAATCGCGTAGCCAGGTCGCGCCGATCCGCGGCGATTCGGCGCCGAGCAGGATCATCGCGCCGTGGTCGCCGGCGCCGGGGCCGAAGTGCGCCAGGTTGTTCGCCGAGAACGACAGGTCGTACAGCATCTGCTGTTCGGGGCCGCCGTTGGCGAGGCTGCGTTGCGCGGCGGCGTGCAGCCATTGATCGTCGATCTGCGCATCGAACGGTTGCGCGTAGATCGCCGGGTCGAGGCCGTGGAAAGGCCGGTGCAGCAACGCATCCCAGGCGGCGTCTTGCGTCGCGACCGGCGCCCATACCTGGATCCACGACTTGCGTTCGCTCGCATCGTCACGATCCAGCGGCGCGAGGCGGAAAGTCGGCGAGCGTTCGGTGACGTCGACGAATACCACCATCATCGCGCGCTGCGCCAGATACGTGGCGTGGTGGCCATTCGCGTAGGCCGCGGATTCGGCATCGGTCCACGCCGCGAGCGTCGGCGCGGTCGCGGCGACGGTCTTCTGCAAGGTGGCGAAATCGCGCAGGCGCGAGGCGATGTCCGCATTCGCGTCGAAGCCCAGCGAGGCCAGTTCCTTTCGCGTCAGCACCGGCTTGAGCAATTGCCGGATCGCGTCTTCCATCGCCACGCCGAGTGCGTACAGACTCGTCGTCGTCGCCTGCATGCGGGTGGAGCCGGTGATCGACTGCGGCCCGGTGGCGAGCATGATCTTGCTGATGCCGGGGTTCTCGATCACCTCGCGCGAACGGGTGAACGGCAGCAGCACCTTGTCCGGGTTGTTGTAGACGAAGAAGGTTTTCGTCGGGTCGTTGCCGTTGATCGCCGCGCCTTCCTTCGCGGTGCCGATCACCGCCGAGGTTTCGCCGCCCTCGGTGACGGCGAACACCACGTCGTCCTTGCCGATGCCGTCGTCGTGCAATTGCAGCTTGCCGATCAGTTGCAAGTCCTCGAAGCCTTCGAGCGAGGACACCAGTGCGCGGTCGCCGCCGGTGATCTCGCCGCGCACGCGGTTCTCGATGCCCGGATACGCCTTCTGCACTTTCGCCCAGATCGTCTTGTCCTGCGCGACGCGTTGCCAGAATGGACGGTACAGGCCGCTTTCCAGGGTTTCGGCGAGACGGCCGGTCGAGCCGGTGCCGTAGAAATACAGGCGATGGCCGTGTGCGAGCGCGTCCTGCATCGACTGCGATGCCTGTTGCAGCAGACGCAGGCGCGCCGGATCGCCGGCGACCGCGTCCATCGTCGCGCTCACGTCGCGGTCGACCGCGAACAGTTCGGACAGGCCGGCGGCGGTGTCGCGGCGGATGACGCGGCTCAAGTCCATCGTCGCCGGATGGCGCTGCTCGGTGAGCAGGGTGTGCAACTGGAACTGCTGCTTGTTGGCGAGGTAGTCGCGCGATTGCGCCGAAGGCGTGACGTGCAGCAGGGTCAGCACGTCATCGTTCTGCCGTGCCGCCGCGCCATGGGCGCCGGCAGCGAGTGCGAGCAGGAGCGCGGTGCGTTCGATTCGGCGTTTCATCGGTTCCCCTTCGGCGTGCGTCGTGTTCAATGGGCGTCGGATTTCGGCAGCAGGGTGATGCGGTCGAGCACCCACGTGCGCGGACGGTAATCGCCGCTGAAGCGGATGCACATCGTGCCGGTGCCGCGCAACTGGCGCGGAAGATCGGCATGCAGCGCAACGAAGCCGTTGGCGTCCGCATCCTGCGGCAGCGGCAACGCGACCAGCTGTGGGCCATCGCAGCTGCCGAGGCGGATGTCGAGCTCGCCGAATTGGGTTTGCGCGGGCAGATACTTGCGCGCGACATCTTCGGCCGCGCTCTGGTTGATCGTCCATGGCAGGCGCGCGGCGTGCACGTCGATGGCGTCGATGCCGTCCAGCGGCGCGCCGTCCCATTGCCAGCAGGGCTCCATGATGTTGACGTCGAACATCGCGCGCAGCGGGCCGTCCTCGGGGCCATCGTCCTCGATGCGCAGCACCGGGCCGCGCGTGCTGCACTGTTGCAGTTCGTCGTTGCGGCGCGTGCGCAGCGCGTCGAGCGAGATGTCGAACGCCTGCGCCGGCAGCAGCGGCGTGTCGCCGACGAACGCGGCGGCACGCAGCGATTGCGGCAGCTTCAGTTGCAGCGCTTGCGCGTACAGCGGCGAGGCGAGCGACGGCGCGCTGCCGTCGAGCGTGTAATGGATCGGGAAATCCAGCGGATTGCGCAGGGCGACGTTGACGTTGTTGCGCGTGCGCGGCACCGGCGAGGCATCGGCGATCACCTCGAACGGGGTGCGCGCGTAGGCGATGCCGAGCAGGTCGTAGCGGTGCATCCACGCCGGCAGGCGTTGCAGGAAGCTGGCGTAACTCTTTTCGCCACGCGGCGTCCAGCCGGTTTCGGCGACTGCGAGCAGTCGCGGGAAGGTGTTGTGCTCGACCCCGGCGAACAGGCGGTTGTCGGTGGTCCACAGGTTCGCCTGCAGGCCGAGGACGTGCTTCTGCTGCGCGGCGTTCAGCGCGTCCGGCACCGGCTCGAACGCGTACACCTTCTGCAACGGCAGCAGCTTCGGCGCCGGACGTCCCGGATATTCGTTGATCGAATCGGTCTGCAGGTAGTCGAAATAGACGTCGCTGCTCGGCGACATCACCACGTCGTGACCCTGCTGCGCGGCCTTGATGCCGCCGTCTAGGCCGCGCCACGACATCACCGTCGCGCTCTGCGGCAAGTCGCCATCACTGATTTCGTCCCAGCCGAGCAGGCGCTTGCCGCGCTTGTCGAGCAACGTCTGCAATTGCGCGACGAACCAGCCTTGCAACGCGGTTTCGTCCTTCAGCCCGAGCTTGTGCAGTTTCTCCTGCACGCGCGGCGATGCCTTCCACTGGTCCTTCAGCGCCTCGTCGCCACCGACGTGCACGTAAGGGCCGGGAAAGAGATCGGCCACTTCCTTGAACACGTTGTCGAGGAACTTGAACGTGGAATCGTCGACGTTGAGCAGGTTCGGATAGATGCCGCGGCCGTTGGTCACCGTCGGCGCATCGATGCTGACGCCGAGCAAGGGCAGGGACAGCGATCTGTCGCCGTTGCCGAGCTTCGGGTACGCGGCGATCATCGCGGTGGCGTGCCCGGGCAGGTCGATTTCCGGGACGATGGTGATGTGGCGCGCGGCCGCGTAGGCGACCACGTCGCGGATGTCGTCCTGCGAATACCAGCCGCAGACGTGCTCGTGGGTGCCGATGTCGTCGCGGCAGCCGCCGACCTCGGCGAGCTTGGGATACTTCTTGATCTCGATGCGCCAGCCCTGGTCGTCGGTCAGGTGCCAGTGGAAGGTGTTGAGCTTGTGCAGCGCCATCGCGTCGAGCACCTGCTTGATCTGGTCGACGCTCTGGAACTGGCGCGCCGAATCGAGCATGTAGCCGCGCCACCGGAAACGCGGCGCGTCCTCGATGTGCAGCGCCGGCAGGGTGACGCTGGCGCCATCGCTTTCGGTGAGCAACTGCCACAGCGTGGTCGCACCGTAGAACAGGCCGGCCTCGTCGTTGCCGACGATGCGCACCGAATCGGCGTCGATGTCCAGCGCATAGCCTTCGGCCACACCCTTGCCGCTGGCCGCGAGCGAGAGCTGGATGGCGTGGCGCGAACGTGGCCCGTCATCATTGCCGGCAATGACGATCGGCAGCGGCTTGTGCCGCGCTTCGACGAGGAAGCCGTTGAGCCGTTCGGCCACGTGCAGCGCCTGCGGGCCATCGACGATCACCTGCGTGTCCGCCGCGACGGTGAAGCTGCCGTCGCCGGCCTGCATCGACGCCGGTTGCGGAATCAGCATCGGCGCGACCGGTGCGTCGTCGCTGGCAGCATCGGCGGCATGGGCCGGTGCGAACGCGAAGGCGAGCAGGGCGAAGACGGCAAGCGGGCGATGGCGGGGCATTGCGTTGGCGTGGACGTCGCGGTGGGAAATGCGAGGGATTATCCGTCGGATTGCGCTATCGTGGCACTGTCCTCGGTCACGTCGTTCATTGCAATGTTCAAGTTCCACATGCGTCGCGCGTGCGGGAAAAACCTGCGCGGCGTCACATTCGCGCCGCTGTCGATCGGAGCGTTGCTGCCCGGCCTCTTCCTGTTGTGCTGCGCCTTGCCGGCGCTCGCCGCACCGCTGCAGGCGGGCATCGACGTGCTGCTGGCGGACATGCCGGCGCAGTTGCAGGGCAAGCGCATCGGCCTGGTC
The DNA here is from genome assembly GCA_015655355.1 of Lysobacterales bacterium. GTDB lineage: Bacteria > Pseudomonadota > Gammaproteobacteria > Xanthomonadales > Xanthomonadaceae > Pseudoxanthomonas_A. The sequence goes on from JAATFG010000070.1 coordinate 33,021, forward strand.
ACCAACCCGACCGGCGTGGACGCGCAACTGCGCAGCGACGTCGACCTGCTTGCCGCGCGCAAGGATGTGAAGCTGGTCGCGTTGTTCGGCCCCGAGCACGGCGTGCGCGGCGATGCGCAGGCGGGCGATCAGGTGGCCGCGCAAGCCGACGCGGCCACCGGCTTGCCGCTGTATTCGCTGTACGGCGAGACCAAGGCGCCGAACGCGGCGATGCTGAAGGGCGTCGATGTGCTCGTGTACGACATCCAGGACATCGGCACGCGCTACTACACGTTTGCGTACACGCTGGCGAACGTGCTGAAAGCGGGCAAGCAATTCCACGTGCCGGTGTGGGTGCTGGACCGGCCGAATCCGCTCGGCGGCGAGATCGTCGAGGGTCCGGTGCTGGAGCCGCAATTCGCGTCCTTCGTCGGCATGTACCCGATTCCGGTTCGCCACGGCCTGACCATCGGCGAACTGGCCGCGCTGTTCAACACCGAATTCGGCATCGGCGCGGAATTGCACGTGGTGAAGATGCAGGGCTGGTCGCGCACCATGCGCGAGCCGGGCCACGCGCTGCCGTGGTTGATGCCGTCGCCGAACATGCCCACGGCGGACACCGCGCTGGCGTATCCGGGCATCGGCCTGCTCGAAGGCACCAACGTCAGCGAAGGCCGCGGTACCACCAAGCCGTTCGAGATCGTCGGCGCGCCCTTCGTCGACGCGGACAAGCTTGCCGCCGCGCTCAATGCCGTGAACCTGCCCGGCGTGCGCTGGCGGCCCGTGTGGTTCACGCCGACGTTCTCGAAGTACGCGAACGAACCGTGTGCCGGCGTGCAACTGCATGTGCTGGACAAGGGTGTGTTCCAGTCGTTCCGCACCGGCGTGGCGCTGGTCAAGGCATTGCACGACCTGTATCCGCAGCAGTTCAAGTTCGCCTCCAACGCACCGGGCGGCTCGCCGGACTTCTTCCACAAGCTCAGCGGCAATGCGTGGTTGCAGGATGCGATCGAACGCGGCGATTCGCTCGACGCCATCGAAGCGCGCTGGCAGCCGGGGTTGCGGCAGTTCGGGCAAGCGCGGCGGAAGTATTTGCTCTACCCCTGAACGGGGCCAGGTTCAATTATTTGGATTTAAGCGTACCTGATGGTGGCACTTGTTGTGGCGCCCCTACAGCCACATGTCCGTGCCAGTCCTCGAATACATCAACGGCAACTTCGTTGATCTTTTCCTTCATCTGTTCGGTTTGAGGGCAATGGGCGGCAATCTGCGCCATGTTCTGCGGAGAACCGTCGACGTTGGCCAGGGCGCCGAAATCGAACATGCCCCCCATGCAATAGGTGGTTGTCCCGTGCAGCGAAGCCATGCCATCCGCGTAGCGTTTTTCCACGCGCGGCATGGCGATCGCGTCGCGATACCGGTTCATGCCTTCGAGAAGTTTCCCGGCTTTCGCCAGTTCGTCCGGCGACAGCGATTTACCGAGATCTTGATGGGGTTTCTGGAATCGTTTCGTCCCCCGCTCCGCCGCGAGCGTGAGCCAGGCGAATGCGAGAGGGCGGTCAACAGGTTGATGATCCCCATTGAGCGCCATTACGGCCAGCACGTATTGAGCCGGTTTTTCGCCCCAACTGGCGGCCTCCTGGAAGAAGCGCTGGGCGTAACCGAAGTGATGTTCACCGTAGTTTTGCGACGCCAGGCAGTAAAAGTAGGTGCCCGGCAGGAATTTCTCCATGCCGGATACGCATCTTGCATCCGCGAGCTGAGAGTCCGTAACCGTGCTTTCCGAATCGTCATGTCTGTCTTGCGCACTTGCGGGATTGTCTGGGAATAGACCGCCTGTGGAAACCAAAGCAAACAGGGCCATATGCAAAAAACGGGAAATACAGGCTTGTTTTTCATGCGAATATTGAAATGACATGACTACACCTGTTGGTTGGAAGAAATTTGGGCGCTGTCGCAAGAAACGACCTGTCCGGCAAGCCGGGATGGCTGTTGCACCCAAGCAACGCAGGTGTAGCTGGTATCTCAAAAATGGAATCAGGTACAGTTAAATCGATTTAACTGTACCTGACCCTTTTTTTGGGGGCACGATCACTTTGCCAGCGTGAGCTTGCTCAATACCCACATGTTCGGGCGCGTGTCGCCGGTGAAGTAGGCGCAGACGTCGGTTGCCGTGGATTGCGTGGGGATCGCCGCCTTCAGCGTGACGAAGCCGTCGCTGTCCGGATTCTCCGGCAGCGGCACGCTGGCGAGGCGCGGGCCGTTGCATTGCGCGCGGATCACCAGCTCGCCATGCGCGGAAACCGCCGGCTCGAACTTTCGTTGCGCTTCGTCATGGGCGAGCTGGAAGTTGTACGGAATGCGCCCGGCGCGCACTTCGATGTTCGCCACGCCGTTCAAGTCCGCCTGCTTCCACAGCCAGCACGGCTTGAAAATGTTGACCGCATACACGTCGCGTTCGCCATCGCGCGGGCCATCGTCTTCGAGGTGCCAGCGCAGCGCGGCGTTGCAATCGTCGAGCTGCATCGAGTTGCGCGTGGTTGCATCGAGCGGCTTCGCCGGCGCGTCTTTCGCGTACAGCAGGCCGAGCGCGTCGTAGCGTTGCAGCATCGCCGGCAGGCGCTCGCCGAAATCGGCGAAATCCTTGCGGTCGCGCGGCGACCAGCCGGTTTCGGCGAGCGCGGCCAGGCGCGGGAACAGCGCGTCCTGCAACTGCGCGAAGGTGCGCTTGTGTTCGGTCCACACGTTGGCCTGCACGCCGATGATGTGCGCCTGCTTGTCGGCGGCGAGCGTATCCGGCACCGGCTCGTAGTCGTACACCGACTTGAGCGTCTGCACGCCCGGCTGGCCCGGCGCGGTGTCGGCGTCGAACTGCGGATGATCGAAATACAGGGTGGGCGCCGGCGACATCACCACGTCGTGGCCGGCGTTCGCCGCGGCCAGGCCGCCGTCGGTGCCGCGCCACGACATCACCGTCGCATCGGACGGCAGCGGGCCTTCGAGGATTTCGTCCCAGCCGATCAACTTCTTGTCGTGGGCGACGAGGAACTGTTCGAGATGGGCGACGAACAGCGCCTGCATCGCGGTTTCGTCCTTCGCGCCGAGTTCCTTCATGCGTTGCTGCACGCGCGGCGAGGCGATCCACTGGTCCTTCACCGCCTCGTCGCCGCCGATGTGGATGTAGCGGCCGGGGAACAGGTCGATCAGTTCCGCGTACACATTGTCGAGGAAATCGAACGTGCTCTGCTCGTTGTTGAGCAGGTTCGCGTACACGCCCCAGTCGTGGCCGACCTGCAGCTTGCCCGGCGCGGTGCCGAGTTCGGGATACGCGGTGATCGCGGCGGTGGCGTGGCCGGGAATGTCGAATTCCGGCACCACTTCGATATGGCGCGCGGCGGCGTAGGCGACCACGTCGCGCACTTCGTCCTGGGTATAGAACTCGCAATGCGGCAACGGCTGGCCGCCGTCGCCGAGGCCCGCGTCGCCGGCATCGACGCGGCAATCGCCGATGCCGGTCAGCAGCGGGTAGCGCTTGATTTCGACGCGCCAACCCTGGTCGTCGGTGAGGTGCCAGTGCAATTCGTCGAGCTTGTGCAGCGCCATCGCGTCGAGGAGTTGCTTGATCTGCGCGACGGACTGGAAATGCCGCGCCGAATCCAGCATCAGGCCGCGCCAGGCGAAACGCGGCGCGTCCTCGATGTGCAGCGCGGGCAGGAGGGTCTGTTTTCCAGTGGATTCGGTGAGCAATTGCCACAGCGTCACCGCGCCGTGGAACAGGCCGGCTTCGCTGCTTGCGCGTACCTGCACGCCGTTTTTGGTCACGTCGAGCACGTAGCCTTCGGCGGATTTCGACGCACTTGCGTCGATGGCGAAGCGGATGCCATCGTTCGCGTTCGCATCGTTGTCGATCTTCGGCAGCGGCCGCTTCGCATCGGCGAGATAGGTATCGAACTGGTGGGCGACGCGTTGCGCTTCGGCGCCGCTGGCGTGCAGCGGCGTGCTCGCATCGACAGCGTAGCTGCCCTCGTTCTGCTGCAGCACCGCCGGCATCGGGATCAGTTGCGGCACGATCGGCGTGCCGCCTTGCGGCATGGCGGCTTCGTTGCCGTTGCCCGCGTCGTGCTTGCACGCGGCGAGCAGCAGCAGGGAAGCGGTGGCGAGGATGCGCAAGGCGGGGCGTGCGTGTTTCATCATCTTTCCCTAAAAAAGCGGGCCTGGATGTCCAGGCCCGCGAAGTGAAGCATATCGCACGCGAACGTGCACGGATCGTCGAGAGAGAGCGCGATCAGAACTTGAAATGCAGGTTGAGGTAGTACTGGCGGCCGTTGAGGTACACCGCATACGGCAGGAAGCCGGCCGAGGTGTCGGTGTAGTACTTGTACTTCGGGTTGTTCAAGTTCAACGCGTCCAGGCTGACCGAGAGCCAGTCGGTGGCCTTGTAGTTGAACGATGCGCCGAGCGTGCCCAGCTTGTCCTGGTAGAACGGCGTGGCGCGGCTGGCCCCGGCGAAGAACGAGGAGCGGTAGCTGTAGCTCACGCGCGCGCTGAACGTCTGGTTCTCGAAGTAGGCGGACGCGTTGTAGGTGTTCTTCGAGGTGCCGAACACCGGATGGTCGTTGTCGGAATCGCCCTTGGCGTAGGTGTAGTTCAGGTCGACGCCGAAGAACTCGCCGATCGGCTGCTGGTAGGTCAGCTCGGCGCCCTTGACGTTGGCGTCGGTATTGATCGGCGTGGTGACGGTGTAGTCCGCATACACGTCCTGGCCTGCGGCGTGGCTGGCCTGCTGGTCCTTGTAATGGATCACTTCGACGCCGTTGACGTCGACGTAATCCTTCATCTTCATGTAGAACACGCTGCCGGCGAGCAGCGCGCGCGGGGCGAAGTACCACTCCAGCGAAGCGTCGTAGTTGGTGCTGACGATGGGCTTGAGGGTCGGGTTGCCGCCGCTGCCGGTGTGGGTCAGGTCGTCCAGCGAGACGTAGCCGGCCAGCGCCGAATAATCGGGGCGGGTCAGTGTCTTCGACGCGGCGAGGCGGCCGACCAGGTCGTCGGTGAGGTTGTACTTGAAGTTCGCGCTCGGCAGCAGCTTGGTGTAGTCGTTGTCGGTGCTGATCGGCAGGTACGGACCGAAGGCCGACGTGGTGATCGCGCCCGGCACGCTGGCATCGACGCCCTGGTTGTAGTTGATGGTGCCGGCGGTGTGCACGTAGCGCACGCCGAGGTTGCCGCTCCATTTGTCGCCGGCGAAGTTGGCCTGCACGTAGGCGGCGCTGTCCTTTTCCTTCAGGTCGTAGATGTTCTGCCAGTTGTAGCGGCCGGCCGGATCGCGGTTGGTGAATTCGGCGTCGATTGCGGCCAACTGTTCCGGCGTGTAGTACCAGATGCCGCCCGGCATGCTGCCGCCGAGGCCATTGCCGAAGTCGCCCGGATAGGAACCGCCGGACGTCGGCAGGTCGGCCAATGTCGGCATCGTGATCGGGCCCTGGCCGATGTCGCTGTCGTTGTTGCGCTCGTGTTCGGTGTAGCGCAGGCCGAAATCGAGCGAGGCGAAGGCGCCACTGCCGCTGTTGACCCAGGAACTGTCGGCGGCGAACCAGTTTTCCTTGTCCTTCACGTCGATGTCCTGATCGCCGAAGATCCAGCCGGCCGACGGGAGTTGGGTCTTCGACGTGTTGTTGTCGCCCAGTGTGTAATCGATCGCGTTGCCGATGCCGTTCATCTGCCAGCCGACGGTGCCGCCGGTCGGCGAGATGCCGGTTTCGAGCACGTCCTGTTCCGGGCTCTTGCCTTCGCCGTGGCTGGTGCCGCCCTCGAACTTGACCTTGACGCTGTCATTGACCTGCCAGTCGGCATCGAGTGCGATGTAGTTGGTCGAGGCTTCGGCGCCCGGACGCGAGATCATGTCGTACACGCCGTACGGAGTGGTGCCGTCCGGGGCGTAGCTGGCGCCAGTGACCACGCCATTCTTGACCGTGGCGCTGGTCGGCGACTGGGCAGCGAACTGGCTGGTCCACATCATGTAGTTGCGGTTGTAGTTGTCCGCCTTCAGGTCCGAGTAGAAGCCGTTCAAGTCGAAGGTCAGGCTGTCGCTGGCCTTGAATTCGACGTCGATGGTGCCGCCCTTGCGCTCGCGTTCCTGGGTGAAGTAGGCCGCGCCGACTTCGTTCGGGTAGAGCTTGCCGACCATCTCGGGATTGCTCAGCGCAACCGGCGTCTTGGTGATCCCATCGGCTTCGAACTCGGGAATGACGCCATAGCCTCCGACCACTTCCTGGCCGTCGCGGCGCAGTTCGCGCTTCTCGTAGAACGGTTCGACCAACACGCCGAAATTGCCGGCGTCGTTCTTGAAGTTCAGCAGCGCGTCGAACTGCGGCTTGGTGCTGCTCGGCAGGTCGGAATACACCGCGCCGACGTCGACGTCGGCGGTGAACGGCTTGTCGAATTGCAGCGGCTTGCGGGTGATGATGTCGACCGTACCGGCGGCGCCGCCTTCGACCAGCTTGGCTTCGGAGGACTTGTGCACGACCACCTGGTCGACCACTTCCGACGGTAGCAGCGAATAGCTGACGCTGCGGCCCACGGTCTGCACCTGCGACAGCACGAACCAGTCGCCGGTGGCGATGCCGTGGCCGTTGACGGTGGTCTGGGTCAGGCTCGGCGCGGTGCCGCGCAGGCTGACGCGGTCGGCTTCGTCGAACGCGCCTTCGCTGGCGCTGGACGAGGCGATGTTCACGCCCGGCAGTTCGCGCAGGGTGTCGGCGACGTTCTTCGCCGGCAGCTTGCCGATGTCCTCGGCGCTGACCGCTTCGACGTGGCTGCTGGCGTCACGCTTGGTATCCAGCGATTTCTGGATGCTGCCGCGGATGCCGGTGACTGTGATCGTGTCGATGTCGGTGGCAGAGGTTTGCGCTTGCTGTGCTTGGGCCGCGGCGGCAACAGCGAGGCTGCTGAGAATGGCCGCGGAAAGTAGGGTTTTCTTGCATTTCATGATGCTGTTCCCGTCGCTTGGTTGAAATTGAGCGGCATCGCCGCCGTCATTTGGCACTGTGTGAAAGCTCTCTCTCCCTCGAATTCGCAACGCCCTCAATGGCGTAGTGCTCCTGTTGCGCGGCAAGCTGGCCGAGGTACCAGCTCGCTGCGCCGATGACGCCCAGTTGCCCGTGCTCGACCAGCCGCACGGGGATTTTTTCCAGCGCCGCGCGCATGCCGCCCTTGTCGAGGAAGCGCGTGGCGAAGCTGCTGTGCATCAGGTAGTCGCGGATCTGCGGCAGGAAGCCGCCGGCCAGGCGGATGCCGCCGCTGGCGCCGTAGTTCATCGCCATGTCGCCGACCGCGCCGCCGAGGATTCCGCAGAACACGTCGAGCGCTTCCTTGGCCAGCGCATGGCCGCCGACTTGCGCGGCGTGGGTGATGTCCGCCGGTGAGTGCAGCGCCACCGGCACGCCGCGCAATTCGCACAGCGCGTTGTACAGGCGCTGGATGCCGGGGCCGGAAATCGCCCATTCGATCGACACGTTCGGTTGCCGGTGCAGCCCGTGCGCGAGCAACTGCAGTTCCAGCGCGTTGCCGGGCGCCAGCGAGGATTGCCCGGCTTCGGTGGCGAGCACGAAGCCCTGATTTGAAGCCCGGGCCGGGACCCACACCGCGACGCCGAGGCCGGTGCCGGGGCCGAGCACGACGATGGGACCGTTGCTCGCGGCTTTTCCCGGGCCGCAGACCAGATGGGTCTGTTCGTCCGGCAGGGTCGCGGCGGCGTAGGCCACCGCTTCGAAATCGTTGACCAGGCGCAGGTCGGCGAAGCCCAGTGCGTCGCGCGTCTGCGCGATGTTCAAGGGCCATGGCAGGTTGGTGGTGATCACGCTGCCGTCGTCCAGCGCATAGCCGGCGCTGGCGATCACGCCGTGCGCGGCGGCGATCCGCTGCGTGGCGAGGAAATCCTTGATGAACACTTCCAGCGCCGCGTGCTGGGTGCATTCGTACTTGTGGAAGGCGAGCACGTCGATGCCGTCGCCCTGCGCGCGCACCAGCGCCAGGCGCACGTGGGTGCCACCGACGTCGGCGGCGATGAAGGGACTGCCTGCGAGCGGGGTGGCGGAGGCCTGCGTGCCCATCGGATTCCTTAGTGCGGCGATTGCGTTCGCGGTCCGGGTTGGACCGTGATTGGTGTCGAAGTGTTGGTCTTGCCTGACAACGATGTCAATGCCACTTCAGGGTAGGTGTCGGAAACCGGGTGGATTGCCGCCACACGAGTTGTTAATCGCGTTTAACGAAAGCGATTGATGCGGTTTTTGTGGCTATTTCTGCGGCAATGCAACAGATTTTCGGGTGCCGACTGGCCCTCGGGAGGACGCGTCATGGCGGGATTCGACCATCCGCTACCCGTCGCGGGTGGGCCGACCGGCTGGCATGACGGCGCAAAATATGACACCGTTGCCGAAATTTCCGGGGAGAGACGTCAGACATGGCCGCGCAGCCCAGTTCCAGCCGCCCAAACCAGGGTTCCACCACGTTGTCGATCGCGATCATCGGCGCGTTGTTCTTCATCTTCGGCTTCGTCACCTGGCTCAACGGTCCGCTGATCGGCTTCGTCAAGCTCGCCTTCAACCTCGACACCGATGCCAAGGCCTTCCTCGTCGCCACCGCGTTCTACCTGTCGTATTTCTTCCTTGCGCTGCCCTCGTCGTGGATCCTGAAATTCACCGGCATGAAGAAGGGCATGGCCGGCGGCCTGTTGGTGATGGCGATCGGCGCGGCGCTGTTCGGCCAGTTCGCCACGGCGCGGGTCTATCCGGGCGCGCTGCTCGGTTTGTTCGTGGTCGGCGCGGGCTTGTCGTTGCTGCAGACCGCATCCAATCCCTACGTCGCGCTGGTCGGCCCGATCGAAAGCGCGGCGCGGCGCAGCGCGGTGATGGGCATCTGCAACAAGTTCGCCGGCATCCTCGCGCCGCTGCTGATCGGCTCGCTGGTGCTGCACGGCATGGGCGACCTGAAGGCGCAGGTCGATGCCGCCGATGCCGCCGGCAAGGAAGCGCTGCTCACCGCCTTCGCCAACCGCGTGCATGGGCCGTACCTGATGATGGCGGCGTTGCTGGCGATCCTTGCGGTCGGGGTGCTGTTCTCGCCGTTGCCGGAAATCGAGACCGGCAGCGCCAATGCCGATGGCGAGGCAAAGCGCGACAGCATCTTCAAGTTCCCGCATGCCTGGCTCGGCGCGCTGTGCATCTTCTTCTACGTCGGCATCGAAGTGCTCGCCGGCGATGCGATCGGCACCTACGGCAACGGCTTCGGCCTGCCGCTGGACCAGACCAAGTTCTTCACCAGCTTCACCCTCGGCGCGATGCTGCTCGGCTACGTCGCCGGCATCGTGCTGATCCCGAAGTTCGTCTCGCAGGAGGCGTACCTGAAGTGGTCGGCGCTGCTCGGCATCGTGCTGGCGCTGGTGGCCTACGTCACCAGGGGCTACGTCTCGATCGGCTTCGTCGCCGCGCTCGGCTTCGCCAACGCGATGATGTGGCCGGCGATCTGGCCGCTCGGCATCAAGGGGTTGGGCAAGTTCACCGGCACCGGTTCGGGCCTGATGATCATGGGCATCGCCGGCGGCGCGATCATCCCGCAGCTGTTCGCGCACCTGAAGGAAGTGGCGAACTTCCAGCTGGTGTTCCTGCTGCTGGCGTGGCTGTGCTACGCCTACATCCTGTTCTTCGCCGTGCGCGGCCATCGCGTCGGCAGCAAGGCCTGAGCAAGTGACGCGTCGGCCGACCATCAAGGATGTCGCTTTGCGCGCGAAGGTCTCGCTGAAGACCGTCTCGCGCGTGATCAACCACGAGGCCGGCGTGCACGACGCCACCCGCGTGCGGGTGCAAAAGGCGATCGACGAACTGCGCTACGAACCGGACGCCGCCGCGCGCAACCTGCGCAGCGGCACGCCGCACGTGGTCGGCCTCGTGTACGACAACCCGAACCCGTACCACATCATCGCGGTGCAGAACGGCGTGCTCGCCGCGTGCCGCGAAACCGGCTTCGGCCTGCAGATCCAGCCGGTCGATGCGACCTCGCCGCGGCTTGCGGACGAATTGATCGATTTCGCGCGCCGCTCGCGCCTGGCCGGCCTGGTGCTGACCGCGCCGATGTCCGAGCGGAAGGAGCTGGTCGCGCGCCTGGTCGCGGCGAACGTCGCCCTGGTGCGGATCATCGCCGCGACCAGGGACCCGGACGACGGTTTGCCTTGCGTATGGATCGACGACCGCGACGCGGCCTACGAAATCACCGAACACCTGATCCAGCTCGGCCACACCCGCATCGGGTTCCTGTGGGGCGGCGCGCAGCACTTGTCGAGCATCGAGCGCCACGCCGGCTACGAACAGGCGCTGCGCGATTACGGCATCGAGCCGGACAAGCACCTGATCGTGCCCGGCGACTACACCTTCGACGACGGGTTCCGCGGCGCGCGGCGCCTGCTGTCGCTGCGCGAACCGCCGACGGCGATCTTCGGCAGCAACGACGAAATCGCCGCCGGCGTGCTGGCCGCGGCGAAATCCGCCGGCCTCGACGTGCCCTACGACCTGTCCATTGCCGGCTTCGAGGACAGCCCGTTCTCGCGCCAGTCGTGGCCGGCGCTGACCACCGCCAAGCAGGCGACCGAGGACATCGCCAAGCGCGCCGCGCGCCTGCTGATCGGCACGCTGCGCCACGACGAACTTTCCGCGCCGCTGCACAACCAGGGCTTCGTGCCGCAACTGGTGGTGCGCGGTTCCACCGCGCCGTTGCGCGCACGCACTCCTTCGACGAACCCGAAACAACCATGAGCGCATTGCCCAAATTGCCACGCCCGCAAGACACCCTGATGTTCAACGAAGCCGGCTCGACCGCCGACGTCGTCGCCGCGCAATACGCGCGCAACGAAGCCACGATTGCCAGGCTTGCCGCCGAACTGCGCGCGCATCCGCCGGCCTTCGTCGCCACCTGCGCGCGCGGCAGTTCCGACCACGCCTGCACCTACGCGAAATACCTGTTCGAGACCCAGCTGGGCTTCGTCACCGCGTCGATCTCGCCGTCGGTGTCGTCGGTGTATGAAGCGAAGCAGCGCTTGCGCGGCGCTCTGTACCTGACCATTTCCCAATCCGGCAAAAGCCCCGATTTGCTGCAGAACGCAAAGGCCGCGCGCGAAGCCGGCGCGCGCGTGGTCGCGCTGGTCAACGTCGAGGATTCGCCGCTGGCCGAACTGGCCGATGTGGTGATTCCGCTGCATGCCGGCCCGGAAAAGAGCGTTGCCGCGACCAAGTCGTACCTGGCCTCGCTCGCCGCGATCCTGCAACTGACCGCGCACTGGAAGGACGATGCGGCGCTGCGCGATGCGCTCGTGCATCTGCCGGTAAGCCTGCGCGCCGCGTGGCAGGCGGATTGGTCGGCGTTGACCGATGGCCTGGTCGACGCGCACAACCTGTTCGTGCTCGGCCGCGGCCTGGGCCTGGCGGCGGCGCAGGAAGCGGCGCTGAAATTCAAGGAAACCTGCGGCCTGCACGCCGAGGCGTATTCGTCGGCGGAAGTGAAGCACGGGCCGATGGCGCTGGTTGGCAAGGATTTCCCGGTGCTCGCCTTCGCCCAGCCGGACGAGACCGAGGCCGGGCTGGTCGCGCTGGCGCAGGAATTCCGCAGCCGCGGCGCCAAGGTGTGGCTGGCTTCGGCGCACGGCAGCTTCAATGGGGAATGCTTGCCGCAGGTACCGGCGCCGCACGCGGCGGCCACGCCGTTGCTCAACGTGCAGAGCTTCTACCGGGCGATCAATGCGCTGGCGCTGCGCCGCGGCCATAATCCGGACGTGCCGCCGCATTTGAACAAGGTGACCGAAACGGTCTGAGTCGTCATTCCGGCGCAAGCCGGAAGCGATTTTCCACAGGCCTCGGGTCTGGTCATCCAGCGACGTGCAGCGGAAAGATCAAAGACACTGGGTTCCGGCCTCCGCCGGAACGACGGAGCGACAAATGAGTGTGACCGCCCTGCGCAATGCGCGCGTGTTGACCGACGCCGGCTTCGAGTCGGGCCTCGTCGTGCTGGTCGAGGATGGGAAAATCAGTGCGCTGGTGGCGGAAGCCGAAGCGGCGCAGCGCGCGCAGCTCGTGCACGACTTGCAGGGCGCGTACCTGCTGCCGGGCTTCATCGACGCGCAGGTCAACGGCGGCGGCGGCGTGTTGTTCAACAACGACACTTCGGTCGAAGCCTTGCGCACGATGATGCGCGGCCATCGCAAGTTCGGCACCACGGGGATGATGCCGACCCTGATTTCCGACGACGTCGAGGTGATGGAGCGCGCCATCGCCGCGGTGCGCGACGCGATCGCGCAGGGCATGCCGGGCATCCTCGGCATCCATCTCGAAGGGCCGTACATCGCGCCCAAGCGCAAGGGCACGCACAACGACGCGAAGTTCCGCGTGCCGGACGCGAAGGAGATCGGTTTGGCGACGTCGCTGCCGAACGGAGTCACGCTGATCACCTTGGCGCCGGAACAGGTGGGCGCGCAGATCATTACCGCGCTGGTCGGACGCGGCGCGATAGTCGCGGCCGGCCACACCGCCGGCACGTATGAAGAAATCCGCATGGGCATCGATGCCGGCGCCAGCGGCTTCACCCATCTGTACAACGCGATGTCGCCGCTGCAAGGGCGCGAACCCGGCGCGGTCGGCGCGGCGCTGGAAGACGCGGACACGTGGTGCGGCATCATCGTCGACGGCGTGCACGTGCATCCGGCGAGCTTGCGCGTCGCACTGGCGTGCAAGCCGCGCGGAAAGGTCTTCCTCGTCACCGATGCGATGCCGATGGTCGGTGCGGATTCGCCGAGCTTCGATCTGTATGGCGAGACCATCACCGCGATCGACGGCGTGGTGCGCAATGCCGCAGGTGCCCTGGCCGGTTCCGCGCTCGACATGGCCAGCGCGGTGCGCAACAGCGTGCGCCTGCTCGGCCTGCCGCTGGACGAGGCCGCGCGCATGGCTTCGACCTACGTCGCCGAATTCCTCGGCATCGACGACCGCTACGGCCGCATCGCGCCGGGCTACCAGGCCGACCTGGTCGCGCTGGACGAGCGCGAGCTGCAGGTGATCGGCACCTGGGTCGCCGGCGAACCGGAATGACTGCCGTGGGCAACGTGCGCCGCTTCGTGTCGGTCGACGTGCTGCGCGGCTGGGCGGTCGCGGCGATGCTGTTCGTCAACGATCCCGGCGACTGGGACCATGTGTGGTGGCCGTTCGATCATGCGGCGTGGAACGGCTTCACCCCGACCGACCTGGTGTTCCCGCTGTTCCTGTTCGTGGTCGGCGTGTCGATTTCGCTCGGCATCGTGCCGCAACTGGAAGCGGGCAAGCCGGTTTCCGCGATTCGCCGCGGCATCGTCATTCGCGGCTTGAAGTTGATCGGCCTCGGCCTGTTGCTGCATGCGTTCGCGATGCTCTGCTTCCATCGCGAATTCTTCCGTCCCTGCGGCGTGCTGCAGCGCATCGGCCTGTGCTTCATCGCCGCCGGCTTGGTCGTCACCGCGATCCGCAGGCCGGAATGGCAGTGGCGCGTGATCGCGATATTGCTGGTCGGCTACTGGGCACTGCTGCATTTCAACGGCGGCTACGACGAATTCTTCAATCTCGCCGACCGCATCGATTTCGCCGTGCTCGGCAAGTGGGTCTACACGCTGGACGCGACGCGCACCCACGGCCACGATCCGGAAGGCTTGCTGAGCACGCTGCCGGCGATCGCCACCACGCTGTTCGGCGTGCGCGCCGGCATGTGGCTGCGCGAAGGCAAGGTCGCGCGCATCCTTGTCGCCGGCGCGATTGCGCTCGTGCTTGGCTGGCTGCTCGATGCACAGATTCCGATCAACAAGAACCTGTGGTCGTCGAGCTTCGTGCTGTGGGCCGGCGGCTGGTCGCTGTTGCTGCTCGGCGGCATGCAGGTCGCCATCGGGCGCTGGCATTGGCCGGCCATCGGCCGTCGCTATGGCGGCAATGCGATCGCCGCCTATGTCGGCGCCTACGTGTTGTTGTGCGTGCTGGTCGCATTGCACGGGTTCGATCCGCTCTACCACGGCCTGTTTGCGAGCTGGATCACGCCGTTGTTCGGGCCGGTCGTGGCCTCGCATGCGTTCGCGCTGGCGTGGGTCGTGCTGTTCTGGCTGATGGTGGGGTGGATGGACAGGCGCAAGTGGTACTGGAAGCTGTGACGCGACAGGCAAAGACCCTCCCGGGCGTGCCCGAGCTTGCGCCATCGAGCCGCGTGAAAAAGCCGCGGTTTCCGCGGCTTTTCCCTGGCGCATGCGGCGCCGATCAGCCTGCCGATGGTTCGACCACGACCGCGGTGCCGTAGCACAGCACTTCAGTCAGGCCCGGCATCAGTTCAGTGGCGTCGTAGCGGACGGCGATGACCGCATTGGCGCCGAGCTGCCTGGCGTGCTGCAGCATGTCGCGATAGGTTTCGTGGCGCGCCTGCTCGCACAGCTGCGTGTAGATGGTGATGTTGCCGCCGAAGATGGTTTGCAGGCCGCCGAAGAAATTGCCGACCACCGAGCGCGAGCGCACGGTGATGCCGCGCACCAGCCCGAGATTGCGCACGATGCGCTGGCCCGGCAATTCCAGCGCGGTGGTGACCATCGCATCGTTGAGGAACGAGGCCGGCGTGTGCGCCGGCGCGGTGTTGTACGGGTCGGTCATGCTTGCCTCGGTTGCTGTCGTCCTCGTGCGGATGTTGCGACAGGAATGCGTGGCAAACCCTGCCGCGGTTCTCACTTCAGGTCGAAACTCGCGCTGACGCTGCCGAGGCCGTCGATGCGTGCGGTATAGGTCTTGCCGGCTTCGACCGTGGCCATCGGCCCGAGCGCGCCGGACAGCACGAGGTAGCCGGCCTTCAATGGCGCGCCGACGCGCACCATCGTCTTCGCCAGCCACAGCGTCGCGTTGAGCGGATGGCCGAGGCATGCGGCGCCGATGCCGGTCGATACCACTTCGCCATCGCGGTCCATCGCCATCTTGCAACCGCGTAAATCCAGTTCGCCGAGTTTCTTCGGCGAACCACCAACCACGAACGCGGACGACGAGGCATTGTCGGCGACGGTATCGACCAGCTTGATGTTCCAGCCGGCGATGCGCGAGCCGACGATTTCCAGCGCCGGCAGGGCGTAGTCGATCGCGTTGATCACGTCGATGATCGTCGGGTTCGGCAGGTCGAGATCGCGGCCGAGCACGAACCCGACTTCCGCTTCCACTTTCGGTTGCTGCAAGCCGGCCATCGGGATCGGCAGGCCTTCGCCGAAACCCATGTCGTCGAACAGCAGGCCGTAGTCCGGCGTGTCGACGCCGAGTTGCTTCTGCACCGCCGGCGAAGTCAGGCCGATCTTGGCACCGACGATGCGCGCGCCGCTCCGCAGTTTCAGCTGCGTGTTGTGGTTCTGGATCGCGTAGGCGTCGTCGGCGTCGAGGCCGGGAAAGGTGTCGCGCAGCGGAGCGATGAACTGTCCGCTTGCTTTCGCGTCGCGCAGCAGTTCGGCGGCTCGGGCGATGGCGTTGCTGTCGATGGCCATTGGTTTTTTCGGTAATCAAGTCGCGTGGGGCGACGGCCTCGGCATTGTAGCGGACGCGGAAAACCGCCCAGGGCTCGGCGAATCGGAAAGTTTTTGCCGGGGCATGGTCACGCCTGTTGTTTGCGCGCGGCGGAAATCGCGGAAATCCTGGCCTTTTTCAGCGCTTCGCCGATGGCCGGGCCGGAGACGCCTTGGGTGGCCAATTCCCGCGCGTTGACCGCGAGCGCGGCATCGCGCAGGCGCAGCAGTTCGCGGCCTTGCGGATAATCGCTGTCCTGCCTGCCGCCGCGGCCGCGCGCATCGGCTTCGCAAACCGTTGCCAGTTGCGCGATGCGTTCCGGCTTGCGCCATGCGTCGCAGCGTGACAGCAACTCGAACACGGTGGCGTCGCGCAGTTCGTGCAGGCGATGCACGTTCAGGTGTTCGCGGCAGGCGATCAGCGCCAGCTCGCGGTGTTCGGCGGGAATCTTCAGGCGCGCGCACAGTGCCTGCGTCGGCGCGAGGCCGGCGGTTTCGTGGCCGATGTGCCTGGGCAGCACGTCCTTCGGCGTCAGCGCCTTGCCGAGGTCGTGGCAGAGCGCGGCGAAACCGACGACGTCATCGCCCGGCGCGATGCGCGCGGCCATGTCGCTGACCATCTGCTGGTGCAGGCCGGTGTCGATCTCGGGATGGAATTCGGCGCGCTGCGGCACGCCGTACAGCGCATCGATTTCCGGCAGCACCGAGTGCAGCGCCTGCGCATCGTGCAGCGTCGCGAGGAACGCGGCGGGCCGTGGCGAACGCAGCGCCTTGCGCAGTTCCTGGCAGACGCGCTCGGGCACCAGTGCGTCGAGTTCGCCGGAGGCGGCGATCCGCCGCATCAAGTCCAGCGTTTCCGCCGCGAGCGAAAATCCCGATGGCGAAAACCTCGCCATGAAACGCGCCGCGCGCAGCACCCGCAGCGGGTCTTCGACGAAGGCCGGGCCGACGTGGCGCAGCACGCGCGCTTCGATGTCGCGCACGCCGCCGCAAGGATCGATCAGGTTTCCTTGGTCGTCCTGCGCGATTGCGTTGAGGGTGAAATCGCGGCGCTGCAAGTCCTCTTCCAGCGTCACCGACGGATCGGCATCGACGACGAAGCCGCGATGGCCGCGGCCGTTCTTGCGTTCGGTGCGGGCCAGCGCGTATTCCTCGCCGGTCTGCGGATGCAGGAACACCGGGAAATCCCTGCCGACCGGCTTGTAGCCGAGTGCGAGCATCTGCCCCGGCGTGGCGCCGACCACGACCCAATCGCGATCGCCCGGCGCCAGGCCGAGGAGTTGATC
The DNA here is from genome assembly GCA_015655355.1 of Lysobacterales bacterium. Lineage (GTDB taxonomy): Bacteria > Pseudomonadota > Gammaproteobacteria > Xanthomonadales > Xanthomonadaceae > Pseudoxanthomonas_A. The sequence continues at coordinate 49,863 of JAATFG010000070.1, forward strand.
GCGCACCGCGCCGCCGACGAGGAAGATCCGCATTCGCCGATTTTACATGCGCCGACGATGCCGCATCCGCGGCGCCTACTGCGACAGTTTCGGTGCGGGTGTTGCCGGCGCGGTGCACACGAACTTCTTGCGCGCGCCGTTGAAACGGCCCTGCATGCGGTCGCTGAGGTTCAGCGCGCTGCCGTCCATGCGCCAGTCGTAGAGCACGCTGAAGGCGAGCACGCGGGCGATGTAGTCGCGGGTTTCCTTGTAGTCGACGGTTTCGATCCAGAAATCCGCGTCGAGGCCGGGGCGTTGCGCCTGCCAGTTCGCGGCCCTGGCCGGGCCGGCGTTGTACGCGGCGATCGCCGCATAGGGCGCGCCGAACTTGTCCAGCAGCTCGCGCAGGTACAGGCTGCCGACGGCGATGTTGAAATCGGCGTCGTACAGGTCGGTTTCGCCGTGCCAGGGCAGGCCGAGTTTTTTCGCCTCGGCCGCGCCGGTCGCCGGCACGACCTGCATCAGGCCGAGCGCATTCGCGGCGGAACGCGCTTGCGGGTTGAACA
>JAATFG010000025.1 GCA_015655355.1 Lysobacterales bacterium
AATCTCGGCGGCATCATCATCATCGATTTCATCGACATGGACAATGCCGAGCACCGGCGCCAGGTGTTGCGCACGCTGGAGAAGGCACTGTCGCGCGACCATGCGAAAACCACCGTCTACGACTTCTCGCCGCTTGGCCTGGTCGAGATGACCCGCAAGCGCACGGTCGAAAGTCTCGAACGCCAGCTGTGCGAGCCCTGCGCGGCGTGCAGCGGGCGCGGCACGGTCAAGACCACCGAGACCGTGACCTACGAAATCTTCCGCGAAATCACCCGCTCGGTGCGCCAGTTCGAGGCCGCGCGCCTGCTGGTCATCGCCTCGCCGAAGGTGGTCGCGCGCATCACCGACGAGGAGTCGCCGGCGGTCTCCGAGCTGGAGGAGTCGCTGGGCAAATCGATCCGTTTCCAGGCCGACGAGCAATACCTGCAAGAGCAGTTCGACGTCGTCCTGCTCTGAGCGACGCCGATGCCGACCGTGTACCACCGCTGGTTCCGCCACACGCGACGCTGGTGCGCCTACACCCTCGCCGCGCTGCTGGTGCTGGTGGCGATCGGCGTCGGCGCGTCGGCGAAGCTGCTGCCGATGCTCGACGCGCATCCGCAGCAGGTCGCGCAATGGCTGGGCCGGCGCGCAGGCCGCCCGATCGCGTTCGACACGCTGCACACCGAATGGACCCGGCGTGGGCCGCTGCTGCGCCTGCAAGGCTTGCGCATCGGTGACGGCAACGCGCTGCGCATCGGCGAGGCGGAAATCCAGCTCAAGCCGTACACCTTCTGGCTGCCGGGGCACACCCTGACCGTGCTGCGCCTGCGCGGCCTCGACCTGACCTTGCAGCGCGCCGACGATGGCACGTGGTCGGTGCAGGGCCTGCCGGGCCAGCAACAAGGCAATGGCGATCCGCTGCAAAGCCTCGATGGCCTCGGCGAATTGCAGGTGATCGACGCCAGGCTCGGCATCGACGCGCCGCAGCTGGGCTGGAACCGCGTGCAATTCCCCGAAGTGGATGCGCGCCTGCGCGTCGATGGCCGGCGCGTACGCGCCGGCGCGAAAGTGCTGGCGCGCGGCGGCGGCCAGCCGCTGTTCGCCGCGGTGGATTTCGACCGCAACAGCGGCGATGGCCGCGCGTGGGCGCATGGCGAGAAACTCGACCTGTCCGACTGGAGCACGATGGCCGCGTTCGCCGGCGTGCGCTTGCAGTCGGGCAAGGGCGATGTCGCGTTGTGGACGCGCCTGCACGCGCACCGCATCGCCCGCGTCACCGAACAGCTCGACGTGCAGCAGCTCGTGTTGCAGGGTGCGCCGCTGGCGGATTTCAGCGCGGGGCAGACCGCGCTGGGGTTGCCGCGGGTGGAAGCGTTGGCGCGTTACACCGCCATCGACGGCGGCTGGCGCATCGATGCGCCACGCCTGCGCATCAGCACCCAGGCCTTGACCGCGAATGCGCCGGTCGTGCCGCAAGTGCTCGATGGCCTCGTGCTGTCCGCGCGCGCGCCGCAATATTCGTTGCAGGCCAGGCAGGTGCAGGGCGCGGCCCTGTTCGCGGTGCTGGGCTTGAGCGATCGCATCGAGCCGCAGTTGCGGCGCTGGCTGCTGCGCGCACGTCCCGACGCGCGGTTGTCTAACCTCGTCGTCGCCGGTCGCCTCGACAACGGCCTGTTGCGCGCGCAAGGCCATCTCGACGGGCTGGAATTCTCCGGCATCGACCGCGGCCCCGGCCTCAGCGGCCTGTCCGGCGAATTCAATGGCGACGCCGACGGCTTCGCCATCGACCTCGACCCGAACGCGCGCCTGCGTTTCGACTGGCCCGGCGGTTTCGGCGTGGTCCACGACGTCGCCCTGCAGGGCGAAATCGCCGGTTGGCGCGAGGGCCAGGGCTGGCGCATCGGCACGCCCGCGCTGCACGTCCACAACGGCGATTACAGCGTCGATGCACGCGGCGGCCTGTGGTTCCAGAACGACGGCACGCGGCCGCGGATCGACCTCGCCACGAACATCGACGATGCGCAGGTGCCGGTGGCGAAGCAGTTCTGGATCCACGACAGCATGAGCAAGGAGGCGATCGACTGGCTGGACATGGCCCTGGTCGGCGGCGCTTTGCAGAACGCGCACGCGATCGTCAGCGGCGACCTCGACGACTGGCCGTTCCGCGACAACGGCGGTCGCTTCGAGGCCGATGCGCACATCGCCGGCGGCACCATCAAGTTCCAGCCGGACTGGCCGGCGATGACCAGGGTCGATGCCGACATCGCCTTCGTCGGCAACGGCTTTTCGATCGCCGGCAAGGGCATGCTCGAAGACGTGAACGCCGGCAACTTCAGCGCCGGCATCGACGACTGGGCCACGACCAACCTGCACGTCGACGCGGACACCTCCGCCGATGCGTCGGCGATGCTGAAACTGCTGCGCGACAGTCCGCTGCACAAGAGCGTCGGCGGCGTGCTCGACGCGCTTTCCGCCAGCGGCCCGGCCAAGGCGACGTTCTCGATGCTGCTGCCGCTGCGCCACGAGAACCATGCGCAATTCCGCCTCGGCGGCAAGGTGCAACTGCTCGGCGACAAGCTCGCGCACCGCGAATACGGCGTGGCGTTCGCCAGCGTGCGCGGCGATGCGGCGTACACCGATACCGGCTTCTATGCCGAAGACCTCGGCGTGGACTGGAACGGCCACGGCGGCTCGCTGGACCTGCGCGAAGGCGACCGCACGCAGGATGCGAAGAACGTTTTCGAGGCCGCGTTCGACGGCCCGGCCGATGTCGACGAACTGCTCGACCGCGGCGGCGACGGCACCCGCTGGCTGAAAGCGTACATGGACGGACGTTCGCGCTGGAACGTCGGCGTTGCCGTCGGCCACGCGCGCGCGGACAAATCGGTGCCGGTGAACCTCGCCCTGGCGTCGGACCTTGTCGGCACTTCGATCGCCTTGCCCGCGCCGGCGAACAAGGACGCGAACACCGCGTTGCCGACCCGGGTCAACGTGCCTTTGCCGACCAACAGCGGCGACATCACCGCCGCGCTCGGCAAACTGCTGGCGGTGCGCGTGCGCGCAAGCGATGCGCAGCACACCGGCATCGGCGTGCAACTGGGCAGCGACCACGTCGATGCCGCGCCGCCGGCGAACGGCCTGGCGATCGCCGGGCGCGCGCCGGGCTTCGACGCGATCGGCTGGGCGGCGATGGCGCGCGGTGGCGGCAACAATGGCCTGCCGCTGCAATCGATCGATCTGCAGGTCGATCACCTGTTGCTGGTCGGCGGCGATTTCCCCGGCACGCACTTGCGGATCGTGCCGTCCGGCGATGCCAACACGGCGACGCTCGACGGCGATGCGCTCGCCGGTTCGGTGCTGCTGCCGAACGACGCCAATGCGCCGATCGTCGGCAAGCTCGCGCGCGCGCACTGGCAGGCGCCGCCGGCCGCGCCGGCACCGGCGCAGAAGGACGCCGACGGCGACTTCAACCCGGCCTCGATTCCGCCGCTGCAACTGGACGTGGCCGACCTGCAGTTCGGCGTGGCGAAGCTCGGCGCGGCGAAGCTGCGCACGCAACAGACCAGCAGTGGCATGCAGATCCAGCAATTGCAGCTGACCTCGCCGAAGCAGCAGATCGCGGTCGATGGCGACTGGCTCGGCCACGGCGCCAGCCAGCGCACGCGGCTGAATGCCGACATCGACAGCGGCGACCTCGGCGCCCTGTTCGACGGTTTCGGCGTCAAGGGCCAGTTGCGCGGCGGCAACGCGAAGGTCAAGACGCAACTGGCGTGGAGTGGCAGTCCCGCCGATTTCGCCCTCGGCAACCTGCAGGGCAGCGCGACGTTTTCGGTGCACGACGGGCAGATCCTGCAGGTCGAACCCGGCCTCGGCCGCGTGGTCGGGCTTTTCAGCCTCGCCGAATTGCCCAAGCGGCTGATGCTGGATTTCCGCGATTTCTTCGGCAAGGGCTTCGCCTTCGATCATGTCGACGGCAGCCTCGCCTTCGGCAACGGCACGGCGCGCAGCGACAACATCGTGATCGAAGGTTCGGCGGCGAAGATCGCGATCAAGGGCAGCACCGACCTGCGCGCGCAGACCTTCGACCAGACCATCGACGTGTATCCGAAGTCGAGCAACCTGCTCACCGTGGTCGGCGCGGTTGCCGGCGGGCCGATCGGCGCGGCGGCCGGCGCGGTGGCCAGCGCGGTGCTGGGCAAGCCGATGGGCGCGATCGGCGCCAAGACCTATCGCGTCACCGGGCCGTGGGGCGCGCCGAAAGTCGACGTGGTCGCCAGGCCCGCGCCGAGCGCGCGCGGCAATGCGCACGGCGGCGAGGATTGAACCGCGGCGCTTGCGCTTTGCCCGCATCGGCCCAAACTAATTCGCATGACCACGAACAACCTGCAAATTGCCCAGTCGCGCCTGTTGCTGCCGGCGGGCCTCGACCCGAACCAGCTCGACCGCGCGTTTGCAACCTTGCTCGGCCCCGGCGTCGATTTCGGCGATCTCTACTTCCAGCACGCGCGGCGCGAAAGCTGGACGGTCGAGGACGGCATCGTCAAGGATGGCGCGCATTCGATCGAGCAGGGCGTCGGCGTGCGCGCGATGTCCGGCGAGAAGACCGGCTTCGCCTATTCGGACGACATCAACTCGGCCGCGCTACTCGATGCGGCGAAATCGGCGCGCGCGATCGCCCGCGATGGCGGTTCGCTGCAGCCGCATGCGCTGGCGCCGAACGCGGGGCGCGCACTGTATTCCAGCGACGATCCGATCGACGGCCTCGGCAACGACGCCAAGGTCGAAGCGCTGCGCCGCATCGACAAGCTGCTGCGCGCGCTGGAGCCGCGCGTGCAGCAAGTGACGGTGAGTTTGAGCGGCGGCGTGGATACCGTGTTGATCGCGCGCAGCGACGGCGTGCTCGGCGCCGACGTGCGCCCGCTGGTGCGGATGAACATCTCGGTGATCGTCGAAAGCAACGGCCACCGCGAATCCGGTTACGCCGGTTACGGCGGGCGCCATTCGTATGCGGAATTGCTCGCCGACGGCAAGCCGGAGAAATTCGCGCGCGAAGCGCTGCGGCAAGCACTGGTCAATCTCGAAGCCATCGATGCGCCGGCCGGGGTGATGCCGGTCGTGCTCGGCAGCGGCTGGCCCGGCGTGCTGCTGCACGAAGCGGTCGGCCACGGCCTCGAAGGCGACTTCAACCGCAAGGGCACCTCGACGTATGCCGGAAGAATGGGCCAGCGCGTCGCCGCGCCGGGCGTGACCATCGTCGACGACGGCACCCTGCAAGGCCGCCGCGGCTCGCTCAACATCGACGACGAAGGCACGCCGACGCATTGCACCACGCTGATCGAGGATGGGGTGCTGGTCGGCTACATGCAGGACACGCTCAACGCGCGGCTGATGGGCATGGCGCCGACCGGCAACGGCCGCCGCGAATCCTTCGCGCACCTGGTGATGCCGCGCATGACCAACACCTACATGCTCGCAGGCGTGCACACCCAGGAAGAGATGATCCGCTCGGTGAAGCGCGGCCTGTTCGCGGTCAATTTCGGCGGTGGCCAGGTCGACATCACCAGCGGCAAATACGTGTTCTCCGCGACCGAGGCCTATCTGATCGAAGACGGCAGGATCACCGCGCCGGTGAAGGGCGCGACGCTGATCGGCAACGGTCCGGAAACGATGCGCAAGGTGAAGATGGTCGGCAACGACATGGCGCTCGACGACGGCGTCGGCGTGTGCGGCAAGGACGGGCAGAGCGTGCCGGTCGGCGTCGGCCAGCCGTCGTTGTTGATCGACGGGATTACCGTGGGCGGGACGAAGGCCTAGCGTTCGTCCGTCTCGCCGAAACTTTCGTCGTCGAAGTCTTCTTCGACTTCGTCACTGCTGCTATTAGCGGCCAGCAACGTCTTCAATTCCTGGAAAAGCTCGCGGAACGCGCGCGGCGGCTTGTTCTTCGCCTTCTCGTCGTTCGCGTTGCGGACCAACTGGCGGATTTTCTGCCGGTTGGCCGACGGGAATTCCTGCAGCAGTTCGGCCAGCGCGGCATCGCCTTCGTCGAGCAGGCGTTCGCGCCAGCGCTCGGCAAGGTGCAGTTGCGCTGTCTGCTTGCGCAGCGCTTCGCCGCTGTCGTCCATCGCCTCGTGGATGGCGGTGAGTTCCTCGTCGCTCAACTTGCGCATCTGCTTGGCCAGGTATTGCAACTGGCGCTTGTGCGCGATGTGCGAGGTGATGCGCTGGGTTTCGAGGATGTGCGGCAGCAATTCCTCGGGGATCGGCAATTTGGCGAAGCGCGCCGGCGGCAGCGCCACCAGCTTCTCGCCCAGCGTGCGGATTTCCAGCGCCTCGACACGCTGCTGCGTGCGGCTGGGAGAGTAGAATTCGCCTGTTTCGGGGTCACGTCCTCGCATGGGTACAGGATAAACGATTGGACACCATCATGGCTTCGCAAGCCGACGACAGCGCGCGGCGCCTGGACAACCTCGCCGGCCTGAGCCAGCGCCTGCTGGACATGGCGAAGACGCGCGGCGCGACGCAGGCGGAAGTGTCGTGCAGCGAGGAGCGCGGGCTCAACGTCAGCGTGCGCATGGGCGAGGTGGAGACGGTCGAATCGACCCGCGACCGCGGCATTGCCGTCACCGTCTATTTCGGCCAGCGCAAGGGCAGCGCCAGCACCGCGGATTTGCGCGAGGAAAGCCTGGAAGCGACGGTCGCGCAAGCGTGCGCGATCGCGCGCTACACCGAGGACGACGAAGCGGCCGGCCTGGCGGATGCGGCGTTGATGGCGCGCCCGCTTGCGGATGGCACGTTCCCCGACCTGGATGCCTGGCATCCGTGGACGATCGACGCCGACCGCGCGATCGACCTGGCGCTGGCTTGCGAAACCGCCGGCCGCGACAGCGATGCGCGCATTTCCAATTCCGATGGCGCATCGTTCGGCAGCGGCGACAGCCTGAGCGTGTACGCGAATTCGCACGGCTTCGTCGGCCGCGAGCGTTCGAGCGCGCATTCGCTCGGCGTCGCGCTGATCGCCGGGCAGGGCGAGGAAATGCAGCGCGAAGGCTGGTACAGCTACGGCCTGGCCGCAGGCGATCTGGAAGACGCGCACAGCGTCGGCCGCAAGGCAGCCGAGCGCACCGTCGCACGGTTGCATCCGCGCAGCGTCGCCACCGGCGAATATCCGGTGCTGTACGCGGCCGAACAGGCGCGCTCGCTGGTCGGCCACCTGCTTGGCGCGGTCAGCGGTGGCGCGCTGTACCGCAAGGCCAGTTTCCTGCTCGACCACGCCGGAAAGCAGATTTTCCCCGAGTGGTTCTCGATCGTCGAAAAGCCGTTGCTGCAACGCGGCCTGCGCAGCGCCGCGTTCGACGCCGAAGGCGTGGCCACGCGCGAATCCGCGTTGATCGAAGATGGCGTGCTGGCGCGCTACGTGCTCGGCAGCTACTCGGCGCGCAAGCTCGGCCTGCAAACCACCGCGAACGCCGGCGGCGTGCACAACCTCGACGTGGGCGCGAATGCCGGCGATTTCGAGGACATGCTGCAACGCCTCGGCACCGGCCTGCTGGTCACCGAGCTGATGGGGCAGGGCGTCAATGGCGTCACCGGCGATTACTCGCGCGGCGCCGGCGGCTTCTGGGTCGAGAACGGCAGGCTGGCGCATCCGGTCGACGGCATCACCGTCGCCGGCAATCTCAAGCGGATGTTCGCCGACATCCGCGCGGTCGGCAGCGATCGCGACGCGCGTTCGCACATCGGCGTCGGTTCGATCCTGATCGGCAGGATGACGGTCGCCGGCGAACAGTGATTTCCGCACCCGATCCGGCGCTGCACCCGCTCGGTTGATTGGTGCTAATGTGCGCGCTCCAACCACCCGGGAGAGCGCAACATGAGCGATTTCGAGCAGGCCTCGGCAGTACCGCCTCCACCGCCATCGGGCGGCACGCCTTCGGCCGACGAGAAGCAATGGGCGATGTTCGCGCATCTGTCCGCGCTGGTCGGCGGCCTGATCACCGCCGGCTGGGCGGGCGGCATCGGTTGCGTCATCGGGCCTTTCATCATCTGGCAGATCAAGAAGGACAGCCTGCCGTTCGCCGCCGAGCAGGCGAAGGAAGCGCTGAACTTCAACATCAGCCTCGCCATCGTGATGCTCGTGCTTTTTTTGCTCGGCATCCTCACCATCGGCATCGGTTTCATCGTGATCGGCCCGTTGATGGGGCTGATCGGCCTGGCGGCGCTGGTGCTGGTGATCATCGCCGCGATCAAGTCGCATGACGGCGTCGCGTATCGCTACCCGTTCACGCTGCGATTGGTGAAGTAGGCGTCGTTCGCCAATCGGGCGCGTTGCGACGCGTTTGTCGGAAAGCCGCGTTCGGGTTCACTCGGCGCGGCTTTTTCGCGATTCAGTGATCGCGTTCGACCGCGAGTTGGCCGAGCGCGGCCAGTGCGGCGGCCTTGTCGCCGAACGGTGCGAGCGTGTCGTGCATCGTCGCGGCCAATTCGCGCAATTTCGTTTTCGCGCCGTCCATGCCGAGCAGCGCCGGATAGGTCGACTTGTCCTGCGCCGCGTCCTTGCCGGCGGTCTTGCCGAGTTTTTCAGAGGATTGCTCGACGTCGAGGATGTCGTCCCGCACCTGGAAGGCGAGGCCGAGCGCGGACGCGAAATCGTCCAGGCGCGCGCGCTGTTCGGCGGACGCGTGGCCGGCCAGCGCGCCCATCCGCACCGCGGCGCGGATCAGCGCGCCGGTCTTGAGTGCATGCATGCGTTGCAGTTCGGCGAGCGATTGCCGATGCCGGACAGGCCTTGCGTCGGATGCGGAGCCGGTGGCGTCGATGTCCAGCGCCTGGCCGCCGCACATGCCGGCCGCGCCGCTGGCGGTGGCGAGCGATTGCAGCCAGCCGACGCGCAGTTCCGCCGGCGCATCGGCCTGCGCCAGCACCTCGAACGCGCGCGTCTGCAGCGCATCGCCGGCGAGGATCGCGGTCGCTTCGTCGAAGGCGACGTGCACGGTCGGCCGGCCGCGGCGCAGGGCGTCGTCGTCCATCGCCGGCAGGTCGTCGTGGACCAGCGAATAGGCGTGGATCAGTTCGACCGCGGCGGCAGGCGCGTCGAGCAGGGTTTCGTCCGCGTCCAGCAGCGTGCCTGCGGCGTAGACCAGCAGCGGGCGCATGCGCTTGCCGCCGCCGAGCGCGGCGTGGCGCATCGCCGCGTGCAGGCGCCGCGGGGCATCGCGTTCGGAGGGCAGCGCGGATTCCAGCGCAGCTTCGACGCGCTGTGCCCAATGCAGGAACAACGCCGCAGTGTCAGTCATTGGACGGCGGGGCGAAGTCGGTGGCCGCGTCCGGCTTGTCCGGGTCGCTGAGCAGGCGCACGCGCAATTCGGCCGCCTCCAGCGCGCCCTGGCATTGACGGTACAGGCGCACGCCGTTCTCGTAGGCCGACAGCGATTGCTCCAGCGACAGATCGCCGTGCTCCATCTGCTCGACCAGTTTTTCCAGTTCGGCCAGCGACTGCTCGAAGCTGGCGACTGGCGAGGCGTCGTCTTGGGCGGGTTTCTTGGCCATGCGGCGATTTTAGCAGCGGCAAGCTTCTTGCGGGCGCCGGCACGGGCAGCCCAACAGGTCGCTCCCCGATAATCGCTTTGTTGTTGGGCTGCCCGTGCCAGCGCTGGAGAATTTCATGGCGCTTTCCAAAGCAATTTTGCGTTGTGTGTGTGCAGCCAGTCGTGCAGCTTGTCGGCGACGATGGCATCGCCGGCGGCCATCAGTTCGCCATCGTGCTGCGACAGCAACGGCATCGCCGCGCGCGTCCACGGCGGCACCTCGTGTTGTTGCAGCAGTTTCTTCAGTTCGCTGGAATGTTCGCGGTTCGGCAGGCGGATGCGTTCGCCGCCCTGCCGCGCATGCGCCAGCAGCACGGTCGGCAGCGCGTTCGCGCCGACCAGTGCCAGCGAATCGCCGTTCGGCAACACCAGCGGCACGCGTCCGTCCCAATCCTGTTTCCAGCCGCCCGGCAACGGCGCGGGGAAATCGCCGGTGCGCAACACGTCGCGCCAGCGCCGGATCGACACGCTTTTTTGCATCGGGTCGCTCCAGTCGAAGCGCGCTTCGGCGTCGTCGTCGGCCGGCAGCAGTTCGCTTTCGATCCGCGTCACGCCATTGGCCGGCAGCGGTGGCAAGCGCAGTTCGTCGATCCAGCGCCGCAGCACGCGCGCACGGCGCGCAGCGGGAAGTTCGAGCAGGCGATGCACGGAAAGCTCGCGGGCATCGCCATGCCGCACGAACGCCAGTGCTTTCGCGTCTTCACCGGAAAGCAGTTCCGCCGCTTCGGCATTGAGCGCGGCGCTGCGCGCGAACGCGGCGTCGGCGTTCGGCCAGCGCGTGCGCAACAGCGGCAAGACGTCCAGGCGCAGGAAGTTGCGATCGAAATCGCGGTTGGAATTGCTCGCGTCCTCGATCCAGGCCAAGCCGTGCCGCGTGGCGTAATCGAGCAATTGCGCATGCGCCACGTCCAGCAGCGGTCGCCAGTGCAAGCCGCGGGCGAAATGCCGCCACGGCCGCATCGCGGCCAAACCATCCGGGCCGGACGCGCGCAATGCGCGCAGCAGGAAGGTTTCGGCCTGGTCGTCGCGATGGTGCGCGGTGACCAGGATTTCGTTTTCATCCAGCGCATCGGCGATGGCGCGATAACGCGCGTGGCGCGCGGCCGCTTCGAGGCCCGTGCCTGCGTTGCGCACTTCGACGCGGGCGATTTGCAGCGGAACTTGCAGCGCATCGCAAACGCGTTGGCAATGCGCGGCCCATGCATCGGCATCGGCCTGCAAGCCGTGGTGGACGTGGATCGCGCGCAGCCGCAGCCCGTGTTCGGAATGCGCGAGCAGATGCAGCAGCGCGCTCGAATCCAGCCCGCCGCTGAAGGCGATCAGCAGCGATGGATGGAGGGGGGCATCGGGTGGCAGCGGCGGCAGCATGGCCGCCCAAGTGTAAAAGCCAAAGTCGCTGGATGCCTGCCCGCGCGGGCAGGGCGGGCGAATCAGGCGGCCTCGTAGGCGCCATAGCCGCGCAGGCGCTGGTAGCGCCTGGCGAGCAGTTCGTCGACCGGCACGCCGGTGAGCGCATCGAGTTCGTTGATCAGCACGGCTTTCAGGCGCCTGGCCATCTGCTGCGGATTGCGGTGCGCGCCGCCGATCGGTTCGCGCACGATCTTGTCGATCAGGCCGAGCGATTTCAGCCGCGGCGCGGTCAGGCCGAGTTGCTCGGCGGCATCCTTGGCCTTGCCCGCGTCCTTCCACAGGATCGAGGCGCAGCCTTCCGGCGAGATCACCGAATAGGTGCCGTATTCCAGCATCAGGGTGCGGTCGCCGACGCCGATCGCCAGCGCGCCGCCGCTGCCGCCTTCGCCGATCACGGTGCAGATGATCGGCACTTTCAGGTCGGCCATCTCGATCAGGTTGCGGGCGATGGCTTCGCTCTGGTTGCGTTCTTCGGCGTCGATGCCGGGCCACGCGCCGGCGGTGTCGATCAAGGTCAGGATCGGCAGCTTGAAGCGTTCGGCCAGCTTCATCAGGCGCAGCGCCTTGCGGTAGCCCTCGGGCTTGGGCATGCCGAAATTGCGCAGGATTTTTTCCTTGGTCGAACGGCCCTTCTGGTGGCCGATGATCACCACCGGACGGCCTTCGATGCGGCCGAGGCCGCCGACGATCGCCTTGTCGTCGGCGAAGGCGCGGTCGCCGGCCAGTTCCTGGAACTCCTCGCAGAACACCTTGATGTAGTCCTGGGTGTACGGGCGCAGTGGATGCCGCGCCATCTGCGACACCTGCCACGGGGTCAGTTCCTTGAAGATCTGCGCAGTGCGCTTCTTCAGCTTGTCCTGCAGCGCGTGCACTTCGGCATCGACGTTGACCGCGGGGCCGGCGCTGGCTTCGCGCAGCGACTGGATCTTGGCATCCAGGTCGGCGATCGGTTGCTCGAAATCGAGGTAGTTCGGATTCATTTGCAAGGCCGTCCGGCGACGGCATGGAGCCGGGAGGCCGCCAGTTTAGCCGAACGGGCGAAAAACACCCGTACGCGGCGGTAGGGGGCGCCTGCGATGAAAAACCGGCCGCAGCGAGCGGAACGGACGAATTGCCAAGAAAAAGGGAGGCAGCGCGCCCGCTGCCTCCCTTGCTTTTGGTGCGAAGCGGAAATCCCTGCGCTTACTTCTTCGCGGTCAGGATCGGCGTCAGCAGGTCGGGCTTGCCGTCGATGCGTTCCAGCGCCGGGTACTTCAGGCCGTCGTGGTAGTCGAGGCTGACGTCGCGGTAGAGGTTGAGTTCCTTGATCGTCAGCACGATCTTGGCGTTCTTGTCGGCCTTGGCCGCCTTGACCGCTTCGTTCAACGCCTCAGCGCCGTATTCGGTGCCGTTGACCGCGGTGACCTGGTTGCCGCTGCCGATGCCGGCCTTGAACGCGGGGCTGTCCCAGCGCACGTCGCCGACCTTGCCGTCCTTGCCGATGCTCAGGCCCAGCGAATAGACGAAATCGCCGCCGCCGCGCTTGCTGCCCAGCGCTTTCGCGTACGCGGTCGGGGTGTCCTTGAACACCAGCTTCCAGCCGGCCAGCTCGATGCCGTCGACCAGGCCGTGCTTGCCATCGAGGCGGTCGCGCAGGAAGGTCGCCCAGTCATACGGATACACGCCGTTGAGCGTGGCGACGACATCCTCGAACTTGTAGGTGTCCTGATTCTTCCAGTCGCCGTCGTTGACGCCGAAGAAGGCGTGGGCGAAATCGTCCAGCGACTTCTTGCCGCCGGTCTTGCTGCGGATCAGCGCGTCGGCTTCCAGCCAGATCATCTGCCCGGCCTGGTAGTAGTCCTCGCTCAACTGGTAGTTGCGGAACGGCTTGGGCGAACGGTTGGCGATGATCGGGTCGTTGGTGGTGTCCTGCACCGCGCGCCAGCTCAGGCCGGTCGCGCCTTCGGCGTAGTACGCGATGACCTGCGCCAGCGCATCGCGCGAAGCGTCGAGCGGACGCATGCCCGAACGCGCGGCAAGCACGTTGCCCCAATACTGGGTCTGGCCTTCATAGACCCACAACAGGCTGTCCTGCATCGGCTCGTTGAGGTTCGGCACCAACAGGTCGGCCGGGCGGCGGTACTTGCCGTTCCAGCTGTGGGTGTATTCGTGCGCGAGCAGGTCGCTGAAGCCGACCTTCGGGTCCCACGCGGTGAAATAGTCGGCGCCGGTGCCGTCTTCGCTGGAGCGCTGGTGTTCCAGGCCGTTGCCGCCCATCTGGTCGGACACCGAGAACAGGAACTGGTAGTGGTCGTAATGCTGCGCGCCGTACAGCTTCATCGCCTGCTCGTACAGCGCCTTGTGCTGGGCGATCTGCTCGGGCTTGGCTTCGAGGTACTTCGGTGCGTCGGCGACGATGCCGAGTTGCACTGGCACCTTGGCGCCGGCCGGCGACAGGTCGACCTGCTTGGCGTACTTGCCGGCGTACACCGGCGAATCGACCAGGATGTCGAACGGCACGGTTTCGTAGTTGACCGTGTCGCCGCTCTTGCCGGTCTCGTGCAGGCCGGTGAACGCGGTCCAGCCGGACGGATAGGTCACGTGCGGGTCGAATTGCACCTGGCGGCCGTAATGGCCGGCGGGATACAGGATGGTCGAAATCCATTCGAGGCTGAGCATGTTCGGGGTGATCGCCACGCGGCCCTGCGACGGATCGGTCGGGGTCAGCTCGACGAATTCGGCGGTGATGCTCGACACGCCGGCCGGCACGTCCAGATGGAACGCGAACACGTTGAGCGGGTCGCGCTTCCAGTCCAGCTTCTTGCCGCTGGCGCTGAAGGTGATGCCGGCGACCTTGTCGAGCGGGTTGCGCGGGCTGTGGCCGCCGGGCACCCATTCCGGGTACAGCAGGGTCAGCGGGCCGGACGCGACCGGGATGCTTTCCTTGACCTTGAAGATGCGCTGGGTCAGGTTGGTCGCATCGACGTCGATGCGGATCGTGCCCGGCGCATACGGCACGTCCTGCGGATCGGGGATGCTGGCGATGTGGTCTTCGGCGAACGCAGGCAGGGCGATGGCGGCGGCGAGGCAAAGCACGAGAGGCTTGAGGCGCATGGTCGGTCTTTCCGGGATGGGCGGTTGGTGGATGACAACCCGTCGAGTGTAACCAAGGTGTCACCGCGGGCCTGTGCCAATGGTCATTGCGCAAACGCGTCCGGTGATGCCGCCGTCCGGCTCAATTCGCCCACGGCCGGTCGAAATTGACCTGCACCTTGCGCACGCCCGGCTGCGCGCGCAGGGCTTCGACCAGTTGCGCGTCGATGCGCACGGATTGCTCGCCGTTGAGGCGCAGGCGCCCGCTGATGCCGCCGTCGGGCGAAGCGATTTGCGCTTCGATCAGCAGCGGCGTGCCGCCGGGGCGGTGTCGGGCGAGCACGTCGTCGATCTTCTGCCAGGCATCGCGCGCTTCGCGCAGGTCCAGGCGCAGCAGCAGGCCGCGCGCGTTGTCGCCGCACAGGCTGGCGTAATCCCAGCATTGGCGGATGCGCAGCGAATAGCCGCCGGCGAAATCGTCCTCGCGCAAATCGCCCTTGACCACGAGGATGCGTTCGCGCGTGAGCAAGTGCGAGAACTCCGCCGCATCGCTGGAAAACGCGCTGCATTCGAGCCGGCCCTTGCCGTCTTCGAGCACGACGATGATCTGCGAATCGCCGCGCCGGCGCACGTCCACCACCTGCCCGGCGACGATCGCGCTGAAGCCTTTCCAGCCGCCGCTCTTGCCGCCGGAGGCATTGGCGTAAATCTGATCGAGCATGCCGAGATCGTTGCCGACCAGCGCGCGCAGGTCGTCGGCGAACGGGTCCATCGGATGCCCGCTGAGGTAGAAGCCGAGCGTGTCGCGTTCCGCGCCCAGCTTCTGCGACAGCGGCCATTCGTCGGTTTCCGGCAACCTGATGTCGATGTAGTCGATGCCGGCACTCGAACCGAACATGTCGACGATGCCGGCGCTGCGGTTCTTGTTGAGTTGATCGACGGCCTTGGTCGCTTCGGGGATCTGCAACGCCAGAGAGGCACGATTCCTGCCGAGCGCATCCAGCGCGCCGGCGCTGACCAGCGCTTCCAGCGCGCGCTTGTTGAGCTTGGTCGAATCCACGCGCTTGCAGAAATCGAGGATGTCCTTGAACCCGCCGCCGTCGTTGCGGGTTTCGACGATCGCCTCGCACACGCCCTGGCCGACGCCTTTCACCGCGCCGAGGCCGTAGCGGATCGTGCGCGCATCGGTGGCGACGAACATGAAGTCCGAATGGTTCACGTCCGGCGGCAGGACCGTCAGGCCGAGCTGGCGCGCCTCGTCGAGGAAGCCGACCACCTTTTCGGTCTTGTCCATGTCCGACGACAGCGTCGCGGCCATGAACTCGGAGGGGTAATGCTTCTTCAGCCACGCGGTCTGGTACGCGACCAGCGAATACGCCGCGGCGTGCGACTTGTTGAAGCCGTAGCCGGCGAACTTCTCCATCAGGTCGAAGATTTCGTCCGCTTTGGCTTGGCCGACGCCGCCTTTCTCCGCGCCCTCGCGGAAGATTTCGCGCTGCTTGGCCATTTCCGCGGGCACTTTCTTGCCCATCGCGCGGCGCAGCAGATCGGCGCCGCCGAGCGAGTAGCCGCCGACGATCTGTGCCATCTGCATCACCTGCTCCTGGTAGACCATGATGCCGTAGGTCTCCTGGAGCATGTCTTTCGTGCGCGGATCGGGATACTCGAATTGCTCGGTGCCGTGCTTGCGCGCGACGAACGAGGGAATCATCTCCATCGGGCCGGGACGGTACAGCGCGTTCAGCGCGATCAGGTCCTCGAAGCGGTCGGGCTTGGCGTCCTTCAGCGCGCGGCGCATGCCGCCGGATTCAAACTGGAACACCGAGCCGGTATTGCCGTTGGCGAACACGTCGCGATACACCGATGCGTCGTCGAGCGGAATCGCGGTGATGTCGACCGGGTCGCGTTTCTCCTGCGCGCGGCGCGCGTTGATCGCCTTCACCGCCCAGTCGATGATGGTCAGCGTGCGCAGGCCGAGGAAGTCGAACTTGACCAGGCCGACTGCTTCGACGTCGTCCTTGTCGAACTGGGTGACCGGGTTCTTGCCGAGCGTGCCGGCGTCGTGTTCGGCGAACAGCGGGCAGAAATCGGACAGCGGCGTCGGCGCGATCACCACGCCGCCGGCGTGCTTGCCGGCGTTGCGGGTCAGGTCTTCGAGCTGGCGGCCGAGGTCGAGCAGGTCGCGCACGTCGTCCTCGTCCTTGTAGCGCGCGATCAGCTCCTCGGAAACCATCTCCTTGTCGTCCTTGCCTTCGCCCATCACGTCCTTGAGCGAAATGCCCAGCACGTTCGGCACCAGCTTGACCACCGAATCGACGAAGCCGTACGGGAAGCCGAGCACGCGCCCGGCGTCGCGCAGCACCGCCTTCGCCGCCATCGTGCCGTAGGTGATGATCTGCGAGACGCGGTCGCGGCCGTATTTGCGCGCGACGTAGTCGATCACCTCGTCGCGGCGATCCATGCAGAAGTCGATGTCGAAGTCGGGCATCGACACGCGCTCGGGATTGAGGAAACGCTCGAACAGCAGGTTGTACGGCAGCGGGTCGAGGTCGGTGATCTTCAGCGCCCACGCGACCAGCGAACCTGCGCCCGAGCCGCGGCCCGGGCCGATCGGGATGCCGTGGTCCTTGCCCCACTGGATGAAGTCGGCGACGACGAGGAAATAGCCCGGAAAACCCATCTTGATGATGGTGTCCAGCTCGAATTCCAGGCGTGCGAAATAATCCTCGCGGGTCTTGCCCGGCGCGAGCGGATTCTTTTCCAGGCGCTGTTCGAGGCCGCGCCGCGCTTCGCCGCGGATCCACGATTCCAGCGTCTCGTCCGCAGGCACCGGATACGCCGGCAGGAAGTATTCGCCGAGTTTCATCTCGACGTTGCAGCGCGTCGCCAGGGCGAAGGTGTTGTCGATCGCGTCGGGCACGTCGGCGAACAGTTCCGCCATCTCGTCGGCGGTTTTCAGGTATTGCTGGGCGCTGTAGTCGCGCGGCCGCTTCGGGTCGTCGAGCACGCGGCCGCCGGCGATGCAGGCGCGCGCTTCGTGCGCCCCGAAGCCCTCGGCATCGAGGAAGCGCACGTCGTTGCTGGCGATCAGCGGCAGGCCGAGCTTGCCGGCGGCGTGGAGCGCGAACGCGTTGAACGCCTCCTCGCCGTCGCGGCCGGTGCGGGTGAGTTCCAGGTGCAGGTCTTCGCCGAAGGTGCGGCGCAATTCGGCCAGTTGCGCCTGCGCCAGGTCGCTGCGGTTGTGCACGGCGAGGCGGCCGGCGAGCGATTGGCGGCCGGCGATGGCGAACAGGCCGGCATGATCCTCGCGCAGCCATTCCGGTTCGATCGCGACGGTGTCGCCGCGCTGGCCTTCCAGCCACGCGCGGGTGAGCAGGCGCGACAAACTCAGATAGCCTTCGCGGTCGCGGCACAACAGGGTGAGCATCGATGGCGCATCGCCGCCGTCGGCGACCATCACGTCGCTGCCGGCGATCGGCTTGATCCCGACGCTTTCGGCGGCCTTGTAGAACTTGACCAGGGCGAACAGGTTGTTGCGGTCGGTGACGGCCAGCGCCGGCATCCGCAATTCGACCGCGCGCGAGACCAGGTTGGGGCGGTCGCCGGCCTTGTCGGGCCTGGCGTAATCGGGTTTTTCCGGCACGCGGATGGTCGAATCGACCATCGAGAACTCGGTGTGCAGGTGCAGGTGGACGAAGCGCGCGGACATGCGGCCATGTTACCAGCGCGGCCGAGGCGGCCAAGGCTTGACTTGCCTCCGTCCCGCCGTGCGACAGGCGGAGTGAAGAACTTTCCGGGGCGATTGCACACCAATCACCACGAATCCAGCGGGAACGTAGATGAATAACCAACCGTGCACGGGAGGACATCGCTTCTTCACCGACAGGACGATGGTCTGGGCCGTGGTGTGCATGGCCTGGTCTGCCAGTGCTATTGGACAGGAAGCGGCGAGCTCCGCGCAGCCATTGGATATGCATTACCGGGCGGAAACCCCGGTGTTCAAGCCGCAGATCAGCGTGTGCGAGTACAGGAACCAGCGGCAGGAGCATGACAAGGAACTCCAAGACAGCCTGGCCAATCGGGGAGACGGCGTGGTGACCACGCCGGTCATGACCGTTACCGGCAAATGCCCGCAATACCTGGATCTGTACACCTTCCACAATCCCGTCGAATTCAAGCAAACGGTGTTCGACAAATATTGGAAAGACAAGAAAAGCCCGAAGCAGGTCGGAATGGGGGGGATCCCGTTCGACTTGACGGATGTGCTGTTGGGAAAACACCCCGCCAAGGCGACGCCATCGCCCTTCGACGAAACCCAAATGGACAGACAGGCCAAACAGTGGAACCTGGCCAATCCCGGCTTGCCACAGGAAGTCCAGAATCTGGACAAGGACGAGCAACGGCAAGTCGGGAACGAAGAAGGGGCCGACGCGCGCGGGGACGATCAACTCGGCGGGAATGGCCTGCTCAAATAGCAGGCCAAGCGATTGGTCGAGCAGGCGCAGGATGCCGAGATGGCGGAGCGCCTTGGCCATGCACGCCATGTGCCAGTTGCCAGCCTGGCCGGCAATGCCCGCAATGGCTGCGGCGCTGACGTTACAATGCGTGCCGATGGCCCTGTAGCTCAGCTGGATAGAGCGGTCCCCTCCTAAGGGACAGGTCGTGCGTTCGAATCGCGCCGGGGTCACCA
>JAATFG010000122.1 GCA_015655355.1 Lysobacterales bacterium
ACTTCCATCTCGAATTCCTTCCAGCCGAGCACCGATTCCTCGACCAGCACTTCGTGCACCGGCGACAGTTCGAGGCCGCGCTTGATGATGTCCTCGAACTCTTCCTTGTTGTAGGCGATGCCGCCGCCGCTGCCGCCGAGGGTGAAGCTCGGGCGGATGATGGTCGGATAGCCGACCTTGGCCTGGATCTCGACGGCCTGCTCGAACGTGCGTGCGACTTCGGCCTTCGGGCACTCCAGGCCGATCTCGCCCATCGCCACCCGGAACAATTCGCGGTCCTCGGCCATGCGGATCGCGTCGCGCTTGGCGCCGATCAGCTCGACGCCGTGCGCGTCGAGCACGCCATGGTCGGCAAGATCCAACGCGCAATTCAGCGCAGTCTGGCCGCCCATCGTCGGCAGCAGCGCGTCCGGCTTTTCCTTCTCGATGATGCGTTCGACCGTCTGCCAGTTGATCGGCTCGATGTAGACCGCGTCGGCCATTTCCGGGTCGGTCATGATCGTCGCCGGATTGCTGTTGACCAGGATCACGCGGTAACCCTCCTCGCGCAGCGCCTTGCACGCCTGCGCGCCGGAGTAGTCGAATTCGCAGGCCTGGCCGATCACGATCGGGCCGGCGCCGATGATCAGGATGCTCTTGATGTCTGTGCGCTTGGGCATTTACTTGCTCTCCATCATCGCCACGAAGCGATCGAACAACGGCGAAACATCATGTGGACCGGGCGAGGCTTCCGGGTGGCCCTGGAACGAGAACGCCGGTGCGTCGGTCAGTTCGATGCCCTGGTTGGTGCCGTCGAACAGCGAACGATGGGTCACGCGCACGTTGCCCGGCAGCGTCGCTTCATCGACCGCGAAGCCGTGGTTCTGCGAGGTGATCATCACGCGCTTCGTGTCGATGTCCTGCACCGGATGGTTCGCGCCATGGTGGCCGTGCGCCATCTTCAGCGTCTGCGCGCCGGCGGCAAGCGCCAGCAACTGGTGGCCGAGGCAGATGCCGAAGGTCGGGATCTTCCTGTCGATGAACTGCCTGATCGCGGCGATGGCGTAATCGCACGGTGCCGGATCGCCGGGGCCGTTGGACAAAAACACGCCGTTCGGATTCAGCGCCAGCACTTCATCAGCGCCGGTCTGCGCCGGAACCACGGTCACCTCGCAACCGCGTTCGGCGAGCATGCGCAGAATGTTGGTCTTGACCCCGAAATCGTAGGCGACGACCTTGAACTTCGGCGGCACGCTGACGAAGGTGTTTTCATCAAGATCAAGCTGGCCTTGGTTCCACTTGTACCGCTTGTCGGTGCTGACGACCTTCGCCAGATCCATGTCTTTCAGGCCGGGGAACTTGCGCGCCGCCTCCAGCGCCTTTTCGACATCGACGTCGCCGGCCATGATCGCGCCGTTCTGCGAGCCGCGTTCGCGCAGGATGCGGGTGAGCTTGCGCGTGTCGATGCCGGCGATGGCGACCACGCCGCGTTCGCCCAGCCATTCGGGCAGCGGCTTCTGGCTGCGCCAGTTGCTCGGGCGGCGCGGCACGTCGCGCACGATCAGGCCGGCCGACCACACCTTCGCCGCTTCGTCGTCGATGTCGGTGCAGCCGGTGTTGCCGATGTGCGGATAGGTCAAAGTGACGATCTGGCGGGCGTAGGAAGGATCGGTGACGATTTCCTGGTAGCCGGTGAGCGCGGTGTTGAACACCACTTCGCCCACGGACAGGCCGGCGGCACCGACGGACTCGCCCTCGAACACGGTGCCGTCTTCAAGCACGAGGATCGCGGGGGCGGGGGTCGAAGGTGATTGGAGCGGGGATTGGGTCACGGGTTTCGCCTTGGGGAGTGAGGAAACCCTGTTGCCCGCCCGATTTGCGGCTGCAAAAAACCGCGGACCTTGGTATTTCCAAGTCCGGCGGCGGGGGTAACAGGCAAGTTGGAATTGTACCGATCGAAGCGGTCTTTTTCCAGATGCACGTCGCGTGCGATCCGGCCCAGGCTGAATGGCCGCGCAGTTACAGCAAATCGCGCACGCGATAACTGCCAGCCGGCTTGCCGGCAAGTTTCGCCGCCACGTGCAACGCGCCACGGGCGAAGATGTCGCGATTGCTCGCGCGATGCACCAGCTCGACGCGCTCGCCGAGGCCGGTGAACTGGACGAGGTGCTCGCCGACGATGTCGCCGGCGCGCAATGCGGCGTAATGCGGCGTGGCGCCGCCCTGCTCCGCGGCCGCGCCCAAGGTCAGCGCGGTGCCGGATGGCGCATCCTTCTTCTGCACGTGGTGCGCCTCGATGATGTCGCAATCCCAGCCTTGCAGCGCTTGCGCGGCGCGTTCGACCAGATCGTGCAGCACCGCGACGCCGAGGCTGAAATTGCTCGCCCAGAGCAGCGGAATTTTCCCCGCCGCCGCATCGAGTGCGGCGCGCTGCGCTTCGCCCAGACCGGTCGTGCCCGACACCAGCGCGACGCCACGCTGCACGCACAGCGCGAGGATCGCGTCGAAGGCTGCGGGCAGGCTGAAGTCGATCGCCACGTCGAACGCCGGCGCGTTCGCCAGTTCGCCGCCGGCCAGCCATGCGGGCGAATCGATGCGCGAGCGCGAAACCGCGGCAACGACCTGCACGTCATCGCGTTCGCCGGCCAGGCGCAACAAGGCCTGGCCCATGCGCCCGCTGGCGCCGTGGACGAGAACGCGGATGATCTGGCTCATGCAAGGCAACCCGTTGAATTCGTGCTGCACCATTCTAGCCACTGCGGCAACGAAAATTTGCATGGCGATTTTTTCGCCAGCCCGTGCAAACGCAAGCCCTGCGCGGCATGCCGGGGTTTTCCACAGGATTGTCCGGAAAACCGTCCACAGCCCATGTGGAAAACCGTGCAATCGACTGGTGAAATTTTCACCAATCCAGGACCAGGCCTTGCAGCGCGCGGCTTGGCGCGATTGTCCACAGCATTGTTCGACCACTCATCCACAGCCGGTGTGGACAACGCATCAGTCGTCCATGCGCGTGCCGATGCCGTTGCGCTCGACTTCGGCGATGGCCTCGTTCAACGCGTGCACGTCGACGCCGGAATTGAAGCCGAAGCGGAAATGCACCACGCCGGTCGGCGTGCGCGAGGAATGCAGCGAAGCGATGTCGATGCCATGGTTCTCGAACACATGCAGCAGATTGCGCAGCGAGCCGGGTTTTTCCAGGGTGAGGCGGACGCCGAGGGTGACCGGATCGTTGAAATCGGCGAGCAGGTAGCTGACCCGCTCGTAGCCGTAATTGCCGTCGGCCAGCGCCTGCAGGCCGAGCGCGGCACGGTTGCGCGCGAAGAAATGTTCGCGGAACTCGCCGCGCGCGGCTTCGTCGCCGCGTCCGAGCTGATCGCGCAAGGCCGAAAGTTGGCGCAGCAGCGCATCGATCACCGGCGCCGAGTACGGATTGACGAACTGGATGTCCTCGTACACCGCCGGGTTCAGCGACAGGATGCGCGAGAGCACCGCCACGTCCATCTCGAAGGCGGCGGTGCGGAACGGCAGCAGCGCGGACAAGTCGCCGAGCGCCGGCGCGTATTCGCGCAGCACACCGGCCTGGGCCAGGTGCGCGGCATGCACCATCGCCTGCACCAGCGCCATCACCTGGTCGTGGTGCTCGGGCGTGGCGTCGAAATATTGCGCATCCAGTTCGCGGCGCAGCTTGGCGAACCACTCCCGCCAGGTGTCCAGCCGCGCCTCGCAGACCACCATCGTGCGTCCGCGCAGGGTCGGCGCCTTCGGCGGCGCGCTCATCGGATGCAGGCCAACCACTTCGGCCTTCGATTCCAGCATCGCCGCCACCGGCGCGGCCTTGATCGAGGTGACGTCGAGCCACAGTTGGCCGACTTCCTTGCCGTCGGCCAGTTGCGCGTATTCGCGGATCAGTTGCTCGGTCTGGCGGATCGGCGCGGAGAAGATCAGCACGTCGCTGCGCCGGATCAGTTCCTCGCGGCTGAGCGATTCGACATCGACCGGGTCGTGGCCGATGGTTTCCAGGCCCATGCGCTCGTAGAAGAAACGCGCCAGCCAGCGCCCATAGGCGCCGGCGCTGCCGACGATGCCGATGACGGGATAGAGCTTGCTCAATGCGGTGCAACCCGAGACTGATCCTGCCTGCATTCTAGGCAAGCGCAACGGGTTTTGGTTGCCGCCGAAGGTCACGCCGATGGGTAGGCCCGCCTGCGCGGCACGGCGACGCCGGCAGACCGAACGCCCGGCGCGCTTCGCCGAACCGGGCGGATCAACTCGTCATCTTTCCCCAGAATCCCTTGACCCCATCGAGGAACGTGGCCGAGCGCGGCGAATGCTTGCGTGCGCCGTCGCCCTTGAAGGTGGCCTCGAATTTCTCCAGCAACTCGCGCTGCTTCGACGTCAGGTTGATCGGCGTTTCGATCACGACCTTGCAATACAGGTCGCCCGGCGCGCGGCTGCGCACCGACTGCACGCCCTTGCCGCGCAGGCGGAACAGCTTGCCGGTCTGGGTTTCGGCGGGAATCTTGATTTCCGCGTCGCCATCGAGGGTGGGCACGCGCACGCTGGCGCCGAGCGCGGCCTGCGACATGCGGATCGGGATTTCGCAATGCAGGTCGTCGCCGTCGCGGACGAAGATGTCGTGTTCGCGCACGTGGATCTCGACGTACAGGTCGCCCGGCGGCGTGCCGGCCGGGCCGGCTTCGCCCTCGCCCTGCAGGCGGATGCGGTCGCCGTTGTCGACGCCGGCGGGAATCTTCACCGACAAGGTCTTTTCCTGCTCGACGCGGCCGGCGCCGTGGCAGCTCTTGCACGGATGCTTGATGATCTTGCCGCTGCCGCCGCAATGCGGGCAGGTCTGCTGCATCGCGAAGATGCCGCGCTGCATGCGCACCTGGCCCTGGCCGCGGCAGGTCGTGCAGGTTTCGCTCTTGCCGTCCTCCGAACCGCTGCCGTGGCAGGCATCGCATTGCGCGAGCGAGGGAATCTCGATCTGCTTCTCGACGCCGGCGACGGCTTCTTCCAGATCGAGTTCCATCACGTAACCGACATCGGCGCCGCGGCGCTGCTGCTGGCGCGCGCCTGCGGCGCCGCCACCGAAGATGTTGCCGAAAATGTCGCCGAAGATGTCGTTGAAGTCGGCCGCGCCCGGGCCGGGACCGCCGCCACCCATGCCGTGCTCGAACGCGGCGTGGCCGTGCTGGTCGTACATGCGGCGCTTGCCGCCGTCGCTCAACACTTCGTAGGCTTCCTTGGCTTCCTTGAACGCCGCTTCGGCGTCCTTGTCGCCGGGATTACGGTCCGGGTGGAACTTCATCGCGCAGCGGCGATAAGCCTTCTTCAGTTCTTCCTCGCTGGCGGTCTTGGCCACGCCGAGGACTTCGTAGTAATCGCGCTTGCTCACTCTTCCAATCTCTTTTCGATGCGACGGTCCGGCACGAACCAGACCAGCGCGATGGCGGCGTAAATCGCGTTCGCCAGCCACGGCGACACGAACGACAGCCCGATGCCTGCCAGGTAGCCGAGCGTGGACAACTTGCCTTTCCAGTCGTTGCCGGTGGCTTGCGCCAGTACCGACGCGTTGCCGTGCAGCACGACCAGGCGGTTTTCCAGGATCGCCCACGCCACCGACGCCATCAGCATGACGAAGCCGTACGCCGCGGTCGGCGCATTGGCGAAATGGTTTTCGTCGAGCCACCCGGTGGCGAACGGGAACAGCGACAGCCAGAACAGCAGATGCAGGTTCGCCCACAACACGCCACCGCTGACCTTGCGCACGGCATGCAGCAGGTGATGGTGGTTGTTCCAGTAGATGCCGACGTAGATGAAGCTGAGCACGTAACTGAGGAAGGTCGGCAACAAGGCGCGCAAATCCGCCCACTCGCCGCCTTCGGGCACCTTCATCTCCAGCACCATGATGGTGATGATGATGGCGATGACGCCGTCGCTGAATGCCTCCAACCTGCCCTTGCCCATGCACCGTTCCTGTTCGAGTGCTGCCTGATGGCTCTACACGACGAACGCCCGGAGCCGGGCGTTCGCGTGTCTCGCGGCGTGCGGACGATTACTTCTTGTCGTCCTTGACTTCGGTGAACTCGGCATCGACCACGTCGTCGCCGGTGCCCGACGCCGGCGCAGCGCCGCCTTCGGCACCTTGATGCGCAGCCGCAGCCGCAGCGTACAGCGACTGCCCGGCCTCTTCCAGCGCCTTGGTCCTGGCCTCGATCTGGGCAAGGTCGTCGCCCTTGATCGCGGTTTCCAGCTCGGCCAGCGCGGCCTCGACCTTGCCGATCACCTCGCCCGGCACCTTGTCGCCGGATTCCTTGATCGCGCTGCGGGTGGCGTGGACCAGCGCGTCTGCGCCGTTGCGCGCCTGCACCAGTTCCTGGAACTTCTTGTCCTCGTCGCGGTGCGCTTCGGCATCCTGCACCATGCGCTGGATTTCGTCGTCCGACAGGCCGGAACCGGCCTTGATCTCGACCTTCTGTTCCTTGCCGGTCTTCTTGTCCTTGGCGGTGACGTGGACGATGCCGTTGGCGTCGATGTCGAACGACACTTCCACCTGCGGCATGCCGCGCGGCGCCGGCTCGATGCCGCTCAGGTCGAACTTGGCCAGCGACTTGTTGTAGCGCGCCTGCTCGCGTTCGCCCTGCAGCACGTGCACGGTGACGGCGTTCTGGTTGTCCTCGGCGGTCGAGAAGGTCTGCGACGCCTTGGTCGGGATCGTGGTGTTCTTCTCGATGATCTTGGTGAACACGCCGCCGAGGGTTTCGATGCCGAGGCTCAGCGGGGTCACGTCGAGCAGCAGCACGTCCTTGACGTCGCCGGCGAGCACGCCGCCCT
>JAATFG010000064.1 GCA_015655355.1 Lysobacterales bacterium
CGTTGTTGGTCAGCTCAAGCGGCTGGCGCACGATCATGCGCGGGGTCTCGCGACCGAAGAACACGTCCAGCGGGCGGCCGTTGATGGTGATGTTGCCGGTGCCCTTGCGCAGGAACACGCGGGCAGTGGAGGACTTGCGACGGCCGGTGCCGTAATTTTGGGTGATGGCCATGACTTAGATATCCAGGACTTGCGGCTGCTGGGCGGCGTGCGGGTGCTGCGAGCCGGCGTAAACCTTGAGCTTGCGGTACATGGCGCGGCCCAGCGGGCCCTTCGGCAGCATGCCCTTGACGGCGATTTCGATCACGCGCTCCGGATGGCGCTCCAGCGCCTGCGACAAGGTCTCGGTCTTGAGGTTGCCGATGTAGCCGGTGTGGTGGTGGTACAGCTTGTCCTGCAGCTTGTTGCCGGTCACGGCAATCTTTTCCGCGTTGATCACGACGAGGTAGTCGCCGGTATCGACGTGCGGGGTGTAAACGGGCTTGTGCTTGCCACGCAGGCGGCGGGCCAGCTCGGAACTCAGACGGCCCAGCGTCTTGCCGGAGGCGTCGACGAGATACCAGTCGCGCTGGACGGTCTCGTTCTTTGCAATGAAGGTGCTCATGAAAAGGGTCTCTTGGGGTACTTGGTCGGACTCATTGCGGAAGGCCGTGCGAGCTTGCCTGCCGGAACTCTGTCGCGCGTTGTGGTGCGCCTTCGCCGAGACGAAGGAGCGGGATTATAGCCAAAGCCCGGCGCCCGGAGCAAGCCCCTGACTTGCCGCGACATTGCGCGCGACAATGCCGGGCACGCCGCGCCGCGCGCGCCCGCGAGATCCGCCATGTCCCCCTCCATTCGCCACTTCAGCCGCACCGACCATCTGCTCACCGAAGCCCAGCGCGCGCTGGACATCGTGTTCGGCCGTCCCGCCGCGCATCGCGTCAACCCGGCCGGCGCCACGCCCGAGGTGATGCTGGACGACGCCGAACGCAAGCACGCCGCCGGGCTGATGCGCATCAACCACGTCGGCGAGGTCTGCGCGCAGGGCCTGTATTTCGGCCAGGCCGCGGTCGCCCGCGACGCCACCACGCGCGCCCACCTGCTCGAAGCGGCGCAGGAGGAAACCGACCACCTCGCCTGGTGCGCCGACCGCCTCGACGAACTGGGCAGCAAGCCGAGCCTGTTCAACCCGGTCTGGTACGCCAGCAGCTACGCGCTGGGCTTTCTGGCGGCGTTGCGCGGCGACGACTGGAGCTACGGCTTCGTGGTCGAAACCGAACACCAAGTCGAAGCGCATCTGGACGAGCACCTCGAAGACCTGCCGTCGGCGGACTTGCGCAGCCGCGAAATCATCAAGGTGATGAAGGCCGACGAAGCGCGCCACGCCGACAATGCCGAAAAGGCCGGCGCGCGCGTGCTGCCGCAACCGATCCCGACGCTGATGCGCGGCGCGTCGAAGTTGATGAAGGCGGTGGCGTACCGCATTTGATGTTCCCCTCTCCCCTCGTGGGAGAGGGAACCGCTTCAATCGACGAGGTTGCGCCCGTGGTACAGCTCCTCGATCTCGCGCTTGAGGCGCTGCTCGACCTTCATCCGCTCCTTGAACGACAGGTTCTTCGACTTTTCCTCGAACAGGTAGGTGTCGAGGTCGAAGTCCTTCAGGTGCATCTTGGTGTGGAAGATGTTTTCCTGGTACACGTTCACGTCGATCATCTCGTAGCGCTCGCGCGTGGGCTTGGACAGGTAGTCCTGGATCGAGTTGATCTTGTGGTCGATGAAGTGCTTCTTGCCCTTGATGTCGCGGGTGAAGCCGCGCACGCGGTAGTCCATGATGACGATGTCGGACTCGAAGCTCTCGATCAGGTAGTTCAACGCCTTCAGCGGCGAGATCACGCCGCAGGTGGCCACGTCGATGTCGGCGCGGAAGGTGGCGATGCCGTTGTCCGGATGGGTTTCCGGATAGGTGTGGACGGTGATGTGGCTCTTGTCCAGATGCGCGACCACCGCGTCGGAAATGATTTCCTTGCCGGCCTGCTTCTTGTCGATCACCGGCTCCTCGGAAATCAGGATCGTCACCGAAGCGCCCTGCGGATCGTAGTCCTGGCGGGCGACGTTGAGGATGTTCGCGCCGATGATCTCGGACACGTCGGTCAGGATCTCGGTCAGGCGGTCGGCGTTGTACTTCTCGTCGATGTAGGCGATGTAACGCTGCCGTTCCTCTTCGGACTGGGCGTAGCAGATGTCGTAGATGTTGAAGCTCAAGGCCTTGGTCAAGTTGTTGAAGCCTTGAAGGCGCAGTCGGGGCAGCGGTTTGACCACGGCGGCAGTGTCTCGCACGGGGTTGTGGATGGGGCCGCGATTATGCGGCAAACACGGTGACAGAGGTATGTTGCGACCCGCATCACGGCTTCACTCCTGACTGGTTTGCCGTTTGACCTGAATTGAGGCTATTCTCGAAATGGTGACCACCACCCCTGTGAAACCACCATGAACCAAGGACTGACCCATCCGCACCTGCGTCCAGCCGTCAGCCCGCTGACGCCCGACCGGGCCGCGATCGACCGTTTCCTTGCGCATAGCCACCGCCGCCGCTATCCGCCGCGCGCCGACGTGTTCCGCCCCGGCGACCCGGCCGGCACCATGTATTACGTGGTCAGCGGCTCGGTCAGCATCATCACCGAGGAGCAGGACGACCGCGAACTGGTCCTCGGCTATTTCGGCCCCGGCGAATTCGTCGGCGAAATGGGCCTTTTCATCGAGTCCGACCGGCGCGAAGTGATCCTGCGCACGCGCACCCAGTGCGAGCTGGCCGAAGTCGGCTACGAGCGCATCCAGCAGCTCTTCACCGGCCCGCTGTCCAGCGACGCACCGAAGCTGCTGTATGCGATCGGCGCACAGCTTTCGCGCCGGCTGCTCGACACCAGCCGGAAGGCCAGCCGCCTCGCCTTCCTCGACGTCACCGACCGCATCGTCCGCACCCTGCACGACCTGTCGCGAGAACCGGAAGCGATGTCGCACCCGCAGGGCACGCAGTTGCGCGTCTCGCGCCAGGAACTGGCGCGTCTGGTCGGCTGTTCGCGCGAAATGGCCGGCCGCGTGCTGAAGAAACTGCAGACCGACAACATCCTGCACGCGCGCGGCAAGACCGTGGTCCTGTTCGGCACGCGCTGATCCGCCGATGCGACGCCTTGCGAACGGACCGGCCATGCGCCGGTCCGTTTTTGTTTCGGGCGAACGCGGCTATTCTGTGACCTCCCCGCGGCAACCGGAACGCCCGATGCAATGCCCCAAATGCCACGCGCCGATGGAAAGACTCGCGCTGCCCGAAGCCGACGCGCACCGCTGCACCCACTGCGCCGGCCTGTGGTTCGACGCACGCGCGCACGAGCTGCTGAAAAAGCGCGCCGCCTTCATCGATACCGGTGACGAGAAACTCGGCGAGGAATGCAACAAGGTCGACCGCATCGACTGTCCGGCCTGCGCCGGCCAGCGCCAACTGATCCGCATGGTCGATCCGATCCAGCCGCACATCTGGTTCGAGAGCTGCGGCAACTGCTTCGGCCGCTTCTACGATGCCGGCGAATTCCGCGATTTCGCCGAATACGGCTGGCACGACTTCATCCGCGACCTGAAAGTCGTCGAACGCGTCTAAGCATCGCCGCCGCGGTCTTCGCAACCCCAGTTGAGGATAGGCGTACCGGCCGGCAGCACGCGGCGGAACATCTCGATGCGGCTCTTCTTCGGATTGACCACCACGGGTTTCCTCGCAGCTTTCAGCAACGGCAAGTCCGCGCTGGAATCCGAATACGCCACGTCGATCCCGCCGTAGCCGGCCTCGCGCAGCATGCGCATCTTTTCCTCGGCGTGGCAATGGCGCAGCGCCATCATCGCGCCGAACTTCGGCCCGACCTGCGTGCCCAGCACCGGCACATCCTGATGCGCGACGAACGCGAGAATCGCGCGCGCCAATTCAGGCGGCGCGCCGGTGGCGACGACGACACGGTCGCCATTGGCGCGATGCCGCGCGAAAACCTCCAGCGCCTTGGGCAACAGGCGCGCACGGATTTCCGGCGCGTGCTCGCGCACGTAGCGATCGATCCAGGTGTCGAACCGATGCGCATCGTGCAGGCCGAGCGTGCCGATCCACACGTAGCCGGAAATGCCGCGCCGCCGCGTCGGCAACCACGCCGCCATCGGCCCGAGCACGGGCGTGGCGATCAATGCGGCCAGCACGCGCAGCGGATTGCGCGCGATCAACCACTTGAACAGATGCGTGCCGGAATCGCCGTCATACAGCGTGTGATCGAAATCGAACACCACGACATCCTGGATCGAAGCCGGCGCGGCGCCCGCATCCATCACGCGAACAACTCGCGCAGCGCCTCGCCCGGCTCCGCTGCGCGCATGAAGGTCTCGCCGACGAGGAAAGCATGTATGCCGTTGTTGCGCATCAGCGCCACGTCCTCGCGCGTGCCGATGCCGCTTTCGGTGACCAGCACGCGATCGCGCGGCACCGCGTTCTTCAGGTCCAGCGTGTTCTGCAGCGAAACCTTGAAGTCGCGCAGGTTGCGGTTGTTGACGCCAAGCAGCGGCGCCGGCACCTGCAATGCGCGTTCGAGTTCGTCGATGTCGTGCACTTCGACCAGCACGTCCATGTCCAGTTGCAGGGCGAGATTGGTCAACGAAGCAAGTTGGTAATCATCGAGCGCGGCGACGATCAGCAGGATGCAGTCGGCGCCGATCGCGCGCGCTTCGTAAACCTGATAGTCGTCGATGATGAAATCCTTGCGGATCACCGGCAGCGAACACGCTTCGCGCGCCTGCTGCAAATAGGCATCGGAACCCTGGAAGAAATCCACGTCCGTCAGCACCGACAGGCACGATGCGCCACCGAGCTGGTAGCTCATCGCGATTTCGTCCGGGCGGAAATCCGCGCGAATCAGACCCTTCGACGGGCTGGCCTTCTTCACCTCGGCGATCACCGCCGCTTCGCCGTGCGCGATCGAAGCCTTCAATGCCTCGGCGAAACCGCGTACCGGCGAGGCGTCGTGCAGACGCGATTTCAATTCATCCAGCGGCACGCGCGCTCGGCGCTC
>JAATFG010000018.1 GCA_015655355.1 Lysobacterales bacterium
AACCTGTTCGTTTATGCCTATCGTCCTGACCAGCGCCCAGAACCGTTTCCTGCGTGGCATGGCCCATGATCTCAAGGCCCTGCTGCAGACTGGCGGCAAGGGCGTGACCCCGGCCTTCCTGGCCGAGCTGGACGAAGTGCTAGAACGCCACGAACTGGTCAAGGTCAAGGTCGCCGGCGAGGACCGTGAGGCCCGCGATGCGCTGATCGGCGAAATCGTCGCCGGCTCCGAGGCCGCGCTGGTGCAGCGCATCGGCCACGTCGCCGTGTTGTACCGCCCGGCCAGGGACAAGCGCCAGATCGTGTTGCCGCGCTCGTAAGTTTCGCCGTCATGCAACTCAACCACGAACATCCCGACTACGCCTTCGTCCTGCGCACCGCCGACGGCCGCAGCGCCAAGGTCAACGACACGCTGCTGACGACGAGCTTCATCCTGTCGCCGGTGCAGTTGGTCGAACACTGGGACGTGGCTTCGGCCGCCACGCTGACCGCCGAAGCGCTCGCACCGCTGCTGGCGCTGCAACCGGAGCTGGTCATCCTCGGCACCGGCGCGACGCAGGTGTTCCCGCCGGCCGCGGTGATGGCCGCGTGCCTGACCCGCGGCATCGGCATCGAAGTGATGAACAACCCCGCCGCCGCGCGCACCTTCAACGTGCTGGCGAGCGAAGGGCGCAAGGTCGTGGCGGGCTTCCTGCTCTCGCCGTGACCGGCTCGAGGCCCGCTACGGCGAGGCCTCGGCGAGCACGAAATCGCCGGCGCGCGCGCCCGGCACGAGCGTCCAGCCCGGCGCGAGTTGGAGCGTCCAGCCTTCGCCATACAGCCTCGGCGCGTCGCCGGACACCGGCGCGTTGACCGCGACCGCGCTCCAATCCTTCTTCATCAGCGCGCCGCCCTCGGCTTCGAGCACGCCCCAGTCGTCGCTGACCCGCAATTGCGGATACACCGTGCCGATCGCGTCGAGCGGTTGCAGAGTGCGCGGGTCGAATTGCACGCTCATGTGCCTCAGCGCCAGCGTCAGCACCGGACCGTCGACGAACTTCGCGCGGTTGAGCGCCAGTTGCCGCTGGCGCGCCTGTTCCCGCGCCGTTTCCGCCTTGCGCAATTCCCCGCCGTGATCGTAACCGGGGGCGGCGATCCGGGCGCGCCGGGTCGCCTTGCCCGGGTCGAAGCCGGTCGCCTTCGCCAGCAGCGCCGACAGCGACGAATCCTTGCCCAGGTGGGTCCGCCATCCGGGCGAATCGCGGTCCAGCAACAAGCCGTAGGCCGGCCCGGTGGCGTACGCGAACGAACGCACGAAGCTGGTGTCGGCCACGTGCGCCTCCAGGTCGCGCAGCGCCGACTTCACCCGGTCCTCGTCCGTGGCGCCGGCGACGACGACGCCGGTGTATTCGGCCAAGCCTTCGTTCAGCTCCAGCGCGTCCTCGTTGCGCGCCGCATCCGCGACCACCGCCCTGCGCACGGTGCGGAAAGCCAGCGCATCGAACACCGCATCGCGGTGCGCCCGGTCGTCGGCGGCTTGCAGCGCCCGGGCCAGGGCACGCCATTCCAGTTGCAGCCAGTAGCGGCCGTCGAACCCGTCGAGATGGACGTTGTCCCCCGCCGGCACGGGCGCCAGGCCCAAGGCGGGCTGCAGGTTGTGGAACGACTCGTGTTCGATCAGCACCCCGCGCTTGCCAGGGTCGTCCGGCAAGGGCCAGAGCATCTGCGTCCAGCGCGTCCCCGACCATTCGACCGAGGTGTTGGCCACGTTCTGCGCCTCGGGCAAATGCCCGACGAACACGCCGTCGCGCGCCGACAGCACGCCGTCCGCATCGCGCACGCTGGCGACGATGGCATGGCTTTGCGGGTCGACCAGCATGATCGGCACGCACAACGAAACGCCCCACAGGTGGCCGCCGTCGCGCGTGCACAAGGCATGCGCTTCGTCGAACGCCGCGCGCGCCGCCGCCGGCGGAATCGGCTCGGCGGCGCGGGCGGACGACGCGAACACCGCGATCGCCAACAACAACGCTCTGGACATGGCACGCCACCTTCTGCAAACGGGATCCGCGCGATTGACCGCGAACTTGGCGGAAAGGTTCATTTCTTCGGCAAATAATCCTGCGGATCGACCGGCTTGCCGTTGTAGCGGATCTCGAAATGGAGCATGTCGCGGGCGGCGCCGCTGTGGCCCATTTCGGCGATTTCCTGCCCGGCTTTCACCAACTGGCCCTCGTTGACCAGGCGCTTGCTGTTGTGGCCGTAGGCCGACAACCACTGCTCGTCGTGCTTGATGATGATCAGCTCGCCGTAGCCGACCAAACCGGAACCTGAATACACCACCACGCCGTCGGCGGTGGCGCGCACCGGTTCGCCGCTCTTGCCGGCGATGTCGATGCCTTGCTGCGTGGCATCGCCCGCGACGAAGCCGGCGACCACGTTGCCTTCGGCCGGCCAGCGCCAGCGCGACGTGGAATCGCCGGGCTGCGGCGGGGCGACGGTGACTACGGGCTTCGGCGCTTCCGCCGATGGCGGATTCAGCGTGGCGGACGCCGGCCTGCCCGACGAGGCGCTGACCGCAGGCGCCGACGAGGTGATCGTGGCCATCGGCTTGCCGGTCGGCGATCTCACCGTGGCGACGGCCGGCGGCGCGGTCGGCGACACCGTTGCAAACACCGGCGCGCCACCGTTCGGCGTCGGCCCGGCCGGCGGCTTCGGCGGCGCGGTACGGTCCTTCGGGTACAGGCGCAACACCTGTCCCGGGTAGATCGTGTACGGCGGCGCGATGTCGTTCCACAACGCCAGGTCCATCGGGCTGATGCCGTTGTTGACCGCATAACGATACAAGGTCACGCCCTTTTCGACCTTCACCGTCGTGCCGTATTTGGGCTGCGAGGTTTTCGGGATCGGCGTGTCGGCAGGCTTGCCGAGCGTGTTGAACTTGCCGCCGCCCGTGCGCGTCGGCACGCCCTGCACGCGCGCGTTGAGGCAGGCGGACAACAGCACCGTCACCAGCACGAGCAGCAAGGCATTCGCGAAGGAGCGGCGCATCGTCATTCTTTCGTCCTCAACGCAGGAAACGGAAATACACCACGAGCAACACCAGCAGCGCGATCAGGCCCCAGCCGATCCATTCGATCCAGCGGTGCAGCGCCTGCTCGACCCGCTCGCCACCGAGGCGGATCAGCCCGCACAACAAATACACGCGCTTGCCGCGCCCGACCAGCATGCCACCGACGAAGGCCGGCAACGGCACCCCGGCAAAGCCCGAAGCCCAGGTGAAGATCTTCAGCGGAATCGGCAGGAACCCGGCCAGCACCAGCATCCAGAAGATCTTCCAGCCGCCGAGGCCTTGCAGCTTGGCGACCTGCTCGGTGATCGCCGGCAGCCAGCCGATGTCGGCCAGCAGCGGCTTGGCCAGCCCGAACGCGAAATGGCCCAGCGCATAGCCGACGAAGGAACCGAGCAGCGACGAGCCGAGGCTGATGCTGGCGTAGCGCACCCAGTTCTTCGGTTTCGCCAGGGTCATCGGCGCCAGCATCACTTCCGGCGCGACCGGGAAGATGAAAGCCTCGATGAAGCTCAACCCGGACAGGAAAATCTCCGCGCGCGGATGCGCCGCCCATTTCAGTGCGCGTTCGTACAATCCCTTGAACAAGGCCATCAGTCCTGCGTCCCCGACAGCAGCGGCACGAAGGCCACCGCCGCCAATGTGGTTTCCTCGACGCCCTGCTCGCGTCGCACGAGTTGCAGCAGCTTCTGCTCGGAGGCAGAGCCGACCGGCGCGACCAGCACCCCGCCAATGGCGAGCTGGTCGACCAATTGCGCCACCAACGCGGGAGCGGCCGCAGTGACGATGATCGCATCGAACGGGCCGTTCCCGGGCCAGCCGATGCGGCCGTCGTCGTGCTTGCTGCGGATCTTTTCATTCAAGCCGAGCGTGCGGAAGCGCTTGCGCGCCTGGCGCAGCAGGTCGCCGATGCGTTCGACCGTGTGCACTTCCAGCCCCAGCGCGGCCAGCACCGCGGCCTGGTAGCCGCTGCCGGTGCCGACTTCCAGCACTTTCTTCGGCGCGTTCTGCAGCAGCGCTTCGGTCATCCGCGCCACCACCCACGGTTGCGAAATCGTCTGGCCGTGGCCGATCGGCAGCGCCGAATCGTCATAGGCACGCGTCGCGAATGCTTCGTCGACGAACAGATGGCGTGGCACGGTGCGGATCGCGTTGAGCACGTTCTCGTCGCGGATGCCGTCGGCACGCAGGCGTTCGACCAGACGATCGCGCACGCGCTGCGAGGTCATGCCGACGCCGACCGCCTGCGGTTGCAGATGCAGGCGCGCCATCATGGCTGCGCCTCGCGCTGCGCGTTCAGGCCGCCGACCCAGCCGGCGACTTTTTCCAGCGCGGAGAAACGGGTGAGATCGACGTGGATCGGCGTGATCGACACATGCCCACTGCGCACCGCATGGAAATCGGTGCCGGCGCCGGCATCGGCCTCGGGGCCGGACGGGCCGATCCAATACACCGTCGCACCGCGCGGATCGTGCTGCGGAATGCAGCCCTCGGCGCGATGGCGGTTGCCGAGGCGCGAGGTCTCGAAGCCGCGCAGCGCGCTCCAGGCGATGTCCGGCACGTTGACGTTGAGGATGGTGTCGGCCGGCAGCGGTTCGGATTTCAAGCGTTCGACGATCATCACCGCCGCGCGCGCCGCGGTTTCGTAATGCCGCGCGTTGTGGTCCTGGGTGACCAGCGATACCGCAACCGCCGGCAAGCCGAGGAAGCGCCCTTCCATCGCCGCCGACACGGTGCCCGAATAGATCACGTCGTCGCCGAGGTTGGCCGAATTGTTGATGCCGGAAACCACGATGTCCGGCTCGAAATCGAGCATGCCGGTGAGCGCCAGGTGCACGCAGTCGGTCGGCGTGCCGTTGACGCGGGTGGTACGCGGGTCGAGCTGCTTGGTGCGGATCGGCAGGTCGAGGGTGAGCGAATTGCTCGCGCCGCTGCGGTCGCGGTCGGGCGCGACGACCCAGACGTCGTGGCCGGCTGCACGCAGGTGTTCGGCGAGGATGTGGATGCCCGGCGCGTCCACGCCGTCGTCGTTGCTGACCAGGATTCTCATGCGCTCCAATCATACCGGAAGAGTTTTGCCGGGACCGCCTCCGCGCCGCCCAGGCATTACCATTGGCGCATGATCGACGACATGCCCGATGGCGGCGAAGACGATGACGCCGCGCTGTTCCGCGCCGCGATCGGCGCGGTGAAGCAAACCGCCGATGTCGCCGCGCCACCCCGCAAGTCACCGCCGAAGCCGCGCGCGCGCATGGCCGAGCGCGATGAAATCGACGCGCGATCGCAGTTCCGGCAAAGCACGTTCCAGCGCGAGCTCGATGCCCGCCTCGCCGAATTGCAGGCCGGCGATACGCTCAGCCACAAGCGCGATCCGCTGCCGGCCAACGTGTTCAACCGGCTCAAGCGCGGACAGTTCTCGGTGCAGGACGAACTCGACCTGCACGGCGCCACCGCCTTGCAGGCCGAAGGCCTGCTGCGCCAGTTCTTCAAGGAGGCGCACGACCACGACTTCGGCTGCGTGCGCATCATCCATGGCAAAGGCCTGCAAGCCGATGGCGCTCCGGTGTTGAAGAATCTCGTTGACCGCCTGCTGCGCCAGCGCAACGACGTGCTGGCATTCCATTCCGCGCCAGTGAACCAGGGCGGCACCGGCGCAGTGCTCGTGTTGTTGAAGCGCACCTGATCCGTTGTGGTGGTGCCGAGCTTGCGCGGCGCTACGGCGTCTCGCCCAACTCGTGCAGCAACGCCGTCGCATAGCTTCCCGGCGGCAGCGCGAACGCCAATTGCAGCGAGGTTGCGTCCAGCCATTGCCATTGCAGGCCGGCCACCTTCAAGCGCAACGCGCGCCGCTCCTGCTTCAGCTCCGCGGCTTCCAGACCGACACGCAAACGCAGCGCGGTTTCATCGCCGAGCGCCGCCAGTTCGACGCGACGCGCCTCGCCCGTGCTGCGCAATTCGCCCGCGCCCCACAACGGGCCGGACGGATGGATGTCGAATTCGCGCAGGCGCCGCGCCAGTTCGTCGCCGAATTCTTCCGGGCCGAACACGCTGCGGCTGCCGTCGAGCAGCCACGTTTCGCCGTCCAGCGGCTTGTCC
The DNA here is from genome assembly GCA_015655355.1 of Lysobacterales bacterium. Lineage (GTDB taxonomy): Bacteria > Pseudomonadota > Gammaproteobacteria > Xanthomonadales > Xanthomonadaceae > Pseudoxanthomonas_A. The sequence continues at coordinate 6,145 of JAATFG010000018.1, forward strand.
CACGTGTCATCAGCAACGCGCGCGGCGAGCACGCGGTTGAACAGTTCCGAACGCGCCGCGGAGAGATAAATCGAACGCTCGTCGCGCTTGACCCGCTTGCCTTCGAACATCGCCAGCGCCTTGGCGATGTTGCCGCCGCCATGGCCAAAGCGCTGTTCGCCGAACCAGTTCGGAATGCCGCGCGCGGCGATTTGCGCAAGCCGCGCGTCAATCGCATCGCGCTCACCCTGCACTTCGCGCAAAGCAACCACAAAGCGATTGCCGGCCAGCGCGCCGCGCGGCAGTTTGCGGTTGTGCCATGTGTATTCGAGGACGTTCAGGCCTTCGACCTGCAACGCGGCGAAATCCGGCGCGACTTTCTTCGGCAGGTGCACGCTGAACCATTGCCGCGTCACCGCGTTGCGATCCTTCAGGCCGGCGTAGCTCACGCCCATCTCGGAGATGCCCGCCCACTTCGCCAGTTCCTTCGCCACGAACGCGGTGTTGAGGCCGCGCTTCTCGATGGTCAGCAGCAGGTGTTCGCCCTCGCCGCTCGGCGCGAACGACGGCATTTCCTCGACGAAGAAATCCTCCGGTGTGGCGCGAATATGCGCGGAGAGAACCGCGTTGCCAAACGCTCTGGGCAATTCATTCATGCGTCCCCTCTCCCGCCCCTTCGGGGCACCCTCTCCCACAAGGGGCGAGGGTTTTCACTTGCGCACCAGCAGCACGACCGCCTGCGCGGCGATGCCTTCGCCGCGACCGGTGAAGCCGAGCTTTTCGCTGGTGGTGGCCTTGATCGAAATACCGTCCAGCGCGATGCCCAGATCGGCGGCGATGATTTCGCGCATCGCCGGCGCATGCGGGCCGACCTTGGGGCGTTCGCAAATCACGGTGACGTCGGCATTGCCGACACGCCAATCCTTTTGCGCGATCAGCCACTTGCAATGACGCAGGAGCGTGCGGCTGTCGGCGCCCTTCCAACGATCATCGCTCGGCGGGAAATGCTGACCGATGTCGCCCAGCGCGAGCGCGCCGAGCATCGCGTCGCACAGCGCATGCAGGACCACGTCGCCGTCGCTGTGCGCGAGCACGCCGCGCTCGTGCGGCACTTTCACGCCACCGAGCATGACGTGGTCGCCGTCGCCGAAGGCGTGTACGTCAAAGCCCTGGCCGATCCTGATGTCGAGTGCACTGATCTTGGTGACCATCACGCGCCTACGTGCGTTGGGAATCTTGTTTTTGCGAAAGGATGAACTTGAACCGCGCCAGATCGGCCGGCGTGGTGATCTTGAAATTGTCCTCGCTGCCTTCGACCAGCAGCGGGCGCAGGCCGAGGCGTTCCATCGCCATCGCTTCGTCGGTCACCTCGATGCCGGCTTTGCCCGCGTCTTCCAGCGCCTTGGTCAGTTGCAGGCGGCGGAACATCTGCGGGGTGAACGCGCGCCACAGGCGCGAACGCGACTCGGTGGCGTCGATGCCCCCGTCGTCGCCGGCGCGCTTGAGCGTGTCGCGCACCGGCGCGGCGAGGATCGCGCCGACCATGTCCTCGCGGCCGCGATCGAGCAGCTTCTGCACGTCGTCGAGCCCAAGGTTCGGTCGCGCCGCATCGTGGACCAGCACGAAATCGTCGGCACGCACGTCGCCGGGCAAGGCATTGACGCCATTCAGCACCGAGGCCGCGCGCGTGGCGCCGCCGACCGCGGCGAGCACCGGCTTGCCGTCGAACTTGCCGTCGACGAGCAGGTCGCAGGCGGCCCAATCGCCGTCGTTTTCGCCGACCACGACCACCGCGCCGCTCACCTGCGGATGCGCGAACAGGGCCTGCAGCGTATGCGCGAGCAGCGGACGGCCCGCGACGTCGAGATACTGCTTCGGCGTTTCGCTGCCGAAGCGCGTGCCGCGCCCGGCGGCGGGAACCACGACCCAGACGCCGCGGATCACCGCTGCGGCTCCGCCGGGGCCGCGGATGTCGTCGTCGCGGGGGCGGGCGGATTGTCGTCGACCACGCGATAGAAGGTTTCGCCGGGCTTGATCATGCCCAGCTCGCTGCGCGCGCGTTCCTCGACCGCCGCCTCGCCGGACTTGAGGTCCTCGACTTCGGCGGCAAGCGCGGCGTTGCGCTGCTGCAGGCCTTCGTTCTCCTTCTGCTGCTGCTCGACCCGCTGCTCAAGCGCAAGCACTTCGCCGGAACTGCCGCTGCCGAGCCAGAAGTGGTACTGCAGGTAGCCCAGCAGCACCAGCAACAGCAACAGGACGCCGAACTTGCCGCGCATGCGCGCCCGTCAGCCTTTCAGCGAAACGAAGGCGTTGCGGCCGGCGTAACGCGCACTGGCGCCGAGCGCCTCCTCGATGCGCAGCAACTGGTTGTACTTGGCGACGCGGTCGCTGCGGCACAGCGAGCCGGTCTTGATCTGGGTGGCGGTCGTCGCCACGGCGATGTCGGCGATGGTGGTGTCCTCGGTTTCGCCAGAGCGGTGCGAGACGATCGCCGCGTAGCCGGCGTGGTGCGCCATCGAGATCGCTTCCAACGTCTCGGTCAGCGTGCCGATCTGGTTGACCTTGATCAGGATCGCATTCGCGGTGTGCGATTCGATGCCCTGCTTGAATATCTTGGGATTGGTGACGAACAAGTCGTCGCCGACCAGTTGCACCTTCTTGCCGAGGCGTTCGGTCAATGCTTTCCAGCCGGCCCAATCGTCTTCGGCCATGCCGTCTTCGATGGTGACGATCGGATACTGCGCGGCCCAGTCGGCGAGGAAATCGACGAACTGCTCCGAGGTCAGGCGCTTGCCTTCGCCGGTCAGGTTGTACTTGCCGTTCTCGTGGAATTCGCTCGAGGCCACGTCGAGGCCGAGCAGCACGTCTTCGCCGGCGGTGTAGCCGGCCTTGCCGATCGCCTCGAGGATGGTGTCCAGCGCTTCCACATTGCTGCGGAAATCGGGGGCGAAACCGCCCTCGTCGCCGACTGCCGTGCTCAGGCCGTGGCCCTTGAGCACCGACTTGAGCGAATGGAAGATTTCGGTGCCAGCGCGCAGCGCTTCGGAGAACGAAGCGGCGCCGACCGGCAGCACCATGAATTCCTGGAAGTCGACGTTGTTGTCCGCGTGCGCGCCGCCGTTGATGATGTTCATCATCGGCACCGGCAGGGCCACGTCGGACTCGGTGATCGTGGACAGGTACTGCCAC